>DATNAM010000027.1:0-5594 GCA_035572595.1 Gemmatimonadaceae bacterium
GTGGTGCCGGTCAACTTCAACCCGCGGCCGCTCCGCACGCCCGATGAACAAGTGCGCGAGCGATATGCCCCGCACGACTCGAGCGCGGCGGGGCGGGGTGGGCGCGGCGGCCGCGGTCGCGGAAACGCGGCGCCTCCACCGGAAGGCCATCTCTCGGCGCGCGAAGTGGGCCAGCGGGTGACGGCGTTCCTGCGCGCGAACATGCCGGCGCTCCGCTTGAACGCGCAGGGCGGCGGGCGCATCCCGGGCGTGATCGTGGCACAGAACGGCCCCGGGCAGATCTACGATGACACGACGCCGCAGCCGCCGGCCGTGATTCTCCGCAACGACGACGCGGGCCGCATCTACCGTCTGATCGCCGACGGCACGCCGGTCACGGTAGAGTTCAACGTCTCGAATCAGTACTTCCCGGATGGCAAGACGTCGTACGTCACCGTCGCCGAGATCCCAGGCACGGACAAAGCCGACGAAGTGGTGATGCTGGGCGGCCACCTCGATTCGTGGACGAGCGCCACCGGCGCCACGGATAACGCCATCGGATGCGCGATCATGATGGAGGCGGCGCGCATTCTCGAGGCGGTCGGCGCGCATCCGCGGCGCACGATCCGCGTCGCGCTCTGGAGCGGCGAGGAAGAAGGCTTGCTCGGCTCATTCGCATACGTGAAACAGCATTTTGGAAGCGCGGAAGCGCCGACCAAGGATTTCGGCAAGCTCGACGCCTACTGGAACATCGACGACGGCACCGGGCGCGTGCGCGGCGCGTCCATTTTCGGTCCGCCCGAAGCGGCGGAGATTCTCGCGCAGTACCTGAAGCCGTTCGAGGATTGGGGCGTGTTCGGCGCCGCGGCGTCGACGGCGCGGGTCGAGGGCGGGAGCGACAACGGCGCGTTCGCCGTGGCCGGACTGCCCGGCATCGGCACGCAGCAGGACGGCATCGAGTACAACAGCACGACCTGGCACACCGATCTCGACACCTACGAGCGCATCGTGCCCGAGGACGTGATGCACAACGCCGTGCTGACGGCATCCGTGGTGTTGGGGCTCGCCAATCGGGACGAGATGCTGCCGCGCTTCGCCGCCGACAAGATGCCGGCCGTACCGCCGCCGCGCCGGCCGGGCGGAGGTGCGGACTCGCAGTAACGAGCGCACTCGTTACTCGTCGTCGGACTCGTCTTCCGCCGTGACCTTCTCCTCGGGAAGTCGCATGCGGTGAAAGAACGCGTGATAGAGCAGCGTGTTCAGCGCCTGGAGTCCGGCCGCGAGCTCGAGGGGCAGGCTCACCCACACCGACTGCATGAGCTGCCCGGCGATCGTCGGACCGGCGCTCGACAGCACTTGCAACGGCAGATTGGACAACCCCGCCGCCGTGCTGCGATCGCCGGGGGCGACGATGCCCATGAGGAACGACTGCCGCATCGGGTTGGCCATCGTGTTGACCTGCGTGCGCAGCAGAAAGAGCACGGCTGCCATGAGATAGGTCGGCACGATCGCCATCAGTGCCATGAGCG
Organism: Gemmatimonadaceae bacterium; assembly: GCA_035572595.1. Taxonomy (GTDB): domain Bacteria; phylum Gemmatimonadota; class Gemmatimonadetes; order Gemmatimonadales; family Gemmatimonadaceae; genus JADGGM01. Next base: position 1,509 of record DATNAM010000027.1, read on the forward strand.
TCACGGCGATGGCGCGCAGCGTGACCACCGCGCGCACGGTGCCCAATCGCCGCGCCACGCGCGCCGCCATGAGATTGGACGGCGCAGCGAGGATGTTCGCGAGAAAATACAGCGTGCCGAGCTGGGCCGCGGTCGCGCCGAAGCGCACGTGAAACCAGTAGACGAGCACGGGGCCGAGCATCCCCACTGCCAGCCCGTTCGTCGCGTTCGTGATGAGGAATCTCCAAAGCACGTGGCGCGTCGCCGGTCGCAGGCGGAGCCCGCGTCCAGGCTGGCGCGGCGGCGGCGGTGTCTCGCGCACCGGCAGCACCACGACGGCCATGCCGACGCCGAGTACGGCGGCCAAGGCGAAGAGCGCGCGGTCCGCCGTGGCCTGTGGAACGGCGAAGAATCGATGCAAGAGCGACGGGATCGTCGCCATGAGCGACCCTGCCGCCCCGGCGAGCACCCCGACGACGGCGACGGCGCCGAACAGCTCCGTGCGTGCGGCGTCCGCCACGTGCTCGGCGAGCAGTGGTTGCTCGGCCGGATAGTACGGCCCGTACGCACCGCTCGACCCGGCGCCGCCGCCGCGGCCGATCGTACCGCACGCGGCCGCGATGAGCAAGACTACGAAGCGGTCGCTGAGCGCGAACGCCAGCGCGGCGGCGGCGCTCAGCACGCCGAGGAGAACGAGCAGCGGCTTGCGGCCGATCCGGTCGGCGAAGAGGCCGACCGACGCCGTGAGCGCGATGCTGCCGACCGCACCGGCCGTGAACACGACGCCGACGCGCGTCGCCGTGTACCCGAGGCGCGCGAGGTACACGGGGACGAGCACGCCCAGAAACCCTTGGGACAGGCTGCGCAGCGCGCGGCCCGACAGCAGCAGCAGCACGTCGCGCGCGAGCCAGGGTGGACGGCGCGATGCGCGTGCGGCGGCTGAGGGCGAAGGCATATTCGTACGAAACTTCGCCCGGAAATGCCGGCGAACCAAACCGCCGCCGATGTGATTGCAGTTTCGACTCGCTTGCCCGTTCAGCCGCTCACCACGAACCGAGAATACGACGATCCGATGCAATACACCGCGACGACGATCCGCACGCAGGATGGCGAATGCCCGGCACATGTCTTTCGGCCCGACGGCAACGGCCCATGGCCGGCCGTGCTCGTGTTCATGGACGGCATCGGGATGCGGCCGGCGATGCTCGACATCGCGGCCCGGATCGCGGCGTCGGGCTACTACGTGCTGCTCCCGAACCTGTTCTACCGGGTCGGCTACAACGCCGAGCACGGCGTGCGGGTGTTCGAAGACCCGGCGGCGCGCGCCGACCTGATGACGCGCATCATGCCGTCGGCGACCCCGCCGAACGTCATGCGCGACACCCAGGCGTTCCTCGCGCACTTCGACGCGCAGGCCGCCGTACGTCATGATGGAATTGGCATTACAGGATACTGCATGGGCGGCCGCCTCGCGCTCTACGCCGCCGGGACGTTCGGCGACCGCATCACCGCGATGGCCGCCTACCATCCGGGCGGCGTCGCCACCGACGCCCCCGACAGCCCTCACCGGCGGGCGAGCGACATCAAGGCAAAGGTGTACGTGGCGGGCGCGGTCGAAGACAAAGGCTTCGACGACGCCGCCAAGGAACGGTTGATCGAGGCACTCGCCGCGGCTGGTGTGGACCACCGGGTCGAGACGTATCCCGCCCGCCATGGCTGGGTCCCGTCGGACACGCCGGTGCACGATCCGGTGCAGGCCGAGCGGCACTGGTCGACCCTGCTCGAGCTTTTCGGATCAACCCTGCACTAGCCCGGCGTGTCTCACACCTCAGGCCTCGGGCATCACATCCGATGTACCAGCCCCGTCGCGAGATCCTTCTCGGCTCCGCGCCCTTTCGCCTCACGCCTCAGCAACCTCCAGCCTCGCGCCTCCCGCCTGGTCTCACCCACCCGGCCGAGATCTCTGCCGGCGTGAGACGGGGTATGAGTACCTCAAATCTCAGGTGTGAGCTGGAGCCTCAGGGCAGAGGTACCCATACCTCATCTCACGCGTTCGAGATCTCGGCCAGGATGGCGAGACCAGGCTGGTGGCTCGAGGCTGGAGGTGTCGAGGCGTGAGGTTGTACCGCTAGCGCGTTGCGCGGCTCAGCGCCCAGGCGATGATCGCGTCGTTCCGCAACATTGGTGCGAGTTTGTTCATGACCGCGTGGATGCTCCCTCCCCGCGCAGTCGCGATGATGGGTGCCCGGTGCGTGGTCTCGCCACCGCGATCCGCGCCCTCGACGATCAGCGCGCCCTGAAAGCACCGTCTCCGCCACGCGGAACGCGTCGTGACGACGTCGATCGCCGCGATCGCGCCTCCCGGCAAATCACGCTCGACGACGCGCTCGACGGTGCTGACGCGCCAGATTCCCATCGCTCAAGCCCCGTACAGCGCGCTGACCGCCCGCGGGGCCACGCGATTTCGCGCGAGGAAGACGACGCGCTCCACGTCGCGCGCGAAGTGCGTGACCTGGGCCCAATCGGTCAGCTCCCAGTCGCGCGACGTGTCGTACGGGCACCCGATGCGACGGTGGACGCGTTTGCTGATCCACCGAATGAACGGCGAGTACTGCGTGTAGTTGATCGCGCCAGCGATCGACGCCGTGACCCGCGGTGACCATCCGGTCGTCGTGAGAAACCTGTTCAGCAGCACGATCGCGTTGTCGCGAACGCCCACATCGGCGCTTCCTGCCGACGCGCTCACTGAGAAGAAGGCGGAAGGCGTCGCGTTCAACGTCGCGCGATTGCGCGTCACGAACTCCTGGACCGCGGGTTGGTGCCGTCCGCCGATCACCGATGCGCCGATGATGATGCCGTCGTAGCCTTCCGGGTCGAGCCTGCCGCCGTCGGCGCTGGCGTTGGCGAGGACGAGGTCGTGGTAGTGCTCGCTCAACGCTTCGCGAATGCGTTCGGCGATCTTGGCCGTCTGGCCGTACCGCGTGCCGTACACCAGCAGAAAGCGCATCGACATCAGTCCCCGATCAGCAATATGGAATTCACGTCCGCAGCATCCGATTCTCGGATGGATCGAATATCGGACCAGCAGGGCGCCCATGAACTCGGGGATGTTCCGCGGCGCGTGTCGGGGATTCCACTGACGGCAACTGCCGAGCACGGTTTCCCGGTCTACTACGCGGCGCTCGCGGAAGCGCCAAGCAGGTCCTGGGCGTGGACCAGCGCGTCGTCGATGTTCGAGTACACGGCGCCCGGTCCGAGCTCGTCCATCACCGCCGAGGCCGTGAGCGCGGCGAGCGGTTGGGCGTGGACGTCGGCGAGCAGCACCGCGGCACCGTCGCGCCGCGTGCGGTGGATGACGTCTTTCAGCGCGTGGATGCCGGTCGAGTCGAGCGCTCCGACGTCGCGCATACGGATCACCAGCACCTTTGGCCGCGCCGCGATCTGGCCGAGCGTTTCCCTGAAGGTCTCCGCGGCGCCGAAGAAGAACGGGCCGTTGATCTCGTAGACCAGCACGCCCTTGGGAATCGCGCGGCGCCACGCGGCCGCGGGGTCGCCATCGTCCTCGTCGTCGTCGTCGAGCGCGCCGAACACGCTCACGTTCGTGACGGACGCCATGCGGCGGATGAACAGGAATGCGGCGAGCACCATGCCGACGGCGATCGCCACGGTGAGGTCGACGAGCACGGTGAGACCGAACGTCGTGAGCAGCACCGCGACGTCGCTCTTCGGCGAGCGAAGCTCGGCGATGAACGTCCGCCACTCGCTCATATGGTATGCGACGACGACGAGGATCGCCGCCAGCGTGGCCATCGGAATGACCGAAGCGTACTGGCCGAAAAACAGCGTGACGGCGAGCAGCGTGAGCGCGTGCGTCATGCCGGCGATCGGCGTGCGGCCGCCGTTCTTGACGTTGGTCGCCGTGCGCGCAATGGCGCCCGTCGCCGGGATGCCGCCGAACAACGGCGACGCGATGTTCGCCACACCCTGCGCCACGAGCTCCATGTTCGAGCGATGCTTGCCGCCGATCATCCCGTCGGATACCACGGCCGAGAGGAGCGATTCGATCGCCGCCAGCATCGCGATCGTGAACGCCGGGGCGACGAGGCC
>DATNAM010000028.1:0-5175 GCA_035572595.1 Gemmatimonadaceae bacterium
GACGCGGCTCCGATCCCTTTTCCCCAAGCGCGCGTGCGCGCGCTTCCCCAAGCAAGCGCTAGCGCGCGCTTCCCCGCCCTCTCATTCCCATTCGATCGTGGCCGGCGGCTTCGAGCTCACGTCGTACACGACGCGATTCACACCATCGACTTCGTTGATGATGCGGCTCGAGATGCTGGCCAGCACCTCGGGTGGGAACGGGAACCAGTCGGCCGTCATGCCGTCGGAGCTCGTCACGGCGCGGAGCGCCACCACGTTGTCGTAGGTGCGCGCGTCGCCCATCACGCCCACGCTGCGCACGGGGAGCAGCACCGCGAACGCCTGCCAGATGTCATCGTACAAGCCTGCTTCGCGAATCCCCTCGAGGTAAATCGCGTCTGCCTTACGGAGCACGCCGAGCTTGTCGCGCGTCACGTCGCTCAGAATGCGGATCGCGAGGCCGGGGCCCGGAAATGGATGTCGTCCGACCATTTCTTCCGGCAGACCCAACTCCCGGCCCACCTGGCGCACTTCGTCCTTGAACAGCTCGCGCAGCGGCTCGATGAGCGTGAACGACATGCCCGGCTTGAGGCCGCCCACGTTGTGGTGCGTCTTGATCGTGACCGACGGACCGCCGCGCGGCGAGATCGATTCGATGACGTCGGGATAGAGCGTGCCCTGCACCAGGAACTCGACGCCCTGGCCCACGTGCGCCGCGGCGTCCTCGAAGACATCGATGAACGTGTGGCCGATCCGGCGGCGTTTCTCCTCGGGATCGTCGACGCCGGCGAGCACCGTTAGGAATCGGTCGGCGGCGTCAATCGTCACGAGGTCGATGCCGAGGTTCGCACGGAAGGTGCGTTCGACCTGCTCGCGCTCATGGAGTCGCAGCAGGCCGTGGTCGACGAAGATGCAGGTGAGACGGTCGCCGATCGCGCGATGCACGAGCGCGGCGGCCACCGACGAGTCCACGCCGCCCGAGAGACCACAGATCGCGCGCGACGAGCCGACGCGCTCCCGAATGCGCGCGACCTCCTCTTCGATGAAGGCACCCGTGGTCCATCCGGGTTCGGCCTTACACACGTCGAAGAGAAAGTTCGAGATGATCTCGCCACCGCGCGGCGTGTGCTGCACCTCGGGGTGAAACAACACGCCTGAGATCGGACGCGTCGTGTGCCGGATGCCGGCGACGGGCGCGTTGGCGGAGCGTGCAATGATCTCGAAGTTAGGCGGCGGCGTCTCCACATAGTCGCCGTGGCTCGCCCATACGGTGATCGTCTCGCCCGGCGTAAATCCCGCGAAGATGCCCTGCGATTTCACGATCTCGAGCTCGGCCCGGCCGTACTCCCGGCGGCCGGCGCGCGTCACGCCGCCGCCCTCGAGCTGCGCGATGAGCATCATGCCGTAGCAGATGCCCAACACGGGCGCGATGTCGAGCAGCGCCCGATCGGCGGTGGGCACGTCGTCGCCGTAGACCGACGCCGGTCCGCCGCTCAGGATGATGCCGGTGGGATTCCACTCGCGGACCCAGTCGAGCGAGCGCGTGGGCGGGTGGATCTCGCAATAGACGCGGGCTTCGCGGATGCGCCGCGCGATGAGCTGCGTGAACTGCGAGCCGTAATCGAGGATCAGAATCCGAGAGGGCTGCGTCATGGCCTAACGGAACGGGTCAGTATCGCCACTGGTCGCCCTCGAGCGTGATGAATGTCACGTCCTTCGTGTCGAGGTCGAGCAGCGCGGCACCCGGCGTGCCATAGAGCCATCCGCACGCCTCGCCGGGATTGAGGAGCAGCGTGTCGCCCGACACTTCGCGGCGGCACTTGTGCGTGTAGCCGTGGATCACCACGGCGTGGCCGCTCACCGATCGGTCGCCCACGTCGCCGATGTCGTGCACGAGGAGAATGCGCGCGCCGTTCACCTCGACACTGTGCGGCCCCTCGTAGATCTCGGTGCCCATGCCTTTCGCCGCTTCGGCGCGCAGACCCTCGCGATCGCCATCGTTGCGGCCGTAGACGCCGGCTAACGCGAGGTTGGCCTCGATGATCGGACGCAGCGACCACGACGCGCAGAAATCGCCGGCGTGCAGGACGAGCCCGACGCCCGCCTCGCGGAACCGCTTCGTGAACTCGGCGATCGCCGGCAGGCGATCATGGGTGTCCGCCAGCACGCCGACGAGCATCAGGCTTTCCTCCACGAAGGATGGGCGGTCTCGTGCCGAACCAGGTCCTCATACTGCTCGCGCGCCGTGATCTCCGCAAATCGATCGCCGTCCACCAACACCTCGGCCGCCCGCGGCCGCGCATTGTAGTTGGACGACATCGCGAACCCGTAGGCGCCCGCCGATCCAATGGCCAGGAGATCGCCGGGGTGTACGTCGTCGATCTCGCGAGCCAGCGCGAAGAAGTCGCCGCTCTCGCACACCGGGCCCACGATGTCGGCCTGCGTGCGGGCGCCGCGCGGCCTAACGGCGTCGATGCGGTGGTACGCGTTGTAGTGCGACGGACGCAGCAAATCGTTCATGCCGGCATCGGTGATGACGAACTGGCGCCCGCCCCCCTCCTTGCGATAGAGCACGCGCGTGAGCAGCACGCCGGCGTTCCCCACGAGATACCGGCCCGGCTCGACGATCAACTTGAGCCCGGACGCGGCCGCGTGCGGCAGCACCGTGGCCGCGTATGCATCGAGATCGATCGGGTCCTCGGTGTCGTACGTGACGCCCAAGCCGCCGCCGATGTCGAGATACCGAAGATCCGGCGCGCCGGCGGCGCGAAGATCATCCACCAGCTCGAGCAGCCGCAGCAGCCCTTCGCGATACGGCTCGACGCTCGACACTTGCGACCCGATGTGCATGTCGAGTCCCAAGAGCCGGGTGTGCGGCAGCGTGAACGCGAGCCTGGCGACGCCCAACGCATCGGGATACGGGACCCCGAACTTGTCGCCGCGCTCGCCCGTGTGCGTGTAGCGGTGCGGCGTGTGCACGGACACTTCGGGATTCACGCGCAGCGCGACGGGAGCGGTGACGCGCATGTCGCCGGCCACGCGATCGAGCAGGCGTAGCTCGCCTTCCGACTCGACGTTGAACAACAGGATCCCCGCCGCCAGCGCTTCGCGCAGCTCGCGCTCCGTTTTACCGACGCCGCTGAACACAATGTCGGGCCCCGTTAGGCCGGCCAGCTTGGCGCGGTACAGCTCGCCGCCCGACACGATGTCGACGCCCGCGCCTAACGAACGGAGCAGCGCCAGCACGGCGACGTTGGCATTGGCCTTGACGCTGTAGTGCAGCCGGTGCGGCACCGGCGCCAGCGCGCGATCCAAGCGCGCGTACGCGTTGCGAATCGCGCCAGCGCTGTAGACGAACACCGGCGTGCCCACCTCGCGCGCGATCGTCTCGAGCGGCACGCCCTCGCAGGCCAGCGCGCCATCGGCGGGCGCGAAGCCGGCGGTCAATACGCTCTCGCCCACAGCGCTTCGCTGGTGGACGGCCGGCCGCACTTGAGACACACCCGCGGCGCTTCGGGCGAGCGAAACTCCTCGTCGGGCAGCACGCGGATCGTCGCCTTCGTTTCTTCCTTGATCGCGGCTTCGCACGCGCCGTCGCCGCACCACCCGGCATACACGAACGCGCCCTCGCCTTCCATGACCTGGCGGAACGTGTCGTACGTGATGGCGCCGCGCATGCTGTGCTCGTCGCGCCGCTTGCGCGCGGCCCCGAGCATGTCGTCCTGGATCGTCACCAACAACGTGGTGAGCTCGCCGGCCAGATGGTCTAACGCAACGGGCTGCTTGCCGCGCGTATCGCGGCGCACGAGCACCGCCTGCGACTTGTCCAGATCGCGTGGACCGAGCTCGATGCGCACGGGGACGCCTCGCAATTCCCACTCGTAGTACTTGGCGCCGGGCTTCATCGTGTCGCGCGCGTCGATGTGCACGCGCACGCGTCCCGCGAGCTCGGTGCGTACGGCGTGCGCGGCGCCGAGCACGCGCGACTTCTCCTCATCCGATCGCCAGATGGGCACGATCACCGCTTCCGTCGGCGCGAGACGCGGCGGCACGCGCAGACCATTGTCGTCGCCGTGCGTCATCACGAGTCCGCCGATGAGACGCGTCGACGCACCCCAGCTCGTGTTCCACGCGAATTCGGTACCGCCGCTCTCCGTCTGGAACTTGAGGTCGAACACCTTGGCGAAGTTCTGGCCGAGGTTGTGCGACGTGCCCGCTTGCAGCGCTTTGTTGTCCTGCATCATGGCCTCGCACGAGTACGTGCGCAGCGCGCCGGCGAATCGTTCGGCGTCGGTCTTGCGACCGGTGACAACGGGCATCGCCATCCACATTTCCATGAACTGCCGGTAGACGCCGAGCATCTGTCGCGCCTCGGCTTCTGCCTCATCGTGGGTGGCGTGCGCGGTGTGCCCCTCCTGCCACAGGAACTCGAGCGTGCGGAGGAAGAGCCGCGTGCGCATCTCCCAGCGGACGACGTTCGCCCACTGATTGATGAGCAGCGGCAGATCGCGATAGCTCTGCACCCACTTCGCGAACATCGCGTAGATGATGGTCTCGGACGTTGGGCGAACGACCAACGGTTCCTCGAGCAACTTGCCGCCGCCATGCGTCACCACGGCCGTCTCGGGCGCGAAGCCCTCGACGTGTTCGGCTTCACGCTGCAGGTAGCTCTGGGGGATGAAGAGCGGGAAGTACGCGTTGCGATGGCCCGTCGCCTTGAACATGTCGTCCAACGCGCGCTGCATGCGCTCCCAGATGCCGTAGCCGTCGGGACGGATCACCATGCATCCGCGCACCGGCGAGTAGTCGGCGAGCTCGGCTCGCAGAACGACGTCGTTGTACCAGGCGCTGAAGTCGTCGGCGCGGGTCGTGAGCTTTTTCTCGTCTGACATTTAGGAGGGTGTAGATGATCGGAGCGCGGCGCGCGACCCGAGTGCGTCGATCCACTCATCGAGGCGGACGCGACGTTCGTCGCCGTCGTCTAACCGGCGGACGGTCGCCTCGCCCGGCGCGGCGTTGGGCGCACCGAGGATGAGGGCGTCGCGCGCACCGGCGGCGCCGGCCGCTTTGAGCTGCCGCGAGAGCTGCTGCCCGCCTAACGCATACTCGGCGCTCACGCCAAGCGTGCGCAAGCGCGACGCGACGCGCATCGCGCCATCCACGCCGGCTGCCTCGCCGAAGGCGACCCACACGTCC
>DATNAM010000029.1:0-3535 GCA_035572595.1 Gemmatimonadaceae bacterium
ATCTCGTGACCACCACCTGGCGGCTGGAGCGGCTGGGCGCGGTGGAGCGGTCGATCCTCCGGCTGGGCGCCGCGGAGCTCCGGTTAGGCGACGCGCCGCCGCGGGTGGTGGTGCAGGAGTCCGTTAGGCTCGCCGAGCGATTCGCCGGGGAGGGCAGCGCGCGGTTCGTGAACGGCGTGCTCGACGCGCTGGCCCGCCGGTTAGGCAAACTGTGACGAGCGCGCCCGCGCCGGCACCCCTGCGCCTGCTCCTCGTCAACTGGCAGGATCGCGAGAACCCGCAGGCCGGCGGGGCCGAGACGCACCTGCACGAGATCTTCGGCCGGCTCGCCGCGCGCGGGCACGAGGTGGCGCTCCTGTGCAGCGGCTGGACGGGATGCGCGCCGCGTACCACGCTCGATGGCATCCAAGTGCATCGCGTCGGCACGCGGTACACGTTTCAGTTCATGGCGCGCCGGTACTATACGAAGCATCTGGCCAAGGCCGGGCACGATGTGCTGGTGGAGGACATCAACAAGATTCCGCTCTACACCACGCGCTGGACCACGCGGCCGGTGATGGCGTTGGTGCCGCATCTCTTCGGCACCACGGCGTTTCAGGAGGTGTCGTACGCGATGGCGGCCATGGTGTGGGCGCTCGAGCGGCCGCTCGTCCACTACTATCGGAACGCGCCGTTCGAGGCGATCAGCGAGAGCACGGCCGACGATCTCGCGGCGCGCGGCATTCCGCGCGGTAATATCCGCGTCATTTATCCGGGCATCGATGCGGCAACGTACACGCCGGCGCCCGGCACGCGCGCCAAGGAGCCGTTGTTCGTCTACCTGGGCCGGCTCAAGCGGTACAAGCGCGTGGATCTGGTGATCCGCGCGTTCGCGGCGTTGCAGCATCCCACGGCGACGCTGGCGATTGCCGGCACCGGCGACTACCGGCCCGAGTTGGAACGGCTCTCGCAGTCGCTTGACCTTGGCGGCAGGGTAAAGTTTCTTGGGTTCATCGACGACGCCACGAAGTTGTCCCTGGTGCGCGAGGCGTGGGCGCTCGCGCTGACATCGCCAAAGGAGGGGTGGGGGATCACGAACTTCGAGGCAGCCGCGTGCGCGACGCCGGTGGTGGCGTCCGATTCGCCGGGATTGCGCGAGTCGGTGCGGAACGGTGAGACGGGCTTTCTCGTGCCGCACGGAAACATTCCCGCGCTCGCGGCGGCGTTCACGCGTCTGGCGTCCGACCCGGCGCTCGTCGAAAAACTCGGCGCCGCCGGGCGCCGGTTCGCCGAGCGATTCACGTGGCCGGACGCCGCTCGCCTAACGGAACAACATCTCCAGGACATCGTTGGAGCAGCGAAGGAGGGGTAGCCCTGTGGACATCACCGTGCAAGCCCATCAAGTCGAAGTGCCGAGTTTCCTGCGCACGCGCGCCGAGCGGCTCCTGCGCCGGTTGGCGTCAATGCTCAACCGTCCGGTAGACGCCGTGGTGCGGTTCGAGCAGGACGGCGAGGAGCGCCGCGTCGAGATCGTGTTGCACGCGCCGCGGAAGCGCTCGCTCGTCGGCGCGGCGCGCCATCGGAACGCGGGTCCAGCGTTAGCCGAGGCGGGGCGCCGCGTGGAAGCGCAGATCGCTCGGCTCAAGCGGCCGGCGAGCGCGCGCCGTCCGCCCGAGGTTCGCGCGTGACCAAGCCCCTCACCGTCGCGCGTCTGCTCGAGCTGCTGCGCGAGACGCTGCAGCTCGAGCTGGTGGGCGACGGCGCCGGTCTCGACCGCGTGATCTCGGTGAACGAGGTCTCGAGTCCGGGCCTGGTGCTGTCGGGTTTCGTGGAACGGTTTCCGGCCAAGCGCATGCAGGTGTTCGGCGAAACCGAGATCACGTACCTGCTGTCGCTGCCGGAGGATCGCCGCCGCCAGGTGCTCGAGCGCTTCTTCACGTTCGACGTCCCGTGCGCGGTGGTCACCAAACGCCTGGACGTGCCCAACGACATGCAGGAGATCGCGGCGGCGCACGGCGTGGCCATTCTCAAGTCGAGCCTCAAGACCACGGAGTTCTACCGCCGCGTCAAACCGGCGTTAGACGAAGAGTTCGCGCCCAGTACCACGCTGCATGCGTCGTTAGCCGACGTGTATGGGGTGGGGCTGTTGTTCGTTGGGCGGAGCGGAATCGGGAAGTCGGAATGCGTGCTCGATCTCGTGGAGCGCGGCCATCGTCTGGTGGCCGACGACATCGTGATCGCCACGCGCCGCGGCAACGACGTGCTCATCGGGCGCGGCCACGAGCTGCAGCGCCACCACATGGAGATCAGGGGCGTCGGCGTCATCGACATCCCATCGATTTTTGGCATCCGGAGCGTGCGGCAGCAGAAGCGCATCGAGGTGGTGGTGCAGCTCGAGCATTGGGATCAGGCGGACAACGTCGATCGCACGGGTCTCGATGGTGCGACCACAATGATTCTCGACGTGCCGGTTCCGCGCGTCGTGATTCCGCTCAATCCGGGCAAGAACATCACGGTCGTCGCCGAAGTGGTGGCGATGAATCATCTCCTGCGCTACAGCGGGATCAATCCTGCCGAAGCGTTCAACGAACGGCTCATAGGCCGCATGCGCGCCGCGTCGGACGTGCGGCAATACCTGGCGGAAGACGATGAGTGACAACCCGAGCTCGCCGACGCCGGCGGGTCCCCAAGCGATCGTTCTCGCGCACGGCGACGTTGCCCACGCGATGGTGGCGGCCGTCGAGCTCATCACCGGGCGCGGCGATCGCTTTTCGCCGCTCTCCAATCAGAACCTGGGCGCGGCCGAGATCGACGCGCTGTTGCGCGAGCGCGTCGATGCGTTAGGCGCGAAGGTGATCTTCACCGATCTGCCCGCGGGCAGTTGCAATTTCGCGGCGTGCCGGCTGCTCAAGGACCGGCCGGGTCTCATCGTCGTGACCGGGGTCAACTTGCCGGCGCTGCTTCAGTACGCGACGCGCGGCACGTCGTCCGATGCCGATGCCGTCGCCGAGGCGGTGGCCCGCGGCGGCAGCGCGTTGCGCATCCTCACCGGCCGCCCCAGTGCCAATTGATCTCTATCGGATCGACGATCGCCTGATCCACGGCCAGGTGATCGTCGGCTGGGGCCAGCCGATGGACCTGGGTTTCGTGGTGCTCGTCGACGACGAAGTGGCGGACAGCGAGTGGGAGCGCGAGCTGTATCGGATGGGCGTGCCGCCCGAAGTCGGATTGTACTTTGCGTCGGTGGACGACGCCGTGGCGCACCTGGAGGAGTGGCGGGCCGATGCGCGCCACGGGATTCTCGTCACCGGCGACGTGGACACGATGCGCCGCCTAACGGAACGCGCGCCGGCGATTCGCGAGGTGAACGTGGGCGGCATCCACTATCGCACCGGGCGCACGGAGCGGCTCCGCTACCTGTTTCTGAGCGCGGACGAAGAACAGGCCCTCCGTGCCATGGAAGCGCGCGGCGTGGCGATCATCGTGCGCGACGTGCCGTCGGCCCGGCCGCTCAAGTTGGGCGACCTGTCGGGCGCGGCCAAGACCGCATGATCGC
>DATNAM010000030.1:0-6984 GCA_035572595.1 Gemmatimonadaceae bacterium
CGCGCTCCCCGGCATCGAAGGCGCACTTCGCGAGGACGACTTGCTTTTCCTGACGGCAGATCACGGGAACGACCCGACCACATCTTCCACCGACCACGCCCGCGAGTGCGTGCCGCTGCTCGTCGCCGGGCGGCGTGTGCATCCGCGCTCGCTCGGCGAGCGGTCCACGTTCGCCGATCTGGGCGCGACTGTCGCCGAGTGGTTGGGGGCCGACTTCCGCGATCGCGGCGTGTCGTTCCTCGCGGAGCTGCTCGCCGCGTGACGCCGCCCGCCACGGTTGCCACTACCCTCGGTATGTCCGCCGGCACGTCGGAAAACGAGTGGCGCGAGTTGCGCGCCGCGGCGTTTGCCGTGCTCGAGCGTGCGTACGCGCCGTACTCGAAGTTCCGGGTGGGCGCCGCACTACGAACGCGCGATGGGCAGGTGTACATCGGGTGCAACGTGGAGAACGCGTCGTATCCCGCGTCGCTGTGCGCCGAGCGCGCGGCGGTAGCAGGCGCGGTAGCGGCGGGTGCGCGGGACTTCGTGGCGATGGTCATCGCGAGCGATGCCGACGAGCCCGCGTCGCCGTGCGGGATTTGCCGTCAGGTGTTAGGCGAGCTCGCGCCGCAGCTCGAGGTGATGAGTTGCACGCGCGAGGGCGGCGAGCGGCGGTGGCCCGTCTCGTCGTTGCTGCCGTATCCGTTCACGTCGCATTCGCTCGACCGAAGTGAAAAGCCGGCGCGTCGTGCTCCGTAAGGCGGAGCGGCGCGCGCATCAGAACCATCTCTCCGTGGAAGGTCGGAGTGCCCGTTTCTCGTAGCCCGGGTCGCGCGCTGCTGTTCGTGAGCGCACTGGCGGCCATCGTCGTGGCGAGCGCGTGTCAGGAGAATCTGACGGGCGGCGCGGCGTGTCCGACGTTGTGTCCCGACACGTTGTCGGTGAAGGACACGATCTTGTCCGGGACCAAGGCGTTCGACACGCTGGTCACGGTGATCGGCTTCCCGCCGCTCGGCACCGAGCAAGCGTTGCTCGTGGCCAACTACACGCAGGGCGGAAGCCCGGTGCAGACGGCGGCGGTGCTGCGGTTCGATTCGCTGCCGCGCATTTTCCCCGACACCGACACGCTGGCCGCGCCGCGGCCGTTCACGCGCGTCGACTCGGCGAGCCTGCGGGTCACGATCATCGCGCCGGCGGACTCGACGCTCGACACGGTGTTCGTGCCCGACACGGTGACGTTCCTCGTGTACGACGTGGATGCCGCGGCGCCGGACCTCGACACCGCGGCGGTGCACGCGCAATTCAACACCGCGCCGATCGCCTCGCGCACGGTGCCGCCCGATTCGGTGAAGGGACAGATCACGATACGTCTCGACTCGGGATTCGTGGCCCAGCACGTCCGTGCCGGGAAGCGGATACGGTTAGGCATTCGCATCCAGAGCGCCAAGCCGGTGCAGGTGAACCTGGGCAGCAGCGACGCGGGGTTGTCGGCGTCGCTGGGGTACTTCGGCTTCGTCGGCACCGACACGACCAAGTCGTTCGTCACGCGCAACGTGAACACGCGGACGCCCGGTTCGCCTAACTTCAGCACGCTGGCCGACTACGACCTCGTGCTCCAGGGCACGCCGCCGCCCGCGGCGGGCATCCTGGCCGCCGGGGGCATCCCCGGCACACGCATCTACATGCGGTTCAGCGTGCCGTCGGCGCTCATCGACTCCTCGGCGACCATCGTCCGCGCCAATCTGATTCTGCACCAGATCGCGAACCTCGATTTTGGTGCGACGGATACCCTTGACACGATCATGCTGCAACCGACGGTGGTGCAGGCGTCGCCGAGCGTCACCAACATCGCGGCGGCGTCGCAGCTGGTCGAGCTGCCGACGTCGTTAGGCGTGACGGGCGTGCCGACGCGGAACTTCCACCCGGAAGTGCAGCGGACCGACACCATCCCGCTGGTCGGCGTGTTCGCATTGTGGCGGCGCCTGGGGCCGCTCTTGACGCAGCGCGCTATCGTTCTGGAGTCGACGGGGGAGAACACCGAGCCCCGTCGATATCTCTTCTACTCGAACACCGCGCCGGCGGACAGCCTCAAGCCGCGCATCGAGATCAGTTTCATTCCACGGAGCGGGTTCGGATTACCGTGATGCCAACGCGATTCACTCCGGCTGTGCTCTTGGGCGCCGCCATCGCTCTGCTCGCGGCCGCGGTGCCCGCGTTCGCGCAGGGCACCTTGAGCACGCAGGGCTTCGGCTACCCGCCCGGACAGATCAGCGCCGGCGCCGCTGCGTTAGGCGGCGGGCCGGCCGAGACCGACGCGCAGTCGGCGCTCAACCCCGCGTCGATTGGCGGATGGGTCCGGCCCGGCCTCTATTTCGAGTACGCGCCGGAATTTCGCTCCGTCGATGCCAACGGCCAGACGGACCACACCACCACGAGCCGCTTTCCCCTCGTGAGCGGCGCGATCATGCTAGGCAACCGGCTCACGCTGGGCGTATCGGCGTCGACGCTGCTCGATCGCACGTGGGAGACCACGCGCAGCGGATTCGATCATTTCGCCGGCGACAGCGTCCCGTTCACCGAGAACTTCAAGGTGTCGGGTGCCATCAACGACGTGAAGGCCGGCGCATCGGTGGCCGTGTTCAATTTTCTGTGGCTCGGCGTGGCTGCCGATGTGTTTTCGGGTGACAACAATCTCACCATCCTCCGGTCGTCGCAGGACACGACCGTCAAGACGTTCACGCAGACGTCGCGCCTCTCGTACTCGGGCGTGGGCGCGAGCGGCGGCATCATGGTGCAGGCTGGATCGCAGCTCGCGATCGGTATTTCGGGGCGTGCCGGCGGACGCCTCACGGCGTTCCGCAACGACACCGTCCTAACGCGGGCCACCGCGCCCAAGCGCGCCGGCGCGGGCGTCACGTACACCGGGCTGCCCGGGTTGGTGCTCGCGTTCCGAACCGATTGGGAAGGGTGGTCGAGCATGAACGGGTTGGGCCAGCCGGGACTGCAGATCACCAACACGTGGGACTACGGCGGCGGCGCCGAGGTACGCGGACCCGTGGTGTTCGCCGGTCCGCTCGCGCTTCGCGTCGGTTACCGCCATCGCGGTCTGCCGTTCCTCGTCGACTCGAGCAAGGTGACGGAGAAGTCGTACTCGGGCGGCGTCGGGTTCCTGCTCTCGCAGGGACGGTCGCGTATCGACCTCACGCTCGTCCGCGCCACGCGCACCGGATTGCCGAATGTGACGGAGCATGCGTGGACCGCGGAGTTCGGCATCACCGTCCGACCCTGACCGCGCGACGACGTGGGCGAGGCTGCTACTCAGACACCGCTCATCGTCGTCGCGGACGATGTGCCCGCGAACGTCGAGTTGCTCACGGACCAACTCACGGCGCTCGGTTATCGGGTCCACGGCGCCATCGATGGTCCGAGCGCGCTCGCGGCGTGCTTCGACGAGCGTCCCGACCTCTGCATCCTCGACGTGTCGATGCCGGCTGGTGCGTTAGGCTGTGATGACCGCGCCGCCGGCTTCGAGGTGTGCCGCCGCCTCAAGCGCGATCCGCGCACGGCGCGCATCCCGGTCATTTTCGTCACCGCGCTCAACGACACCACCGATCGCGTCAAGGCGATCGAGGCCGGCGGCGACGACTTTCTCACCAAGCCGCACAACCGGCAGGTGCTGGGCGCCCGCGTCCGCTCGCTGTTGCGTCTCAAGTTTGCGACCGACGCGCTGGAGCAGAGCTATCGCAAGCTCCGCGAGCTGCAGAAGCTGCGCGACGATCTCATGAAGATGATCGTGCACGATCTCAAGACGCCGCTGACGTCGGTGCTGGCCTCGCTCGAGATGGCGCTCGACGGCGACTTCGGCGCCTACACGCCCGAGATGCGCCGTGCGTTAGGCGACGCCGAGGGCAAGGCCGAGGATCTGCTGACGCTCATCGAGGACCTGCTGGAGGTGGCGCGCCTCGAGGAAGCCTCGGTGTCGCTCGAGCTCCAACCCTTAGCGCCGCGCGCGTTTCTCGTGTCCGTGTCCGACGAGTGGGCGATGCGTTTCCGGCAGGACGGCGCGCGCGTGTCCGTGGATGCGAGCGACGAGGCGCCGGTGTTTCATGGCGACTTGGGGCTGTTGCGCCGCGTGTTCGGCAACCTGATCCAGAACGCGCTCACGCACAGCGCGCGCGGCGTGTCGATCGCGCTCACCGGCCGGCGCGACACGTCGGGCGGCGTGCTGTTCACCGTGGCCGACGATGGGCCCGGCATCCCGCCCGAATACCACGAAATCATTTTTCTCCGGTTCCAACGCGTGACGCACCCGGAGACGCCGCGCGTCCGCAGCTCTGGGTTAGGCCTGACGTTCTGCAAGATGGCCGTCGAGGCCCACGGCGGACGGATCTGGGTGCAGAGCGCCGAAGGGCGGGGGAGCCAGTTCCACATCGTGCTCCCGTGCCAACCGCCGCGCACCTCGGTGCCGGCGTCGAGCGTCACGTCGCCGCCGGGCGGGAGCGACGCCGTTCCGCCGTCCGTTAGGCCGCTGTGAAGGTGTATCTCCAGACCTTCGGCTGCCGCGCCAATCAGTACGACAGCGAAGTGGTGCGCGGGCTGCTCGAGCAGGGCGGCGCCGTGGTCGTGGATCGTCCCGACGAGGCCGACGCCGCCGTGTTCAACAGTTGCGCGGTGACGGCGGCGGCGGAGGCCGACCTGCGCCGCGCCGTACGCCGCGCCGCGCGGCTGCGCCCCGGCATTGCCACCGTGGTGATGGGCTGCGCCACGGCGCGCGATGCCGAGGGCATCGGCGCGCTGCCGGGTGTACGGCACGTGATCGCGGGCGCCGGTGGCGCCCAAGTGCCGGTTGCGTTAGGCCTGGCGGGCGCGGCCGCCCGCCCGTCGCGGCAAACCGGTACGCGCGCGCTGCTCCGCATCCAGGACGGGTGCGATGAGCACTGTACCTTCTGCGCCACCACGCTCGCGCGCGGCGCCAACCGGTCCCGCGCGTTAGGCGACCTGGTCGCCGAAGCCGGGCAGTTGGCCGAGCACCACGCCGAGATCGTGCTCACGGGCGTCCACATCGGTACCTATGGCCGCGACATCGGAACATCGTTGGGCGCGCTCGTCGACGCACTCGTGCGCGCGGTGCCGAGCGCGCGGTTCCGCGTGTCGTCGGTGGAAGCCTCGGAAGTCGATGACCGGTTGCGCGAACGACTGCAGGCGAACGACGGCGGACTCGTGCCGTACCTGCACGCGCCGCTGCAATCGGGATCGGATCGCGTGCTGCGCCGCATGGGCCGTCACTGGTACACCGCGTCGACGTACGCGCGCGCCATCGAGCGCATCGTCCGCGATGCTCCGGTATTCGGACTCGGCGCCGATGTCATCGCCGGTTTCCCCGGCGAGACCGATGAGGATCACCGCGCGACCATGTCGCTCGTGTCATCGCTCCCGTACACGAGTCTCCACGTTTTCCCGTATTCGCCCCGGCCCGGCACCGCTGCCCAACGGATAAATGATGCGGTTGCGAGCGGCGAAGTCACGCGGCGGGCGAATGAGCTTCGCGCCGAGGGCGAGCGACTGGCCGCCGCATATCGGGTGCGGCGCGCCGGCGGAAACGCCGACGTGATCGTCATTGGCGACCGCGCGCATCGGAGCGGCCTTACGGAAGACTATTTGTCGGTCATCCCGGCCGACGATACGCTATCTCGTGGCACCCGCATCCGCATGCGGCTCACCTTCGACAACGGCGTACTGTTCGGGCATCCCTGCCAGCGCTAAGTTGTAGTGTCGTCGATGGCCCGACGGGCTCTCAATCACACGCGAAACGGCCGACCTGAAATGGAACGCGCATCGTCGCGTTGATTCTGTTCCGTTAGTCCCTCGCGTCGCACGACATTGGGGCATGATGCCCCGCCTCACTTACACGCTCACAGGCGCCTTGGCCGACAACTGCCTGTTCTACGGCGATAACCTGGATGTGCTCCGACGTCACGTGAAAAACGAGACCGTCAACCTCGTCTATCTCGATCCGCCGTTCAACTCGAATCAAGACTACAACGTCCTCTTTCATGAAAAGGAGGGCGGTGCTGCGGCGGCGCAGATCCAGGCGTTCGAGGACACCTGGCATTGGGATGAAATGGCGGCCGCCGTGTACCACGATGTCGTTGAGCAGGGCGGTCAGGCTTCCGAGATGCTCCAGGCGTTCCGATTGTTCCTCGGCACGAACGACATGCTCGCCTATCTCACGATGATGACCCCGCGCCTCGTCGAACTACATCGTGTGCTGCACAGGAACGGTAGCCTCTATTTGCACTGCGACCCAACGGCGTCGCACTACTTGAAGCTCCTGCTGGATGCCGTCTTCGGTGCGCCGCAATTCAGGTCAGAGATTGTGTGGAAGCGGAGCAGCGCGCACAGCGATACGAAACAAGGTGGCAAAGTGCATGGACACATCCACGACGTCATTCTGTTCTACACGAAAAGTGACGCATGGACTTGGAACCCGGTCTACACGCCCTACGATGAGACTTACGTGGATGAGTATTACCGGCACGTCGATCCGGGCACTGGGCGCCGCTACCGACTTGGCGACCTAACGGGACCAGGCGGCGCCAAGAAAGGAAATCCGCAGTACGAAGTCATGGGTGTCACGCGCTACTGGCGGTATTCGCGTGAAAAGATGCAGCAGTTGATCGACGAGGGACGCGAGGTGCAGTCGCGGCCAGGTGCGGTTCCGGCATACAAGCGGTACTTGGACGAGATGCCTGGCATACCGTTGCAAGATGTCTGGACCGACATTCCACCCATTGGTGCGCAAGCCGCCGAACGACTTGGGTACCCGACGCAAAAGCCCGAGGCTCTGTTGGAGCGGATCATCGCATCAAGCTCGAATCCCGGAGACGTCGTCCTCGATCCGTTCTGCGGATGCGGCACCGCAATCGCCGCCGCGGAAAAATCGGGACGCAAGTGGATCGGGATCGACGTCACGCACCTGGCGATCGGATTGATCCGCACGCGCCT
>DATNAM010000031.1:0-27371 GCA_035572595.1 Gemmatimonadaceae bacterium
GAGTAGTAGTCCATGTAGTGCCAGCCGAGCATCATCTGACGCGGCGGCCCGCCGTGGACGAACACCACCGCCGGCGCGTGCGCGAGGCCGGGTTTGGCGAACAGGTCGGCGTGCACCTCGGTCCCGTCGGACGCGCGATACGTCACCGCGCGCGGGACGATCAACTGCGCCGTCGGGAAATCCGACGGGATGCGATCGGCCGCGATCAACCGCGATGCGCCGCCGCCTAACGGAATCACCGCGGGAAGAGGTGGGCGCTTGGCGTCGGCCGAGAGATACACCACCGACGCACCATCGGCCGTGATCACCGGCGTCCACTCGATACCCGTCCCCGGCGTGAGATCCACCGGCGACGCGCGATCCACCGGCACCGTGAAGATGTGGCGTCGCTCGAGATCATCGGTGCCGGTGCCCATGTTCGCCGCGAACACCAGCGTCTTCCCGTCGCGCGACATCGTGATGTACTCGGCCATGCCGCGCGCGGGCGTTAGTAAGAGCGGTTCGCCGCCGCTTTCCGCCACCGAGTACAGATGCGGCCAGCCATCGAGGTCGGCGAGGAACACGATCCGGTTGCCGGCCGCCCAATGCAGGTTCGCTTCGCCGTCGGTGGTCGGCTCGGAGCCGCGGAGCGTGTTCGGGCTCAGCCACACTTGATGTGCGGCGAGCGTCGATACGTTCGCCGCCCAGATCGCGAACGGTCGCGGATGCAGCTGGAGCAGCGTCTCCGGTGCGCCGCCGTTGCCCGGCCGCCGCACGAACGCGATCTGCGTCCCGTCGAGCGACCATTGCGGATCTTCATCGTACGACGTCGACGGCGACACGTAGCGCAGCGGCGTCGAATCGTTGGTGTAGAGCGCGATGAACGAGTGGTCGCCGCGCGACGATACGAACGCCAGCGTGTTGCCATCGGGCGACCACTGCGGCGATTCGCTTTCGCCCGTCGCGAAGAGCAGCCGCTTCCCTGCCTGCGATCCATCGACGGGTACCACCCAGATTTGATGATCGCGGATGTACGCGATGCGATCGCCGCGCGGAGAGACGTCCGGCAGATCGCCCTCGGCGAGTTTCTTCGGCTGGCCGCCGGACGCCGGCACGCTCCAGATCTCGACCATCGGTTGGACCGGACTCGATGATGGATCGGGTGCGAGATTCCCCTGCGCCGACCAATTCGCGTCGTGGTCGCCGCCGCGCACGTACACGATCGTGTTGCCATCGGGCGTGAACGAGAGATTGGTGAGCTCCTGCCCATCGTCGGCGGTGTAATCCGTGACGCGATGCGCCTGCCAGTCCGGAGCCGCGGCTTGGTAGATGTTGCGCACGCCGCGTTCATCGAGTACCCACGCGACGCGCGCGCCGCTCGGCGCGGCGACGAGAGCCGACGGGAACGGATAGCCGGTCACCTGGCGCAGCGTGAACGGGGCGCCACCGCGCTGCGCGGCAAGCGATCCGGCGCCGGCGACCGTTGCGAGCACGATGCAAGCAGCCCGGCTCGACCAACGCGGGCGGCGAATGCGGAACTGACGCATGGCATCCTCAGTGTGAGAGTCCGGGTCGTGCGGCACGCGCCGCGCGAGACCGACGGCGACATACTCGCGCCGCGCGCACGCCGCGTCAACCGGCGTGGCGGGGCCGGCGCCGAACGGCGATCCGGCTCGTGCCTAACGGACTATGCGTCGAGCGGAACGATCGCGACGTGGACGCCGCGCTGATCGATGGTGAGCCGCGCCACGCTCGGCTCCAGATTGAAGCGGCGGGGACCGGCGGCGCCGGGATTCACCACCAGGCGCGCATCGAGGCGCGTGATGAGCGCGCGATGCGTGTGGCCGTACACGAGCACCCGGCCCTCGTAGCGCGCCGCGAGCGCGTCGGGGCGCGGCTGCCCGAGCTCGTGCCCGTGGCTCACGTGGATGCGCACGCCGTTCACGTCGCGTATCACCTCGCGCGCGAGGCGAGGGTCGTCGTCGGAATCCATGTTCCCGAAGACCGCTTCGACCGGCGCGATGAGCGCGAGCTCGTCCAACACGTCATCGCCGCCGACATCGCCGGCATGGAGGATGAGCGAGACGCCGGCCAACGCCGTGTGCACGCCGGGGCGCACCAGTCCGTGCGTGTCCGCGATGAGTCCGATGACGACCGGCTTTACGTTAGGCATCGACGCCGCGGGGCGGCCGCGCATCGCCCCACCGCGCGCTCAGCCGGTGCTCCACGCCCAGGTGGTCGAGGATGCGGGCGACGAGGAAGTCGACCAGGTCGTCGATGCCGCGCGGTGTGTGATAGAACCCGGGCGCCGCCGGCATCACGATCGCGCCCGCGCGCGACACGCGCAGCATGTTCTCCAAATGGATGATGCCGAGCGGCGTTTCGCGCGGCACCAGCAGCAGCGGGCGGCGTTCCTTGAGCGTCACGTCGGCGGCGCGCTCGATGAGGGAGCGCGATGTGCCCTGCGCGATTGCGGCGAGCGTGCCCATGGAGCACGGGCACACCACCATACCGCTCGTGCGGGCCGAGCCCGATGCGGGTGCGGCTCCGCGGTCGCCATCGTCGAACACGGTTACGGCGCGGTCCCACGCGGCGGCGCCGACGCGCCGGCGGAGCGCGGCGATGTCTTCGACGCCGGCCTCCATGCCTAACAGCCGCCATCCGTGCGCCGACACGATGAGCGACACCCGTCGTCCGGACGCCGCGAGCTGCTCCAGCAGCCGGACGGCATACGGCGCGCCCGACGCGCCGGTGATGGCGACGACGATCGGCGCTTCGCGCGCGTCCGTCACGTGCGGAGCACCCGCTCGACCAGCACGAACGCGAAGAACGTGACGCTGATGATGCCGTTCATGGTGAAGAAGGCCGCGCCCAAACGCGACAGGTCGCCGGGCCGCACCAGCGAATGCTCGTACATCAGCAGCGACGCCACCACCACCGTCCCGGCGAGATAGATCGCGCCGCCGCCTAACGCAACGCCGCCGGCGGCGAGACAGACCACGGTCAGCGCGTGCAGCGCGCGAGCGGTTCGCACCGCGCCGCGCTCGCCGAGCGTCACCGGCAGCGAGTGCAGGCCGTGCGCTTGGTCGAAGCCGATGTCCTGCAGCGCATAAAAGATGTCGAAGCCGCCCACCCATCCCATCACCGCAACGGCGAGCAGCACCAGCGCCCACCACGGCGTGCTCCACGTTCCGGTGACGGCGAGATACCCGCCCACGGGCGCGATGCCGGTGCCGAGCCCCAAGACGAGGTGCGCGAAGTGCGTGAAGCGCTTGGTATAGCTGTAGAACAGCACCCAGCCTAACGCAATCGGCGACAGCGCGAAGCACAGCGGGTTGAGCCGCCACGCCGCGGCCACGAACACCGCCGCCGCCACCGTCACTGCCGCCGTCGCCTCGCCGACACCAATGGCGCCCGACGGAAGCTCGCGATTCGCGGTTCGCGGGTTCTGCGCGTCCAGGCGGCGGTCGGCGATGCGGTTGAATCCCATCGCCGTGAATCGCGCCGCGGTGAATGCCACCGCTACCCATCCCACAACCCGCCACGTCACCGGCTGCGCGTAGCTCGCCAGCACCACGCCCACGAGCGCGAACGGCAGCGCGAACAGCGTATGCGGCAGCTTGACGAGATTGATGTACCGCGTGAGCCGCGACGCGCCGGCGAAGGTCTGGCCCTCGCGCACCGGTGCCGTCGTCACGCGGTCCCCCTGGCCATCGCCCTCATCCGCCTAACGGGAGATCGGGCTCGCCTAACGGAATGCCGAGCTCCGCCCAACGGGCGCGGACGCGGGCGTCGGTCGCCGGGTCCATCACCACGCGGCCGGGCCACGGGCGCTCGAATCCCTCCTCCGGCCATTTCCGCGTCGCGTCCAATCCCATCTTCGACCCGTACGTGAACGCGCGGCTCGAGTGGTCCAGCACGTCGATCGGACCCATCGTGAACCGCGCGTCGCGCTCGGGATCGAGATTGTTGAGCGCCACCCACCACGCTTCCTGCGGATCGCGCACGTTCACGTCCTTGTCCACGATCACCAGCAGCTTGGCGAGCGCCATGAGCCCCTGGCCCCACATCGCGTTCATCACCTTGTACGCGTGTCCCGGATACTGCTTGTCGATGGACACGAACACGAGATTGTGGAAGATGCCCTCCGCCGGCATGTGGTAGTCGACGATCTCGGGGATCGTCAGCTTGAGCAGCGGCAGGAATATTCGTTCGGTGGCGTGGCCGAGGTAAAAATCTTCCATCGGCGGACGCCCAACGATCGTCGTCGCATACACCGGATTCTCGCGCATCGTCACCGCGGTCACGTGGACGCATGGATAGAGATCGGCGAGCGAATAGAAACCGGTGTGATCGCCGAACGGACCCTCGGTGACTAACGGCTCGCGCGGATCGATGTACCCCTCGATCACGATGTCCGCCTCGGCCGGCACTTCGAGATCGCACGTCAGCGCCTTGGTGAGCGCCACGGGCTCGCGCCGCAGGAATCCGGCAAACAGGAATTCATCGACCGTTGGCGGGAGCGGCGCCGAGGCAGCGTACACCGACGCGGGGTCGGCGCCGATCGCGATGCACACCGACATCGTCTCGCCGCGCTCGGCCATCGTGCGCCAGTGCGCGGCGCCGACTTTGTGCCGCTGCCAGTGCATCGCGAGCGTGCGCGAGCCCAACTGCTGCACCCGATACATGCCCACGTTGCGGATGCCGCGCACCGGATCCTTCGAGATGACCATCGGCAGCGTGATGTACGGCCCGCCGTCTTCGGGCCAGCACGTGATGATCGGCAGGCGATTGAGGTCGATCTCGTCGCCGCGCCACACCACGGCTTGGCAGGGCGCGTCGCCTCCGCGCACGCGCGGCGGAAATTTGCCCACCTCGAGGAGCCGCGGCAGCAGCGAGAGCTTGCCGATGAGGCCTTCGGGCACCTTGAGCTCGAGCAGCTCGGTGATGCGCCCGCCGATCGCGTCCAGGTCGTCCACGCCTAACGACAGTGCCATGCGGCGCATCGAGCCGAACAGGTTGATGGCCACCGGGTACGCGGACCGCGATCCGTCGCGCAGCAGCACGTGCTCGAAGAGCAGCGCTTTACCCCCGCCCGGGCTCTTCATCACGCGGTCCGCGATGGCGCACAGCTCGAGGTCCACGCTCACGGGCGCGGCAACGCGCACCAGCTCGCCGGCCGCGTCGAGCGCCGAAACGAACTCGCCTAACGAGTCGAGGCTCATGCGGCCGCGCCGTCCACGCCGGGGCGCTCGCCCCAGTGCACCGCCGTCACGCCGAGCGTGAGCGTGTCGTAAGTCACGCGCGCCAATCCCGCTCGCTCGAGGCGCGCCTTGAGCGCCGGCGCCGGCGGGAAGTGCGCCACCGATTCGGGCAGGTACCGATACGCCGTCCGATGCCCGCTCACCACACGACCCACGAGCGGGAGCAGCTGCCGGAAGTACACCTGATACACGCCGCGCACCAGCCGCGACGGCGGCGACGAGCAGTCGAGCACCACGAGCCGCGCGCCCGGCTTGAGCACGCGCGCCAGCTCGCGCAGGCCCGCGTCGATGTCGGCGAAGTTCCGCACGCCGAACGCCACCATCGCGCCGTCCACCGAGCCGTCGCCTAACGGAAGCTGGAGCGCGTCGGCGACCACCGGGCGCACCGCGCCGCCCCGCACCTTGGTGCGGCCGGCGCGCAGCATGGCCTCCGCGAAATCGGCCGCGACGATGGTGCCCGCGAATCCGGCGCGGCGCGACAACTCGACGCTCATGTCGAGCGTCCCGGCGCAGGCGTCGAGAAACATGCCGCGCGGATGACGCTCCCACCCGAGCACGTCGATCGCTCGGCGGCGCCAGCGACCGTCGATGTTGAAAGAGAGCAGCCGGTTGAGGAGGTCGTAGGTCGGCGCGATCTCCGAGAACATCCGCCGCACGTACCGGCGTTTGACCACCGCGCTCGATTCGTCCGCCGCACGAGACCCCGCCTCACCCGCTTCACCGTGTCCCGCACCCGCCCCCGCCCCCGCTGCTTCGAGCGCTTCGCGCCGTTCCGTGTCGACCGCAGACATTCAGGAAAACTTGGGTAGGCGTGAATGGCAAAGCAAGCCGCGATGCTGGATGCCCGGCGCCCGCTACGCTAACTTGCGCCAGCATCGGCCGGTTGACCGTCTCGCTCCAGATCGAGTTGCCGTCTTCCTACGATCTCTCGACCCTCCCAGACGCCGATGTCGCAACCCTCGCGAAAGAAGGACGCGAGGCGGCGTTTCGGGAGCTGGTCCACCGCTACGAACGGCCGGTCTTCTCGCTCATCTTCCGCATGGTCCGCGACCGTGAAACGGCCGAAGACCTCGCCCAGGACACCTTCGTTCGCGTCCTGAATCACATCGATCGCTATCGTCCCGAGTTCAAATTCTCGAGCTGGTTGTTCAAGATCGCGAACAACCTCACGATCGATCACCTCCGCAAACGACAGCTCGACACCATCAGCATCGAAGGGTCGCCGCACGCCGCCACATCGGCCGAAGCCGAGGCCACATCCGTCGACGTGCGGTCCCATGACGAGTCTCCGCTCGAGGAAATCGAATCACGCGAGCTCGGCACCGCCATCGAACGCGCCATCGCGCACCTAAGGCCCGAGTATCGCTCGTGCATTCTGTTACGGCACGTCGAGGGCCGATCCTACGAAGAAATCGCTGCAACCCTCGACCTGCCCTTGGGAACGGTCAAAACCTATATCCACCGCGCCCGGCACGAGCTCCGGGACGCCCTGCTACACCTGCGATCCTGACATGAAACCCTCTGGCACACTGCAACGTACGACATGGTGGAGGTCCCGTGGATAGACACCTGCTACCTGAAGAAATCGACCAGTTGTTGGACGGCGACGTCGGCTTCGGCACGGCGCCGCTCAAGCTGCACGTTCGGGCGTGCGCGGAGTGTCGCACCGAGCTCGACCAAGCGCGCGCGCTGGTCAGGCAGCTCGAGCATCTGGCGCACTTCACGCCGTCCGCCGTGTTCGCGGACCGCGTGCTCCAACAGGTGCAGGTGTTCGTCCCGTGGCACGTCGCGGCGCTCGACACGCTGCGCGGATGGATGCCGCGTACGCGCACGGCGCGCGCCTTTGCGTGGACGGGCTTCGGCAGCGCCGCCGTGGTGCTTACCATGGTCTCGCTCTGGCTGTTGACGCGTCTCGACGCCGTAATCTTCGCCATTGACATGGCCGTGGGACGCGTGAGCGCCGCTGTTGGCAGCGGACTCACCGGAGTCGTCGCGACGCTGTTCGGGAGCACCGCGGTCCACGCGTTCCGGACGAGCGGCGCCGTGGGAGTCTGGGTGGCGCTCACCGTGTTGCTGCTGTTTGCCGCCGTCACCGCCCGCGCCATGCGCGCCGTGGTGGCGGGACCGCGCCGCCGTTAGACGCCCATGGTCTCGCACCCGGTATTCACGAGCGCCGCGCTCCTTGCGACCGCGCTCGTGGTGAGCGCATCGGCATCCGCGGCCGCGCCGCAGGCCAGGCAGCGTCCAACACCCGTCGTCGGCGTGAGTGATTCGATCGCCGTCGTCGTCGATTCGCTGGCGCGCGACGCGAACGGCGTGGTCATCGAAAAATCCGTGGTCCAACAAGGACCGCAGACGATCGCCGCGGGAAACACGGTCAACGGGTCGATCGCATCCTGGCACGGCCCGCTCGACGTGCGCGGCACGGTCACGGGTAACGCGGTCGCGATCGATGGCGATGTCGTTGTGCACACGGGCGGCACCGTTCGCGGCGACGCCGTATCGCTCGGCGGCCACGTGCAGCTCGACGGCGGTACGGTGCAAGGCGAGATGCGGTCGTTGTCCGCGCTCACCGTCGGTCCGTTAGTCAGCTCGCTGCCGCGCAGCCCGGCGCAGGTCACCAAGCGCTCGGTGTCGCTCGCGGTCGGCTGGTATCTCGTGCTCGCGGTTATCGGTCTCTTCACGGCGCTGTTCGCGCGCGGCAACCTCGAGACCATCGCCGAGCGCATCCGCGATGACTTTTCGCACTCGTTTTTTTACGGCGTCGTTGGGCAGATCGCGCTGCTGCCGGCGCTGGTGGTCGGCATCGTCGCGCTCTGCATCACGGTCATCGGGATTCTGCTCATTCCGTTTGCCATCGTCGGATTCGTGCTCGGCGGCGCGGGCGCGCTGGCGCTCGGATTCATCGCCATGTCGTACGTGACCGGCGAAGCGGCCATGCGATGGCGCGGTGCGGTGTCGCCCTACACGCCGCCGCCGGTCGTGCAGTTCCTGCTGATCGGATTGTCGTTGTACTTCGTGTTGTGGATGGTCGGCGGACTGCTCTCGTGGGCGGGTTGGTTCGGCGCGCTGCTCAGGCTCGTGGCCGCCATGGTGACGTGGGTTGCGGTCACCGTCGGGTTCGGGGCCACGCTCGCCTCGCGCGGCGGCACTCGCGCGCCCGGCCGGATGCCGCCGCCGCGCGAGCCACTCGCACCCATACCGGACACCAGCTGGCAAACGCCGACGCCGGTCTCGGGCGTCGCCGCGGCGCGTCGCCCAACGCCACCCCCGCGCTCCGTGCAGCGCTGATGGCGATGCGACTGACATCTCGGTGGGTGGTCGCGGCCGCGCTGGCGCTCACGGCGCTGGACGCCGCCACCGCGCACGCGCAGATCTGGCGGACGGTCACGGCGTCGCGTCAACGCGGGTCGGCCGACTCGCTGCACGTGCGCGTGTACTTCGGCGCCGGGACGTTCAACCTCGCCGCGGCGTCCGAGCCCGTGCTCTACAATCTCGACATGCGCTTCGACGCCGGCCGCGTGCGGCCCGTGCACACGTACGACGCGACCACCAATCTCTTGACCATCCGGTCGGACAGCGCGATCGGGCATCCGTTCTCGTTGGACCTGAAGCGCGGCGGACTCCATTTCAACGCGCCGGGCGACGACAGCAACGGCACGGATCTCACCGTCGCGTTGGCGCGCGGCCTGCCGCTCGACCTGTCGCTCTCGTTAGGCGCGTGCGACGCCACGCTCGATCTGTCGAACCTGGCCGTGCGCCGCTTGCAGCTGGAGAGCGGCGCCAGCCAGACCACCGTCACGTTCGGCACGCCCAACTCGGTGGCCATGTCGTCGCTGGAGCTCGACATCGGCGCGGCCGGTCTCACGGTCAACTCGCTCGGCAACGCGCACGCGGCCAACGTGAGCGTGTCGGCGGGCGTCGGCGGGGCGGACCTCGACCTGGCCGGCAGCTGGTCGGGTACCATGACGCTGGTGGTGCGGGCTGCGTTAGGCGGGATCACGCTGCACGTGCCCAGCGATGTCGGCATCGAAGCCCGGGTCGCCAGGACGCTGGGCAGCCTCGACGCACCCGACCTCACGTCGCGCAACGGGGCCTACTACTCGTCCAATTGGAACACCGCCGCGCGCAAAGTCGTGATCGACGCCACGGCGACGCTCGCCGGACTCGAGATCACCCGCAACTAACGCAACCCCGTCAGCTGCCCGCCGGCGCCGGACGCAGCACCACGGCCGCCCCGCGCGTCACACCGAGGCGTGCGCCGGCGCTGCCGTCGCGCACCGCGATCTCGAGCAGGCCCGACGAGCCGACCACCGCGACAATGTCGCCGGCCGCCACGTCGCCGTACGACCGCACGATCGGCACCACGCGGTCGCCTAACACCAACGACCCGCCGCGCGGCGCCACGAGATTGGTGATGAGGTTGCCGAACCGGTCCACAGTGATCACCTCGCCCGCCACCGTGCCATCGGCGAGCCGTTTGGCCTCCGGCGTGCGCCGGAGCACCGGCGCCTCGACGGTCGTGCCTAACGCTTCGAGCGGCGACCCGCCGGCCAGCCGCGCCGCGGCCGGCGCGAACACGTCGCGGCCGTGGAAGGTCGCCGACGCCTGCGACGGGATGGCCAGCTCCACCACGCGCACATCCGCCCGCAGCAGCGCCGGCGACAGCACGCCGTTGTCGGGCCCGACGAGAAACCGGCCGTCGCTCTCCACCGCCAGCGCGGCGCGCGATGTGCCGACCCCCGGATCGACGACCACCACGTGGGTCGTGCCTAACGGAAAGCGCCGCCAGTAGCGCGCGATGGCGAGACGCGCGCCGTCCACGTCCTGCGGCGCCACATCGTGCGCGATGTCCACCACCTGCGCCTGCGGCAGCATCGCGTAAATCACGCCCTTCATCTCGCCGACGTATCCGTCGGCCGTGCCGAAGTCGGTGAGCAGCGTGATCAGGGACATGGTCACACGGACTTACGCTTCCACCGGCCCCAGCGCCAGAGCGACATCATCGCCACACCGCGGCCGACCGCGGTGATCGAGATCGTCCACCAGATACCGGCCGTTCCCCACCGCGTGGCCGCCCACGCGGCGAGCGGCAGCCTCAGCACCGTGAGCGTGCTGGACGTCAGCATCGGCGGCAGCGTCTCACCCGCACCGCCCAACGCGCCTTCCAATACGAGCTCGCTGCCGCTGAACAGCGTGGACACGGCCACGATGTGCAGATAGTGCGCGCCTTCGGCCACCACCGCCGGATCGGAGGAGAAGAGTCCGGTGAATTGCGGCGCGACGGTGAACTCCAGGATCGCGCCGATCGCGCAGATGATCGACGCGAAGCCCGTCGCGATCCAGGCGGCCAGCGCCGCGCGCTCCGGTTGGCGCGCGCCCAAGTTCTGCCCCACGATCGCCGCCGCCGCCGCGCCGAAGCCAACGCCGATCATGAACGTCCAGCTCTCAACGCGCTGGCCGACGCCGAGCGCCGCCAGCGCCGGCGTGCCGAAGCGGGTGGTGGTGCGCGTGAGCAGCACGTACACGATCGCGAACACGATGCCCGTCACGGCCGTGGGCAATCCGACGCGCGAGATGCTGGCCAGCGTGCGGACCGACACCCGTCCCAGCCGGATCATCCGCCGGCGCATGAGCAGCGCTACGCCGAACACGAATGCCACCGCCCGGGTGGCGATCGTCGCGACCGCCGCGCCGGCGATGCCTAACCTGGGCGCCGGGCCCAGCCCCAGAATCAGCACCGGGTCGAGCACCAGCGCCGCGATCACGGTGGTCACCAGCAGCAGGAACGGCGTGCGCGTGTCGCCCGATGCGCGGAACGCGGCATCCACGGCGAAGAACCCGAAGATGAGCGGCGCGCCCAGCAGATACGTGCCCAGGTACGAAATGCCTAACGCAGTGACGTCGGATGGCGTGTCCATCACCGTGAACATGCCGCGCAGGTAGAGGCGGCCCACGAGCGCGATGGTCAGCCCGATCGCCAGCGCGTACACCACCGCGTCGCCCACCGCACGTGCCGCATCGGCCGGCCGGCCCTGGCCGTGGCGGCGCGACGCCACCGCCGTGAGCCCGACGCTCACCATGTCGGCGCACGAGATGATCATCCAGATCCAGAACACCGACGTCGACACCGCCGCCAATCCCGCCGCGCCGATCTTCTGTCCCACCCAATACGCGTCGGCCGAGTAGAACAGCGTCATGAGGAGCATCGACGCCACCGCCGGCAAGGCGAACACGGCGATCGCGCGCGGCAGCGCGCCGCGCGTGATCGCCAGGTTCGCCGCGTACTCGCCGGTCACCGCGACGGTCAAGAGGCCGTCGCGGGGGTCTAACGGCAACGCGGCCGCCGGATCGAGCTCCGGCGGCCGCGTTGGACCGGACGGTGGTGCGCTCGTTTCGCTCATGCAGCCTGGGCCCGGCCCACCGCGTCCACGACGCGGCGCGCGGCCTCTTCGAGCGCTCGCGCGGCCGCCGACTCGGGCTCCGACAGCACGATGGGCACGCCCTCGTCCCCGCCGGCGCGCACCGGCTGGTAGAGCGGAATCTCGCCTAACAACGGAACACCCAACTCGTCGGCCAGCGCGCGCCCGCCGCCCGACCCGAACAGCGGTGTCCGCGTGCCGCATCCCGCGCACTCGAGCCAGCTCATGTTCTCCACCACGCCTAACACGGGCACGCTCACGCGCTGGAACATCCGCGCGCCGCGCAGCGCGTCGCCCGTCGCCACCGGCTGCGGCGTGGTCACGATCACCGCGCCATGCACGTGCGTCGCCTGCACCAGCGACAGTTGGGCATCGCCCGTGCCCGGCGGCATGTCCACGAGAAAGTAGTCGAGCTCCCCCCAATCCACGTCGCGCAAAAACTGCGTCACGATTTTCATCACGATCGGCCCGCGCCAGATGGCCGGCTGATCGCGCTCGACGAGAAAGCCGAGGCTCATGAGCTTCACGCCGTGCGCCTGGAGCGGCTTGATGCGGTTGTTCACCACCGGCGGCGCTTCGTCCACGCCCATCATGCGTGGAATGTTCGGCCCGTAGATGTCGGCGTCCATGATCCCGACGCGCGCGCCGGTACGCGCCAGCGCGGCGGCGATGTTCGTGGTCACCGTGCTCTTGCCCACGCCGCCCTTGCCGCTCGAAATCGCGAGCACGCGGCCCAGATGCGGGTACTCTACGGGTGTGGGCGCGGGGACCGCGGCCTTCCGCGACTGTGGTTCCTGCCCCATCACCGGCAATGCGCGCCCGCTCTGCGGCGCCGGGGCGGGTGCGGGCGCCGCGGGTTGCTTGGCCTGCGACGGATCCTTGACGTCCACCCGCACGTCCGTCACGCCCTCCACCGCCTCAAGCGCCTGCCTAACGGTACGCACCAGCGAGGCCGGATCTTCCGGCGCCAGCAGGATGCTCAGGCGCACGCGTCCGTCCACCGCCAGCCCGATGTCGCGGATCATCTCCGACGACACGACGTCGACCCCGGTGCGCGGATTCGTCACCGCACGCAACGCCGCCGCGATGCGCGCCTGCATGGATTCAGACATGTATTATTGCGTCTCCTCGAGCGTTCAGACCGCGCGCACCGCGCTGATCTCCGGTACCTGCATGCGCAAATGCGCTTCGATCCCCTGCCGCAGCATTCCGGCTTCCATGTTGCAATCCGGACAGTCGCCGCCAATGCGCAACACCGCCACGCCGGTGGTCCCGTCGAACTCCACCAGCTCGATCACGGCCGCGTCGAGTCGTAACAACGGCCGCATGTCAGCCAGTGCCTGGCGAATGCGCTGCTCGATGGAGTCGTCATCCCGCGGAGCGTGCTTCCATACTCTCATCATGCTGAAAGCTAGGGGGAAGCCGGCTTGCCTGCCAAGTCTCGCGCTGGGGACGGGTCGGCCATGAATTCGCGCGCCGCGTTCAAGACTCGCTCGCGCACCGTGTCGAGCGATCCCTGAATGAGCGCGCCCGCGGCCCGCGCGTGTCCGCCGCCGCCGAACTGTCGCGCGAATTTGTTCACATCCACGGTGGCCGTGCTACGGAACGACGCCTTCACCTGACCGTGGCCGAGCTCTCGGAAAAAGATCGCCATGCGCGTGCCGGACACGCTGCGCGGATACTCGGCGATGCCGTCGAGCTCCTCCGGGTGCACGTTGTGTCGCTCGAGCGCGCCGGCCGGGAGCGACAACCAGGAGAGGCCATACTTGGGATCGACCGTCAGCGATTCGAGCGCTTCGCGAACCACGCGCAGCCGCCCAACGGAAACCGACGCATAGATGCGCCGGTACATCTCTTCGGGGTCGACGCCGGCCGCGAGCAGCTGCCCCGCCATCGCGTGACACCGCGGCGACGTGTTGCTGAACCGGAAGCCGCCGGTATCGGTAAGGATCGCGGTGTAGAGCGCGCGGGCAATCGCCGGCGTGAGCGCGAGATCCAGCACGCACGCCAGGTCGAACACGAGCTCGCCGGTAGCGCACGCGGCGATGTCCGCCATCACGATGTCGCCCGCCGGCGCATCGCTCGGCACGTGATGGTCGACCACGATGCGGGGCACCCGGAGCGCGCGCACGGTGTCGGCCAGTGTGCCTAACCGGCGGACGTCGTTGATGTCGAGCACCATGAGGAGATCGACGTCTTCGATCGCCCGCGCGCCCGCGGCGCTCCGGTCATCGACGCCTTCCAGCAAGAACGAGAACATCGACGGCCAAGGCGTCGGGTTCACGATGCGGACCTCGAGGCCCCGCTGCGCGAGCAGATGGGCCATGGCCACTTCGGAGCCGCATCCATCGCCGTCCGAGTTGATGTGCGTCGACAGCGCCACCTTGCGCCCCGCGCGCAGCTCGGCGCCGATCCGCTCGGCAGCCGCTCGGCGAGCGGGCGGGACGGTCAGTAGGTCAGGAAGTGCGAGAGTCATGACGTATGAATAAGCAAGCGGCGCCCCCGGATGGAGGCGCCGCTCGACGCGCAAGAATCGGGCGGTTAGTCCGCGGCAGCGGCGGACCGGGTGTTGACCGACCGTTGGATGCGCGAATGGAACTGCCCGTAGGAGAAGTAGATCACGAGACCGATCACGAGCCAGACCGCAAGACGGATCCAGGTGTCGAGGGGCAGCCCGAGCATGAGCCCAAAGCAACACAGGATTCCGAGAGCGGGCACCACCGGCACGAACGGCGTGCGGAACGGGCGATGGAGATCCGGGCGCGTATAGCGCAACACGATCACGCCCGCGCACACGATCGCGAACGCGAGCAGCGTGCCGATGTTCACCAGCTCTCCAAGGAGCTGAATCGGAAACAGCCCGGACACGATCGCGGCGACCGTGCCCGTGAGGATCGTCGTTACGTACGGCGTCTTGAACCGCGGGTGGACTTTGCCGAACACCGGCGGGAGCAGCCCATCGCGCGCCATCGAGAAAAAGATGCGCGGCTGGCCCATCAACATCACGAGCACCACCGAGGCGAGCCCGAGAATCGCGCCGATGTTCACGATCTCCTTGAGCCACGCGAGGCCCGGGCCGCCGTGCTCGATCGCCACATACACGGGGAACGCGACGTTGAGCTCCGTGTAGTGCGCCAGGCCCGTCATGACCAACGCCATCAAGATGTACAGCACCGTACAAATGCCTAACGAGCCGAGGATGCCGATCGGCATGTCGCGCTGGGGGTTTCGGGCCTCCTGGGCCGTGGTCGACACCGCGTCGAATCCGATGTAGGCAAAGAAGATCACGCCGGCGCCGCGGACCACGCCGCTCCATCCGAACTCGCCGAAGTGGCCGGTCGTGTTAGGCGGAATGAACGGGTGCCAGTTGGACGGATTCACGAACGCGAATCCGAACCCGATCACGAGCAGAACGATCGCGACCTTCACGAATACGATGACGTTGTTGAAGTTCGCCGACTCTTTGATGCCGACCACGAGCAGCGCAGTCATGAGGCCCGCGAGCAGCAGCGCCGGAAGGTTGATCACGGCGCCCGTCGTCGCGATGTGCCAACCGCCGCTGACGCTCAGCGGTGCGTTCGAGAGCGCCGGCGCAATGTGGATGCCGATGTCGTTCATGAACGCCGTGAAGTACCCGGACCAACCCACGGCGACCGTGGCAGCGCCGAACAGATACTCGAGGATCAAATCCCACCCGATGATCCAGGCGATGAGCTCGCCCAGCGTGGAATACGCATACGTGTACGCGCTCCCGGCGATCGGGATCATCGATGCAAACTCAGCGTAGCACAGTCCTGCGAAGAGACAGGCAATGCCCGAGAGTATGAACGAGAAAACCACCGCCGGTCCCGCGTACTGCGCCGCCGCCGTGCCCGTCAGCACGAAGATGCCCGCACCGATGATGGCGCCGATACCCAGCATGGTGAGGTTCGTCGCCCCGAGCGCTCGCTTGAGCGAGCCCTCCCCTTCGGCGCCGGCCTCGTCCATGAGCACGGCCATGCTCTTTGTCGCAAACAAGCTCATTCGGGATCTCCGTCGGAGACTATGGTGTCGCTGGATGCGCGCGCCTCGGGACAGGACGCACTAGAAGGGCGGCGCCGGGAGCTACGTTCACGGAGAGCGCACCCCTTGTCAAGGGATGCGCTCCCCACATACACGCGTTCAAACGGAGTAGTTGGGCGCTTCTCGCGTGATCGCTACGTCATGTGGGTGCGACTCCCGCAGCCCCGCCGACGTGATGCGAACGAATTCGGTTTGCGTTCTCAACTGCTCGATGTTCTCGCAGCCAACGTAGCCCATCCCGCTCCGTAAGCCGCCCACCATCTGAAAAATGACGTCGCCCACGGGTCCCTTGTACGGCACCCGTCCCTCGATGCCTTCCGGCACGAGCTTCTTGGCCGACATCTCGCCTTCCTGGAAATACCGATCCGCGCTGCCATCCTGCATCGCGGAGAGACTTCCCATGCCGCGAATCATCTTGAAGCGCCGTCCCTCGAGGAGGAACGATTCGCCCGGACTCTCCTCCGTGCCCGCGAGCATCGAGCCCATCATCACCGACGACGCACCGGCCGCGAGCGCCTTCACGATGTCACCCGAGTACTTGATGCCGCCGTCGGCGATCACGGGCACATCGCCCGCGCCTTCAACGGCGTCCATCACCGCGGTGAGCTGCGGCACGCCGACGCCTGTGACGACACGCGTCGTGCAGATCGAGCCGGGCCCAACGCCAACCTTCACCGCGTTCACCCCGCGCTCGACCAGCGCCGCCGCGCCTTCGCGCGTCGCGATGTTCCCCGCGATCAACTGCACGTCCGGGAACATCTCGCGAACGGTTGCCGTCGCGCGCAGCACTGACTCCGCGTGCCCGTGCGCCGTGTCCACCACCAGCGCGTCCACACCCGCACCGATGAGGGCCGTTGCGCGCTCTTTCATGTCGCCCGCCGCGCCGATCGCTGCCGCCACGCGCAGGCGCCCGTGCTGGTCCTTGTTGGCGACGGGAAATTGCCTGCGCTTGTGGATGTCCTTCACGGTGATGAGACCGCGCAGCTTCCCGCTTTCATCCACCACCGGCAGCTTCTCGATGCGATGCTGGCCAAGCGTGCGCTCGGCCTCATCCAGCGTGGTACCAACCGGCGCCGTGACGAGACCATCCTTGGTCATCGCGTCGCGCAGCGGCCGATCCAGGTTGCGCTCGAATTGCAGATCGCGATTGGTAATGATGCCCACCAGTCGTCCTTCGCGATCGACAATGGGCACGCCGGAAATCTTGAACCGCATCATGAGCGCGTTCGCTTCGCGGAGCGTCGCGTCCGGCGCCAACGTGATCGGGTTGAGAATCATCCCGCTTTCCGATCGCTTCACCCGATCCACCTCGGCCGCCTGTCGATCGATCGACATGTTCTTGTGGATCACGCCGATTCCACCGGCCCGTGCCATGGCGATCGCCATTTCGGATTCGGTGACCGTGTCCATGGCGGCTGACACGAGCGGCAGATTGAGCGGGATGCCGGTGCTCAACCGAGATGTCGTACTCACGTCCTTGGGATGCGGATACGAATGACGCGGCACGAGAAGCACGTCATCGAAGGTCAACGCGCTCTCGGCGCGGATGCGGGACGACCCTTCTTCGATGCGCGACGGCCCGCCTTCCACGGAAGTGGAACGGGCGGGCCGGAGGGCTGACGCGCGAGTTGATGTAGCCATAGCCAAAGCTAAGGAGTGCAACAGGGCCCTGCAAGCAGACGAACGCGCAAGAACCCGCCTGCGTTAGAGAAGACGTTTCCTGAGCCGCCGGCGCACGCGCACACGCATGCTGAACGGCAGGAAGAACGCCGCGGCCAGCAGCACCGCTTCGAGGCTCTTTGGTGTGAGCTCCTCCGGATCGCCGTCCCAATGATCGGCAATCACGTCCTCGCCGGCGTGCGAGATCAGGCGATTCAACGCCAGCATGATGACGTAGATGTCATCGATCTCGCCGATGACCGGAATGAAGTCCGGGATCACGTCGAACGGCATGATCACGTATCCGATCGCCGCAGCAACGAGCACCTTGTCGACGTTCGAGACGCGCTCGTCGGTGAGCAGTCCCCACAACAAACGGAGATAGGAGGGTACCTGGCGGACCGCGCCTATCAACGTTCGTTTGGCACCGCTGCGCGGACGGTGCCCGAGGCCGCGCGCTTCGCGCTCGTCTCGACCGCGAAGCCAGCCGAGTCCGGGGATCCGCCGCTCTTGCGTTTCGCGCGGGCGTCCACGCTTCGTGCGCACGGTCATGGCTCGACCTCCCTCGACTCCGGCGACTCTGTTCCGTTAGGCGGCGACCCGGCATTCGGCGGCTCGGTGGACGCCGAGCCGTCTTCCGGCCGGTCGACCGTTGCCGCACGGCTCGCCGTGCGCGCCGCCACCTCGATGACATCCGAAGCCACGGACTTCCCGGCCGCGGCGACGCCCTGCAACACCCCCATTGCCTTGTTCAACAGCCCCATCGTCTCGGCGATGCCGGTCGCGGACACACGTCCGGCCCGCAGACTGTCCTCTACTCCCTCGGCAAATCGCTGAAGAACGTTGGGACTTTGCGCCGTCTTTTGTGCGTATCGCGACTCGAGAAACTCGACGTAGTCGAGGAGCTGATACCCGCGCTCGTCCGGCAGCGTGTCGAGCTTGCGCAGGATGCGGTCCCGCAATGTCTCGTTCATGTCATCTACGGCAGTGACGGCGTCAGCCGTGCCAGCGAACGCGGCGGCCTCGCACGTCGATATGCACGTAAGGATGACGATATCGGCGGCTGGTGTACACTCCCATGCCGCCGACCAGGTCAGGGTACGCGGATTCCACCGAGTCGACCGCCGCCGCCACGAGCCGCGCGTCGCGCCGGTCGATCCGGCCATTGCCGTCCGCATCGATGGCCACGTCGAGCGCGTCGCCAAACTGGTGACGGCTGTCGCGCGCGGCCCGAGGCACGTGCCGATTGTAGGCTGGCGTGCGGAACCCGGAATGGAGGTCGAGCTCCACCGGCGCCTCGCCCGTCACGCGGCCGAGCGACCGCGAGATCCGCTCGAGCACCAGCTCGAGCTTGTCGAACACGCGCGGGTCGATGGCGGCGTAGCGGGGCCAGGTGTCCTGTCCGTCGCGCGACAGGAAGTCGCCTAACGTGAGGTGGGCCGACACGGGCAGGTCCACTTCCTCGGGCGTCACCTTCACGAATCCCGCCGGACGGTCCGTGGAATCGGCGCGATGCCGTTCGCCGCGATAGAGGCCGATCTTGTAGCCGTCGAGCACCGCTCCGTGCTTCTCGTCGAACGGGACCATCACCGCCAGCGTCATTCCATCCACCACGTGCTCGCTCGTGCCGTGGAGCAATGCCAGGTGATAGAAGCCAGGCTGCTCGGGTGCGACGAGCGTGTCGCCCGAGAACCGCAGCGCGCTGTCTTGCAGCTGCGCACCGCCCACGCGCTCCCAGGCGTAGCGCAGCGAGAGCGTGTCGTCAGGCAGGGTGATCGGGTAGTCGACGTGCTCGCCGGGCATGGCGGTGGCCAGGCGAAGCTCGCCGCTCCTGCCTAACGCTTCCGGCGCGGGCCCCGCGTCGAGCGCCAGCGTGCCGAAGGCGCTGTCGACCACCACGGCCGGCGTCTTGGCGACCGCGTGCGGCGGGTGATACCAACCGATGATCGCCCAGGCGGCGCCAATCCAGGCGACCGTCCGGGACAGTTTGACCAGCGGGCGGCCTGCGGTAGAGGCCGCTATGAAGATGGGGTGCCGACCGTCGCGTGGCGGCCGGCCGGTACTCACCGCGCGCCCCAACGCACGCGCTCACCGCGCGTGTCGATGTGCACGAACGGACCATGTGCATGCGTCGCGTGGTAGAGGCCCACGCCGCCGACGAGATCGGGATGCTCTGCCTCGACGCGGTCCACCGCATCGCGGATGATGCGCGCGTCGCGCATGTTCACGCGCCCATCGTGATTCAGATCGTCCATCCGGCCCGACTCGTTGTTGTCGACGAATACATCGGCCGCATCCCCATACTGATGCCGGCTGTCGCGCGCGCGCCCCCCGCGCGCTCCGACACCGCGCTTGTTGTACTCCGGCGTGCGGAAGCCCGACATGATCGTGAGGTGGTTTACGCGGACGCCATGATCGTTCAGATCGGCAATCACCAACTCGAGTTTGTCGATCAGCTTCGTATCGAGCGCGAGATACTTGGGCCACACGTCTTGTTGATCGTGCGTCAAAAAATCCCGGAGCTGGAAATGCTCCGAGACCCACGTATCCTCGTTTTCGGGCGTGACCTCGATGAAGCCATCGGGATCCGCGTACATGGAGTCGCGAGACGCGTGCCGTTCGTGCGGCCAAGTGCCAAGCCAATAGGTTCCGATTCGCCCCTTCTGTTTGGCGCCGAACGGAACGAGCGAGATGAACGACAGCGGTTGCGACACGGCGCTGTCGTGCACCGTGTAGATGCCGGGGCGGTCGAGCGCGCTGTCGCCGAACAATTCCTGCAGGGCGTTTACGCCGATCGAAGCATGCGACGGACTCACGAAGAACGCGCGCAGTTTGCCGCTGCGTCCGACGAGCGAATCGATGAACCAGAGGCCAGCCTTCGGCGGCAGGGGTGCCCGCGCGGGAATCAGCGTGGCATTCGCAATGGAATCGCCGGATGTGGCTGGAACGCGCGCCGCATCGGCTCGCGGGGCGGCGCCTGCGGCCGCCACCAGCACGATCCCGGCGCCGACAACTTGTATGGCGCGCTTTCGCAACGCGCCTGCTTGTACACGGCCCATCGGCGCCTCCCTGGCAACCAGACTGACGGCAGCAACGCCGTCTCTTGGCTTTGCGCGTCGGCGTGTCCTAGCCGACTTGCCCTTGGCAAGGAGCCCCCGTCACGACGGGGGAAGGAACTCCAGTAACCTTAGGGGGGACGCACTTGGCGGGAAGCCCGCAACCCGTGTGTTCAGGCCAACTTGACTGACCAAACGGTCAATAAATGTACACGGGCGTTCCGACCGGAACGATGCCGTACAAGTAGTCAATATCTTCGTTGCGAAGACGGACGCATCCATGACTCGCCGCCGAGCCAACCGAGCGCGGCTCATCGGTGCCGTGCAGCGCGTAGCCGTCGCCGAGGTTCAAGCGATGCCCGCCTAACGTGCCGCGATATTCCCGCTGGTTGGTTCCGTAGGGCGGGACGATGAGGGTCTTGCCGTCGATGATCTCGCGACCCTCGCCCGACTCGTAGGGCACCTCGTGTCCGTCGGCGAACTTCTTCACCACGTCGTTGCCGTCCACCAGGATCGCGCCGCCGTCGCGCGTCTTCACTTGCTGGCCGCGCTTGAGCATCACCACGGTGAGCTTCTTCTTGTCGGCGATCTCGAGGAAGTGCCAGTCGGGCGGCACCCACTTCGGCCCCACGTCCTTGCTCTGCACCGTTAGGCGGCCGCGCGGAGTGTCGAATTTGTACTCGTCCTTGCCGTTTTTCTTCACCAGTGTCTTGCCGCTGCCGACGGCGACGCGCGTGGTGTAGAACACCGTGTCGCCTAACTTGTACCACAGGCGGCGGTCGGCGATGCTCACCACGATGTACGGCTTGCCGGCGTCGGGGCCCGGCGTCGCCTCGGCCATCGCCTTGCGCAGCGAGTCCGCGGTGACGCCCGCGCCGCGGCGCACCTGCTGCAGCAGGTCCCGGTTGTGATCCAGCACGCTGCGGGAGACGTCCCGGGTGTGCCGCACCTCAAGCGTGGAACGCACGAACACACCCGTCGCCGCGGCCGCCACGATCGCGACGCCGCCCAACACGTACACGCCGCGCGGAATCGAGCGAAACGGATTCATCGCCCGCTCCGCTGTCCGGGTGCCGATGCGTCAGTAGAAATACACCACCATCCCTTTGACTACGTTAGGCGCGATCGCGTCCAGGTCCTCGGCCCGCGCGCGGATGCTGCCCGGCATCGTGTACGACGAGTCGTCGAGCGGTCCGTTGGTCGGCAGCGAATAGATCACCGTGCCGCCGCTGAGCACGATCGCCGCCGGTCCCAGCGCCTTGGTGAGCGTCCGTTGGGCAGCCGGCGGCGGCTTGCGGCCGCGATCCGTATATACCCATGTCGGCACCTGCCACGCATCGCTGTCGCTCAACACGGCCTCCACCGAGCGCGTTCCGCGCGGAATCGCCAGGTGAACCGTGTCCGGCGCCTTACCGAAGCTGCGCTCAGGGCCCAGACGAATCGGAATCTGGCGCAGCACCGCGCCCTGGCGCTCCAGATACATGCGGCCGCTGTCCACGGACACGGTGAGATGGATCTCGTTGCTCCACCGCGCTTGCCGCTTCACCAGATCCATCATCAGTCGCTGCCGCCGCTGGCGCGAGCTGAGTATCGCGTCGGCGCGCAGACGCTCCGATTCATCCATGCTCGCGCGCAACCGACGCGTCTCATCCTGATAATGCGCCCGCTTGTACATCAAGAATCCGTCCAGCGCGCAACAGCCGACGATCGCCACGATGATCGCCGCAAGAAGCCGCGGATGGCGCCGGCGAAACTCGGGGAAGCCCGACTTTGGTACGACCGGCGCCACGCGCGGCGTCGGTCGCCGAACGGACGGATCGTTTGGAGTCTGCGGCGACGTCACCGGGCAGTGATGCTGAGCACGTCGAGCAATGGCACTCCGGAAGGTTCACTGCGCCCGGCGCGGACCCGCGCCGTCACCGTGATCGTGGCGAGCGCATCGATCCGCTTCGCCTGGTCGACCAACGACGACGGCAGCGCGAGATAAAGCAGCGAGTTCTCCTGGCCCGGCCCGCGCGCCAGAATGTATGGCTCGTCAGGAGCCATGCCTTTGCGCAGCGGGTCGGCGGTTTCGACGGCGATCTTCTGCACGATCCATCGCACGACCTGCCCGCGATAGCGATCGGGCTGCGCCTTGAGATCCGCCGCGCTGATGGTGGTGAGCACGCTGCTGTCCGACGATCCCAGGTCCTGGGCTCGCACCCAACCCTCCACCTGCACGCGCACCCACCCGCGATCGCGCGCGATAGCCGTCACCCGCGCACTCGAATCGATTGTGCCCAACGTCCCCGCGTCCGGCGCCGTGTAGAGTGCGGTGCGACGCTCGAGCGCCAGCGCCGTCGCCGCCGGCGGCGTGCTGTCGGGCGTCACGTCGCCCTCGGCCACGGCAGTCGAGTCACCGGCGGATTTGTTAGGGCTCGCCTTCGCGACCGCGGGGGGCCGGCGCGCAACGACGGCGGGCGTCGATTTCGCGCGGTGCGCAGATGATGCAGCGGCCGGCTTCCGTTCTGCCACGGTCGGCCCGGTCTTCGACAACGCGCTCGTCGTCAACCAACCCGTCCGGCGCACTCTGATCCATTCGCCGCGCGTACTCACTTTCGTCAGTCCGGTCCCGTCGGCCAGCAGTGCCAACACGCGACCCGAACGGGACGGCGAGCCGCGAAGCAACGCACCGCCATCCGCCTTCACCGAGATCGAAAAATCTCCCCGGTGCCCGCCGACCACACTCCGGTGTAAAAAGCCTTCGACCGTCACCTTGGACCAACCCCGCTGCGTTCCGTTGGTCGCGACCGACGTACCGGTTCGAACCTGCCCCACCTGAGCCGCACCCGGTGCCGTACGCAGTGCGGTTTGTGTGGTGACCGTGGATTGCGCCGCCAGACACATCGGCGTGAGCAGCAGTCCAGCAATCCAAACCGAGTAAATCGCTGGAAGGGGAGTGTGAGGGCGCATACATTTTGGTCGGCGCACGGCGCGCCGGAGTATACTCTTGGGATTTAACACGGGCAAAGATGGCAACTGAGGGGGCGAAGAAGCGGCCGGTGGTGCTGATCGTGCTCGACGGTTGGGGCTATCGTGCCGAGCGTGAAGGAAACGCCATCGCGATGTCCCGCACTCCCACCTGGGACGCCCTGTGGACCGGGCATCCGCGCACACTGCTCGAGGCCTCTGGTTTGGCCGTGGGACTGCCGCGCGGTCAGATGGGCAACAGCGAGGTTGGGCATCTCAACTTGGGTGCGGGACGGGTCGTCCCGCAAGACATTGTCCGCATCGACGCCGCTATCCAAAGCGGCGACTTTTTTCGCAATGACATATT
Source organism: Gemmatimonadaceae bacterium (assembly GCA_035572595.1). Classification (GTDB taxonomy): domain Bacteria; phylum Gemmatimonadota; class Gemmatimonadetes; order Gemmatimonadales; family Gemmatimonadaceae; genus JADGGM01. The sequence goes on from DATNAM010000031.1 coordinate 23,759, forward strand.
CGTGAATCTGTGTCGCGAAACCAAGAAGCGCTCGGCGACGCTGCACCTGGTCGGGCTGATTGGATCGGGCGGCGTGCATGCCGTCGACAGACATCTGTTCGCACTCATTGATCTGGCGTCGCGACTCGAGATGCCACACGTGGCCATTCACGCGTTGCTCGACGGTCGCGATACCATGCCCCGCTCCGCACTCCGCTACATGGAGGAGACGCTCACGCACGCGTCGCGTAAAGCCGTGGTGGCCTCGTTGGGCGGACGCTACTACGGCATGGACCGCGACAAGCGTTGGGACCGCACGAAGCTCTGGTACGACGCCATGGCGCTGGGCATTGGCCCGCAGGCCGACGATCCGGTCGCCGCCATTCGCGCCGCCTATGAGCGCGGCGAGACCGACGAGTTCGTCAAACCGACCGTGATCGCCAGGAACGGGAGGCCGGTGGCGCCAATGCGCAACGGCGACGGTGTGATCTTCTTCAACTATCGCGCGGACCGGATGCGTCAACTCGTACGCGCGACCACGATCCCCGACTTCGACGCGTTCGAAATCGATGACCGCCCCAAGGTGAACGCGGTGTCGATGACGCAATACGACGAGACCTTCACCATCCCGGTCGCGTTCCCGCCGCTCGTCATGTCGCAGATCGTGGCCGAGGTGCTCGCCGATCACGACAAGACGCAGTTTCGCACGGCGGAAACCGAGAAGTACGCGCACGTGACGTATTTCTTCAACGGCGGAATCGAATCGCCGTATCGCGGTGAGGTCCGCGAGCTCGTGCCGAGCCAGAAGGTGGCGACGTACGATCTGGCGCCCGAGATGAGCGCCAGGCCGCTCACCGAGGTATTGTGCCGCGCCATGCGGTCGCGCGAGCACGATTTCATTCTGTGCAACTACGCGAACGGTGACATGGTCGGGCACACGGGTATCATCCCGGCGGTGATCAAGGCCGTCGAAACGGTGGACGAATGCTTAGGCCGCGTGCTGTCGGTGGCCGGCGATGCCGGCACGCGCGTCATCGTGACGGCCGATCACGGCAATTGCGAAATGATGATCGATCCGGAAACGGGCGGCCCGCACACGGCGCATACCACGAATCCGGTGCCGTTCATCATTGTCGACCCCGACGGGGAGCGTCCGCTGCGCAGCGGCGGTGCGTTAGGCGACGTCGGGCCGACGCTGCTCACCATGATGGGTATCGAACAACCCGCCGAGATGACCGGGCGGGACTTGAGGCAGGCTCACTCGCATTCCCCCCGGGCAGGAGTCCATCCGTGACGCGTGCCAGCGCGCTCTTCTCGTTCGTCGCAGTGGCCGCGCTCGCGTGGGCGGTGCCGGCGCAGCAGGTCGGCTACCCGCCGTCCGCCAGCCCGTATCAGGATTTTTCCAACAAGCAGGAGTTCACGCTCTACTCCGGCTGGTTCACGGGAAACACCGGACGCGCCGGGTCATCGCCCCAGGGCAGCCCGCTGCTCGGGTTCCGCTACGGCATCAAGTTAGGCGGACCGGTGGAGGCCGACGTGCACGTCGCGCGCGCGTTCTCGAAGCGCGAAGTCATCTCGCCCGACGACATCCCATCCGAGCGCGACCGCGGTCCGATCGATGTGCCGCTCTACATGATGGACCTCGGACTCTCGTTCAATCTGACCGGCGCCAAGAGTTGGCATCATCTCGTCCCGACGTTCGGATTTGGCGGCGGCGCCGTGACCGACGCCGGCGCGGCCAAAGACATCGCCCAGTATCACGTCGGGACGGAGTTCGCGATCACGTTCGGTGCCGGCGTGCGCTACGTGCCCGGCGGGCACTGGTCGCTGCGCGCCGAGCTCAACGACTGGATGTATCAGACGCAGTTTCCGAATTCGTACTTCGTCGCGCCGGGCGGCCTCAAGCCGGTGCTGCCGTCCACGTCGGCGCAGAACCAGTGGCTGCACAACGGCGTGTTCACGTTGGGCGTGTCGTACCTCGTCGGCCGCTGACGCGGCGCGCCCCATGCCTAACGGGACGGCGGAGCTCAGCCGGCGCGTCGACTTCGCCGCGGCGCACCGCTACCGCCGCCCCGATTGGCCGGAGGAGCGCAATCGCGACGTCTTCGGCGCCTGCGCGAATGAGCACTACCACGGCCACGGATACGCGTGCACGGTCACCGTACGCGGCCCCATCGATGACACCACCGGCATGGTGGTCGACTTGGGCCTCCTCGATCGCATTCTCGATGAGGAGATCACCGCGCGCTTCGATCACCGCAACATCAATCTCGACGTGCCGGAATTCGCGGACGGCAGGCTCGTGCCGACCGGCGAGAACATTGCGCGGTTCATCTTCGAGCGCGTCGCGCCGCGCCTGCCCGCCGGCGTGGCGCTGGTGCGCGTGCACCTCGCCGAAGACCAATTCCTGTCGGCCACGTTCGAGGGCCGTTAGGCAGCCGATGCCGCGCCGCGGCGGATCGCGCCCGTGGGCGCGATGACCGGCAGCGCGGCGTGCACCGGCGTGATCTTGGCCGGCGGGCGGGCGCTGCGCTTCGGCGGGCTGCCCAAAGGACTGGAGCGCGTCGGCGGACGTCGCATCGTCGATCGCGTCGCGACCGCGCTTGCCGCGGCGGCCGACGATCTCCTTCTCATTGCGAACGATCCCAACGCCGCGTCGTGGCTGCCGGGCGTGCCCGTCGCCGCCGATGTGCGCCCCGGCAACGGCGGCTTGGGTGGAATTCACGCGGCGCTCGTGCACGCCGGCCGCCCCGTGCTCGTCGTCGCGTGGGACATGCCGTTCGTGCCGCCGGCGCTCCTCGAGGCGCTGCGCGAGCTTGGACGCGACGCCGACGTCGCGGTGCCCGTAAGCGATTCGCAGCGTGGCGTGGAGCCGCTCTGCGCATATTATGATCGGGCGTGTATTCGTCCTATCGAGCGCCGTCTGGACGCCGGCGACCGCCGCGTGATCGGCTTCTACGACGACGTGCGCGTGGCGAAGCTGCCGGAGTCCCAAGTGCGCCGGTTCGGCGACCCCGCGCTGCTCTTCATGAACGTGAATTCCCCGGACGAGCTCGCGCTCGCGGAGCGACATGCCTCAAGCCTCGACGACGCCGCCGATGGTGGCGATCATCGGACGCAAGCACCACGGTAAGACGACTCTCGTGGTTCGCCTCGCCGCCGAGTTGCATCGCCGGGGCCATCGCGTGATGACCATCAAACACGGCTCGCACACCTTCGACATCGATCCCGAAACGACGGACACCTACCGGCACTATCACGAAGGACATGCGGAGAAAGTCGCGATGTCCGCGCCCGACAAGTTCGCGCTCATCGAGCGGTGGGTCGATCCGCTGCCGCCGGAGGAAATCGCGCGCCGCTACATGGCCGACGCCGACATCGTGTTGTGCGAAGGCTTCACGCGGTCGCAGCTGCCGAAGATCGAAGTCTTTCGCGACGCCGCGGCCGGCCACGAGCCATCGCCGCTGTACGACCCTGCGTCGTCGCAGGCTTCCACCTATCTCGCCATCGTGACGGACAGTCCCGGCATCGCGCCCGGTGCACCTGTCATCTCACTCGCTGCGCCGGAGTGGCTCGACACGGTGGCCGATCTCGTCGAGCGCCGCGTGATGCGGCGCGGGAGTGATTCTCGATG
>DATNAM010000032.1:0-2896 GCA_035572595.1 Gemmatimonadaceae bacterium
GCGCTCGCGATCGGACAAGGCACTCGGCCCGGCCACCGCGCGGTCCGTCGCTTTGCGCATCCACCGCCGCGCCGCCTGCGGAAACACGAGCACGCCCGAGTTCACGGCGCGAATCGCGTCGATCGTCCGCGCCGGACTGTCGGTCTTGAGGGCTATCCCATCGGCGTGGTGCTCGAGCGCCGCGCGCAACGACTCGCCGTCGCCGTAGGCCGTGAGCACCAGCACGCGCGCCGGCACCTTCTCGGCGCGCAGCTTGGTCAGCACGTCGTATCCGTTGGTCGCGCCTAACTCGAGATCCAGCACCACCACATCGGGGCGGTGCATCCGAGCCAGGTCCACCACGCGCGCGCCGTCGGTGGTGGTTGCGACCACCTCGATGCCCGGCTCCGATTCCATGAGCCCCCGCAGCCCCTCGAGCACCAGCGGGTGATCGTCGACCAACAATACTTTGATCACGCGCGGGCCCCGCTCACGAGGCCGGCAGTCGAATGGTCACCACCGTCCCGGCGCGCCCGGACCTGATCGACAACGTGCCGTTCATGATCGCGACGCGGTCGCGCATGCCACGGAGTCCGAAGTGTCCGCCGGCGACGCCGACGTCGATTTCTTGCTTGAGCACCTTGGCGACGTTGAACCCTTTGCCGTGGTCGCGCACCTTGACGACGATGTTGCGGCGGTCGGCCCGCACCGACACCTCGAAGTGTGTCACGCCCGCGTGCCGCGTGGCGTTGGCGAGCGCTTCCTGGAGGATGCGATAGAGCGAGATCTTGAGTGACAGCGGCACCTGCTCCGGCAGCGGCGTCTCGAGCGAGAAGTCGACCGTTGCGCCGGTGAGCGACTCGTGCTGCACCACCAGCTGCTCGAGGATCGCGCCTAACGGGCGGCGCTCGAACTCCGGCGGCCGGAACGCGCCGATGAAATTGCGGATCTCGCCTAACGCACGCTCGAGCGACGCCGCCACGCGGCCGAGGACCACCGAGGCGTCGCCGACCTGCATCTCGGGCCGGTGGCGGAGCGCCTGGATCTGCGACAGCGCGCCGAAGATGTCCTGGACCGGTCCGTCGTGAATGTCGAGGATGATCTGCTGCAGGTCGCGCTCGGCTGCCGCCAAGAGACCGCGCGCTGCCAGCGACGCCCGGCGCGGCCGGCCGGATGACCGTGCCGGACGGCCGCGTGGCGATGATGACGAGGGCGAGGCGGGAGACATGCTCTCCCATCCTCGCCCTCGCCGGCCCGGTTCGTCAAGTCGATCCGGGCCCAATCTGCCGGCTGTCGAGCCGGTTTCGTGCGGCCAACCGCTAGGGTGTCCCTGTCCCAGCTCCGCTTCCCGCACCAGAGGACTGCGCGCCATCGACCTTCGCAATCGCATCGCCGAGCTCGGTGTACGCCTTGGACGACAGTTCCTGGAACGGCATCGCCCGATACGTCACCTTGCCCGTCGGATCGATCACGTACAGGACGCGCGTGTCGAGCTTGTATTTCTCATTGTAGACGCCGTATTGCTTGCCAATGTCGCCGGTCGAATCACTCGCGAACAACACCGGGAAGCTTTCCTCGTGCGCCCATGCCGCGAGCGTGGTATCGGGGTCCGCACTCATCGCGAGCACGACGACTTTCTTTCCACTGTTGAAGAGCTTGGCGTACTGATCACGGTACGCCTCCATTTGCACCGTTCAGCCCTTCGTGCGCGCCTTGAAGAAGAAGGCGAGCACCACAGTTTGTCCGCGGAAATCGGACAACTTGATGGGATTCTTGAGCACGCCGAAGCGCGTGGCACCAGGCGCGGTGAAGTCGGGCGCTTGCTGCCCAACGTTGACGGCCTTCGTGGTGTCCTGGGCGCGCGCGGTTCCGGTAGCCAGGGACACGGCGAAAGCGGGCAGAGCCAAGAGACCAACGGTACGAGCGGAGAAGGGCATGAAGACTCCGGGGACAGGGACAAGTCGCAAGGGACCACAGAATGCTACGAGCGGTGAAATGAGGGCGCAACAGCATCAGTTGCGCGTCAGGCCGGACGGTACGGAGGCTGACTGCCGAGACGAACGGCGGCCGCCGTGATGCCTAACACTACGCGCCCAGCACGTCGGCGAAGTAGGCGGGCAGGTCGATGTCGAGCGGGGGCGCGGCGCTGGTCGGCTGCCAACGCAATCGCGTGGTGAGAATCACTGGACGCTCGTCCGTTGGGCGCCAGCACTCGATGGCCCGGGCGTCGAGGTCGACGATCCAGTACGCGGGGACACCCTGGCTTTGGTACAGGCGCCGCTTCACCCCTCTATCCCAACGCTTGGTGCTTGGCGAGAGAACTTCGACCGCCAAGATCAAGCGCCCCGCCTCTTGCCAGGATCGGGGAGCGCGGCCTTCAACGAGCGGCACAACGAAGATATCCGGTTCGACCATGTTCTTGTCGTCGAACTCCACATCCGCGGGCGCCCAGATGGCCTCGCCGACCGTATGCGCCGCGAGGTATGGGTGCAGAAGCAAGAACAGTTTCCGGCACGCGGCCTGGTGCGGCCACGTTGGCGCCGGACTCACGAGCAGATCCCCGCCGACAACCTCGTAGCGGTTGCCGTCGTCGGGGAGCTCGTGCACCATCTCGGCGGTCCAGCGCGCCTGTGCGGATGCCATGACCATAAGCTCATCTCCTCGGCTCGGTTGGCGCAAGCGTGCATGAGGCAGCCTATGCACCACGCGTCGCCGAGGTGACATCAGAATGTGTCCGGCCGCATCTATTGTGTGCGTCGCGCGAGCGACGTGATTGCTCAGGGCGCTAACCGGAACGCGACCTTGATGCTTTGTTCCGCGCGCTTGCTGCGCGCCGTGTCGATCGCCTGGCGATACTGCGACAGCGGGAACACGTGCGTGACGAAATCCCCGATCGGCGCTCGGCCTAACGCAATCA
>DATNAM010000033.1:0-13135 GCA_035572595.1 Gemmatimonadaceae bacterium
CATCAACGTCAAGCTCGGCTTCTGACACGACGTGCGCGCCGGGTCCCGACCATGGACCCGGCGCACACGATCGCCGCCGTTAGGCAGCGGCAGCCCAACGCTCAGGCGTTGCGCGTGAAGCGCTGCACGCCGGCCCACGCCAGGACCAGCCCCGCCGCGAGCGATACGTAAAAGCCGAAGCCCAGGCTGAACAGGTCCGACGCACTCGGTCCACCGTTTTGTCCGCCGCCGAAGCCGCCGGCCGCGGAGTTGATGGTGTGGATGCCCGACCAGATCGCGCCCACCACCGCGAGCAACGGCAGCGCCAGCGCCAGCCACGCGCGCCGGTCCTTCCACACGAGCGGCACCGCGATGCTCGCGTACGCCACCATCAGCATCAGCTTGACGCCGCTTCCCCCGCCTAACTGACTCATCAGGTCGGCAATGTCGTAGAGCGGCTTGCCCTGGCTCGAGCCGAGAAACGTGATCGAGATCGCGTTGAACGTGAGCGTCCCCAGCAGATAGACCACGTAGGCGCCGAGCGTGATCATGCCGTAACGCTGGACGATCGGGTTGGATGCGAAGTTGAATCCCGCCGCCGCGCCCGGCAGAACGGCCGCTCCGCCGTTCGGATGCGGGCTCGCCGCCGCCGCCGGCCCGCCGGGACTCCCTGCGCTTTTCCCGAGTCCGCTCACCAGCGTGCTCAGCTTTCCGCCTAACTCCGCGGTCTTCTCGCGGAGCAGGACGTCATCGGGGACGATCATCACCGTGCTGACGCGCGAGTCTTCGACCACCAGGTCGACCGTCTTCCCGATCATCGGCGCGGTGGAGCTCTTCCACATGCCAATGTCGAACTTGTACTGCTGATTGTCGGCGGCGATGGTGCCGGTGCCGTCGTTGCCGTTGTACTGCAGGATCCTGCCGCGCATGATCCGATCCTCGAGTGGAGTTGAAGGCGGTGGGGCGCATCGCCTCCCGCGCCCTGCCTCATCCATTGCGCCAAAGCTGCGGCAAAGGTGTCACCGAATGTGCGCGGTGCCGTGCGGCGCCCGGATCGCGTGGCGCGGATGGAAGCGGACCACGCCTGGCGGCTTGTCTCGCGACGCGTCGTACGCTACGGTATGGATGCCGACCAACAGTCCCAGGACATCGACGCGCGCGTGTCGCGCGCGCAGGATCAGGCCGTGAGTCCTTCCGATCAGGCGGAATCCGGGTCCAGCGCCGCATCCAAGCTCTGCCCCGTTTGCGGCGCCAGTTATGACGCCGACGTCGTGTTTTGTCCGCGCGACGGATCCGCACTCGCGACGCCGAGTCTCACCGATCTCCTCGGCCAGGTGATCGCGGGGCGCTATCGCGTAATCGAGCAGTTGGGTCAGGGCGCGATGGGACGCGTGTATCTCGCGGAACACATCAAGATGGGACGTCGCTGCGCCATCAAGGTGATGAGTCCCGAGCTCGTGTCGGACGCGGACGCGATTGGACGGTTCAATCGCGAGGCCACCAACGCGAGCCGCATTCAACACCCGAACGTCGCGGCCGTGTACGACTTCGGCGAGTCGGCCGATGGTCTCGTGTTTCTGGCGATGGAGTTCGTGCCCGGCGAGGCGTTGTCGCGAATTTGCGAGCGCGAGGGCGCACTCGATGCCGAGCGCGCGGCGCGCATTGCGCGTCAGGTGGCCGACGGGCTGGAGGCCGCGCACGAGATGGGAATCATCCATCGCGACCTCAAGCCCGACAACATCATGGTCGCGCAGGCGAAGGACGGGCGCGACGTCGTGAAGATCGTCGACTTCGGGATCGCCAAAGGAACGCAGCACGGCGCGACGAGCCGTCAGCCGCTCACGCGGACGGGTGTGGTGGTCGGCACGCTGCAGTACATGAGTCCCGAACAGTTAGGCGGGGACCCGATCGACGGCCGCAGCGATCTGTACGCGCTCGCCTGCATCTTGTACGAGATGTTGACGGGCGCGTCGTCCTTTGCCGGTGCGACGATCGAGTCGCGCCTCCAGCAGCGGCTGGCGGGCGATCCGCTGCGGCCGCGGGACGCACAGGCCTCCGTTCCGGCGTGGCTGGATGCCCTGGTGGTGAAGGGCTTGGCGCGCGAACCGAGCGCGCGATTCCAGTCGGCGGCCGCGATGCGCGATGCGCTTGCGTTAGGCGCGGCGGCGGCGCGGACCGCGGCGCCGTCGTCGACGTCGCGCCGCCTGTGGTTCTCCGCCGGCGCGCTGGCGGGCGTGGCGACGCTGGTGGTGCTCGGCATGACCTGGCATCGATCGGAGTCCGGCGTCCCGCAGCCGCTCGCGGCGCCTCCGCCCGCGCCCGCGGCACCGGCCAAGGCGGCGGACTCCGTGCCCACGGCGCCTGCGCGCTCCGATGTGGTCGCCCAACAGAAGCCGAATACGGCGGGTCCGGCGGTGGCGCGGTCCGGCGCTGTCGGTGCGCGACACCGCGCGGATTCGGCCGCGGCGCCGCAGCTCGACCTGATGCAGGCGCAGCGCGTGGCGCTCGCCGCCCGCCAGTCGGCGGTCGGATCGGGCGCATCGCCCGCTATCGTTAGGCACGGCGACAGCCTGATGCTGGCGGCGGACTCGGCGATCGCGCACCGGCGCTACGACCTGGCACTTCGTGCGATGCTCGATGCCCAGGAAAGCTGGCAGGCGGCCGCCGAGAGCGCCTCGACTGCCCGCCTGGCCGCCCGCGCCGCCGCCAGAATCCCCGCGCCGCCGCCAACGCCTAACGCAACGACGGCGCCGCCGCCGCACGCCGCGGTGCCTGTTCCGCAGACCGACCCGCTGCCGGGGATTCAGGCGGCCATTGCGATGTACGCGCGCGCGCTTGCCTCACGCGACATCGCACAGGTTCGCAGCGCCTATCCGGCGCTCACCGCCGACGAGGCCAGGCGTTGGCAGGACATTTTCGACGCGACCAACGGCATCACCGCCACGCTGGCGGTAATCGGACAGCCGCACGTCGACGCCGCCGGCAGCGCCGACGTGGACGTGACCGCGGCGTTCGACTTCGACTACAAGCGCGGCGTCGATGGCGATCGCCATCCAACGGTCACGTACCATGCGGTGCTCGTCCGCGACGGACCGCAGTGGAAGCTCGCCTCGATCAAATAGCGCCGCGTTAGAAATTGTATTCGAGTCCCAACGTCCAGATGACGTCGGGCCGCAACCCGCCTCGGTTCATCGGCAAGATCATGTTCACCACGCCGGTGGCGCCCGAATCCATCCGCAGTTTGAGCCCGAAGGACGCGTTGACGATGTCGTCGCGTTCGTTCGGAATGTTCGTGGGGCTGATGGTCCGCTGGAACGGCGCGATGATATGGACCGGCGGCGGGATGATCAACTTGTTCGCGCCGAGCTGCCACTCGGAAATGATGTCGAACGACATCGTGGCCCAATCCGTCATCAGGTGATCGAAGCCGCCCGTGGCGAGGAACGCGTTGTTCTCGAGCGATCCGCCGCGATAGAAAAAGCCGCCGTTCAGGTGCGGCGTGAAGTTGCCGAATCGCGCCGAGAACACGCCGAGGCCGCGAAAGCCAAACGCCCCGGCGCCGAGAAAGTTGTTCGCGTCGCCCGTCGGAAGGCGTGCATCGGCCAACAACGAGAAGCTGGCGCGCGGCGAGGAATTGAGGTTGAGCTTGGCTCTGAGCGAAATGTCGCCTAACCCGGTGGCCGATCCGCTGGCGGCGCTCTGCGCGGTCAGCACGGGGTCGGTCGGCGTGCCGGAAAAGAAATGCTTGGCCGGCGTGCCGAACGGAACGATCTGCGCGTCGCTCGAGCCGCTCACCGACACGTGCGCCACGGGAACCGAAATGCCGAGGTCGAACCGGTCGGTGATGCCGTACGTGAGATAGAACGAGCTCACGTACATGTTCACGTTCAACTGCGTGCGGACCTCGATGAAATCGTTCTCGAACGGCGAATCACCCAGGCCCGGGGCGCCGACATCCTCGTGGGTGAAATTGAGCTCGATGTCGTTGAGCGGTATGCCGCGCAGCGTGCTGAAGTCGACGTTCGTCACGTTGCCGCCCACCAGCAGCCGGCCGCGTCCCAACGTCTGGCCGCGCTCGCCGAACACCGGTCCGGACGATTCGGCGGTCTTCTGCGGCAGGCCGTTCACGAACGTGAACGTCGCGCCGCTGCTCGCGGCGCTCACCGGCACGTCGGCCGAGCTCAGCCCGATCGCGTCCGTTAGGAACGAGAGGATCGTGGCGTTCCCGGCGACGTCCGCCGGGATGAAGTGATCACCGTGGCCGTTCTGGGCGAGCACGGACCCGGCAAGGCACAGCGGCTGTCCGCAATTGCCGAAGGTGAACAGCTTCGTGATGGTGGAGCGCAACCCCTGCGCGTTGAGGGGCGCGGCGCTGAAGAGGACTACCGCCGCGAACGCCAGTGAGCGTCGCATGGTTGGATCCTGTCGGAGGGAGGTGCGACAAGATAACGCCACACAATGCTGCGCGCCGTCACGCGCTGGTAGCCACGCTCCGTCACTCGCTCCGTAACGCCTCGAGCGGTCCCACGCGGGCGGCCTGCCGCGCCGGCAGATAGCTCGCGACCATCGCCGTGATCGTCAGTGCCACGACGGCGGCTGCGATCGACGGGGCATCCACGGTGCCCACGCCGAAGACCTGCGAGCGAATGAGGCGAGCGGCGGCGAGACCGGCGGGCAGCCCGATCGCAACGCCGATGACCGCAAGGCGCAACGCTTCGCCCAGTATCATGGACACGAGATCTCGCGGCGCTGCGCCGAGTGCGCTGCGCAGACCAAACTCGCCGGTCCGTTGCGACGTCGAGTACGCGGTAATGCCGTACAACCCGATCGCGGCTACGAGCAACGCCGCCAGGCCGAAGAACATCGTGACGCGCGTGAGCAGAAAGTCCTGCCCAACGGATTCGCGAACCATCGCATCGAGCGGCTTGATCGCGTTGCGCAGCGTCGGATGATTCGCAAGCAGCGCCGCGCGGAGCGGGGCGACGAACCGCGCCGGCGGTCCGGCGACGCGCACCTGGTAGGTGAGGAAACCGGGCGGCGAACCGATTTGCGCGACTGGCAAATAGGCCCGCCTGACTGGAGCGTCGCGCACATCCCGCTCCTGCATGTCGTGCACGACACCGACGATCGTGAACGGGATGGATTCCACGGTGAAGGACGCGCCGATCGGATCGATGCCGCGATAATAGTACCGCGCCATCGTCTCGTTGATCACCGCGGCATGCTCGGCGCCCGCGACGTCGCGGTCGTCCAGCTCGCGCCCGCGAACGAGATGGCCGCCGATCGTGCTCACCCAGCGGGGCCCAACGACGTCATAGTTGATCGACAGCTGCGAGTCGGCCTGCGCTGTGAATCCCGGCACCGTCACGTGTCCGTCGGATTCGCCGCCGCTGAACAATCCTTCCTGGGAATAGGTGACTCCGCGTACACCGGGCACGCCGTGCATCCCATCGGCGAGCTCCCGGGCCAATGCCAGGACGCCGGCTCCCGATGCCCCCGTTCGATTCATCGGCACTTCAACCGTGACGATATGCGCGCGGTCGAAGCCGAGGTCGATGGTCAGGATGCGCTGCATGCTGCGCACGAGAAGGCCGGCGCCGATGAGCAGGAGCGTCGACAAGGCGACCTGCCCAACGACGAGGGCGGGCCCGAGCGCCACGCGGCCTAACCGTCCGCGCGCGCCCGAGACGCCTCGCCCGTGCGCTCGGAGCGCGGCGCCGAGGTCGAGGCGGGTCGAACGCAACGCCGGCGCGAAGCCGAACAGAATCACGCAGAGCAGCGTGACGCCGCAGGTGAACGCGAACAGCCGGACATCCGGCGCGATGTCGAGCGCCAGCGGTTCGTCGCCGACGGCGGCCACGCCTAACAGAAGCCGGCTGGCCCAGACCGCGATCACGATTCCCAGCGTCCCGGCGGCGGCGGCGAGGATGGCGCTCTCGGTGAGCAGCTGCTGCACCAACCGCCTGCGCCCCGCGCCCAACGTGAGGCGGACCGTCATCTCCCGCGTGCGGGCTCCGGCGCGTGCCAACATCAGGTTCGCGACGTTGGCGCACACGACGAGCGCGATGAGCGAGACCGCCGCCATCAACACGACGAGCGCCGGCCCGTAGAGCGGACGGAACTCGGAGAACCCGCGCGCGCCGGAGCCGACCCGGATCGGATCCGCGCGGAGATCCTGATCGAACTCTTCGAGATGCTGGCCCGTGAGATGCGCACGGATCGACCGCGTTTCGATCACGGGGAGTTCGGCCTTCGCCTGTGCCAGCGTGGCGCCGGGGGCGAGACGGCCCATCACTGCCAGCCACGAGAACGTCCGATCGTCCACTGGTGTGCCGCGGGGTTGGATGGCCTGGCGCATCATCATCGGAATCCAGACGTCGATCGCCTGGCCGACGATGTCGCCCCGGAAACCGCGCGGCGCCACGCCGATGATGGTGAGCGGCACGCCGTTCACGACCATCGCCGTGCCTAACGCAGCACGATCGGCGCCGTAGCGGCGGCGCCAGTAGTCGTCGCTGATGACGACGACCGGATCGCCTAACGGAACGCGGTCCTCATCGGCCGTGAACGTGCGGCCGAGCGACGCCGGGACCTGCAGCACCGAAAAGAAGTTGCCCGTCACGAACCGCCCCTCGGGGTGCTCGACGTCGCCGCCCGGCGCCACGACGTCGAGCGAGCCCGCCTGCCCGGTGGCGTACACCGCGGCGAGCGTTCGCGTGTGGTCGCGCAGGTCCGCGTACACGGGATACGACACGTAGTCGATCATCGGCGAGCCGTGCCATGTCGATGTGACCTTGGCCGGGTCGCCGACAATCACCAACTGCTCCGGATGCCCAACGGGCAGCGGCCGAAGCAGCAGCGCGTCGAGCAGCGCGAACATGGCCGCGTTCGCGCCGATGCCGATTGCCAGCGTGAGGACGACGGTGATCGCGAAGCTCGGGTGTTTGCGCAGCGAACGGAGCGCGAACCGCGTGTCCTGCGCGAGCGTCTCGAAGATGCGGGTGCCGCGCACGTCGCGGCTGGCTTCTTTCATCCGCTCGACGCCGCCGAACGCGAGCTGTGCGCGTCGCATCGCTTCGTCGCCCGGTATGCCGGCCTGCTCGTAGACCTCGGATTGTCGCTCGATGTGGAACCGCAACTCGGCGTCCAGCTCCCGTTCGACGGCCTGACGCCGGAACAGCGCGCGTGCGCGGTACCGCAGGTCGGAGCAGAGTTCCGTCAGCATGGATGTTTCCCTCGTGCTTCTACAGGACGGATTTCAGTATGCGACCCTTCTTGTAGAAGTGCAAGGGGGAGTGCGCGGCGTTGACGAATGCCCTCGTCCCACTAAATAGGTTTGGGATGTGTGCCAGTTCAACGCCTGACAAAGGAGCGAGCCATGTATCTCATCCGCGAAACCATGTACTGCAAGCCGGGCAAGGTGCGGCCGATGGTCGAGAAGTTCATTGCCATGTCGAGGCTGAACCAGCAACTCGGCATGCCGCGGATGCGCGTGCTCACGGACATGTGTGCCGAGCGCTACTGGACCGTGGTCGCCGAGTTCGAGGCGCCGAGTCTCAAGGCGTTCGAGGACATGATGTCGCCGCAGCAGGTTCCGGCCGACGCGCAGAAGAAGTTCGAGGAGATCATGGACGGGTATCACGATCTCGTCGACCACGGCAAGCGCGAGGTCTTCAAGATCGAGGGCTGACGATACGAGGGACGCTGCGCGTGAGCGTCAGCACCGCGCAGATGCGCGACGATCCCCGTCTTCCCCAAGTAGCCGACGTAGCGTCGAGTGCTTGGGTCGTGGCCCAAGCCGCCCAGCGTTTGCTGGGCGGCGAGAAGGTTGGCCGTGAGGCCGCGCTTACGTGCCGAAGACGTCTACGAGGGGAATGTCCAAGGCCTCCTGCGCACCGGTGGGAGACCACGTCAGCACGTCGCCGACACGGCAATCGGGACAATCGGCACGCACGATGGTTACGGCGTGTTGTTCGGGATCCAGAATCCAGTATTCGGCAATCCCGGCCCGCATGTAGAACTGGCGTTTCTGGACGCGATCGCGGCGCCGGGTATAATCGGACAACACCTCGACGACCAGGTGCGGCACGGGCGATTGCGCCCGGTCGGCATCAGGACGGGCGGCGGGTGAGCGCACCATGAGATCCGGTTCGACCTCCGAACCGCCGACACGAATCACCGCTCGCGGATGATCGATGAGGCCCAGCGCGTTGCGCTTGACGTACGGTGAAAGCACCTCTGTCAGCCGTGCGAGAATCGTCTCGTGGTAGTCGCTCGGCGGCGGCGTCACGAACAATTCTCCGTGAACGAGCTCGTACTTGTTTCCGTCGTCGGGAAGGTTGTGGACCTCGTCCAAGGTCCAGCGCTTGGGTTTCGTTGCCACGTGCATGACCGGTCTCTCTTCGGCGAAGGCAGCTGGATGTGCATGCGCCGAAGATGATGATTACTGGCACTGTGACTGTCGTCGAAACATTGCGCGCCGAATCGATCGAACGCGACAATGGCGCTGCAGCCGAGCTTAAGCTCGGCCGACGTATCGAGTCAAGCGGTCGATGTCCGCTGGTAGCGCGACTCGGTACCGCCTGCATATTTCCCAGCGCCCGACTCGTTGTTTCGCTCCACTCTACCCGCGTCAATCGCCGAGGCCGTCTTCGTGCGCACGTCCATCGCTACGTCCATCATTTTCTGCATGGTGACAGTTGCCGGGGCGCAGGCCCGCGGACAGTCGTCCGACCTCTATTCAGACATGCATTGGCGGGAGATCGGCCCAACGCGAGCTGGTCGCGCGCGTGCCGTGTCGGGCTCGGCCAGCCAGCCCAACGTGGCTTACATCGGATTCGACAACGGCGGCGTGTGGCGGTCGACCGACTACGGCTCGACATGGACGCCATTGTTCGATGATCAGTCCACGGGCTCGATCGGTGCGATCGCCGTGGCGCCGTCCAATCCGAACATCATTTACGTGGGCACCGGCGCCGGCATCATTCGACCCGACCTGGCGACCGGCAACGGCATGTACAAGTCGACCGACGGCGGCAAGACGTGGACGCACTTGGGCCTGGACGACAGCCAGATGATCGCGGCCGTCGACGTCGATCCGTTCAACCCGGACCGGTTGTTCGTGGCGGTGTTGGGCCATCCGTACGGGCCTAACGAACAGCGCGGCGTGTTCCGGTCCACCGATGGCGGACACACGTTCACCAAGGTGCTGTACAAGGACGAATACACCAGCGCCAACGACGTGCACATCGATCCGGCCAATCCGAACATCGTGTACGCGTCGCTGTGGCAGCAGCAGGAAGAATTTCGCGAGGGCGGATCGTTCGGCGGTGCGTCGGGCGGCATCTTCAAGTCGACCGACGGCGGCACCACGTGGACGGAGCTCAAGGACGGCCTGCCCGCGTCGGCGCTGGAAGCGAACCTGGCGATCGCACGCAGCAATCCCAGCGTGGTGTACGCGATGATTGCCCAACCATCGCCGCGATCCGGAAATCCGGCCGCCGGCTTCGGCGCGGGCGTGGTGGCGTTCTACCGGTCGACCGACGCCGGCGCGCACTGGACGCTCATGGACGGGCCCGGCCTAACGAGCCGGCCGATCGATCCGCGTCCGTTAGTCCGCATCGGCGGCGGCGATCTGCCCACCATCGTCGTCGACCCGAAGAACGAGAACGTGGTGTACAGCTCGTCCACCGTGCTGTGGCGGACCGAGGATGGCGGCATCACGTGGTCCGCGGTGCGCGGTGCACCGGGCGGTGACGACTACCAGAAGACGTGGATCAATCCAAACAATCCCAACATCATCCTGCAGGTGGCCGACCAGGGCGGGGTCGTGTCGGCCAATCGCGGCGTCTCGTGGAGCAACTGGTACAACCAGCCGACGGCGGCAATGTATCACGTCTCCACCGACAACACGTTCGTGTACCGTGTGTGCGGCGGCCAGCAGGACTCGGGCTCGGCGTGCGTGAAGAGCCGGTCGGATGACGGCGAGATCACGTTCCACGATTGGCACCCGGTGAACATCCAGGAGTACGGCATCGCGGCGCCCGATCCGCGCGACCCGGACCTCGTGTACGGGAGCATGCGGACGAACGTGTCGCTCTACAATCGCCAGACGGGGCAGACGACGCACGTCGGCCCCGACATGAGCGCGCCCGGGCCTAACGGAGACACGTACGACCGGAACGTCCGGACCATGCCGATCCTGTGGTCGCCGGAAGATCCCACCGTGCTCTACTATGCGTCCAACGCGGTGTGGAAGTCGTCGGACCACGCGCACTCGTGGACGCGCATCAGCCCCGATCTCGCGCGCCACACGTGGGCCGTCCCGACGTCGGCCGGCAAGTACGCGACGGACGTCAAGCCCGGTCCGTTAGGCACGATCACCGCGCTCGCTCCCTCGCCGCGCTCGGCGCGCGTGCTGTGGGCCGGCACCGACGATGGCAACGTCCAGATGACGACCAACGGCGGCGTGAGCTGGACCAACGTCACCCCGCCGTCCGTCAAGCCGTGGACCCGCATCTTCAACATTGATGCCGGCCACTTCGACACCGGCACCGCGTACATCGCGGCGAACACGATGCGCATCGATGATGCGAATCCACACTTCTTCCGCACGCACGACGGCGGCAAGACGTGGACGGAGATCGACAGCGGGATAACGCCCGGCGCAGCGGCCAACTCGATTCGCGAAGATCCGCGCCAGCGCGGTCTGTTGTACGCGGCCACCGAGACGCAGGTGTGGGTCTCGTTCGACGACGGCGATCACTGGCAGTCGCTGCGCCAGAACATGCCCGCGATTTCGGTGCGCGATCTCCAGCTCAAGGACGACAGCGCGTGTTTGTGCTCCGACCTCATCGCCGGCACGCACGGCCGCGGGTTCTGGATTCTCGACAACGTGACGCCGCTGCGTCAGGAAGCCCAGGCGCGCGCGACGAACGACGCGTACCTGTACAAGCCGGCCACCGCGGTGCGCGTGCGGTTCGGGACCAACGATCCGACGCCGTGGCCGCCCGAGCTGCCGGCCGGCGAGAATCCGATGCCCGGCGGGATCATCGATTATTACCTGGCCACCGACGCGCCGGGTGTGGTGACGCTCGACATTCTCGACGCGGCGGGGAAGGTGGTGCGCTCGTACTCGAGCGCCGACTCGGTGCCTAACCCGGATCCGGCCACCGATCCGGCGGCCTACGATCTCGTGTGTCACGAGCGGCCGACGGCGGAGGATTGCGCGTTGCCGCTGTACTGGGCGGCGCCGCCGATCGCGCTGTCCACCAAGCGGGGCATGCACCGGTTCTCGTGGGACCTGCACTATCAGCCGGTGCCCAACTTCGACGCGCCCGGCGGCGGCGATGACGACGCGACCGGCGCCGTGCCGCACCGCACGTATCCGCAGGTCTACACGCCGTGGGCGCCGCCGGGCCGCTACACCGTTCGCCTAACGGTGAACGGCCGGCCGTACACGCAACCGCTCACGCTCCGCCTCGATCCGCGGGTCACGACGCCGGCGGTCGGGCTCACGCGATTGGCCTCGTTGTCGCACGACATGTACGAGCGTGCGCTGGCGACGCAGGCGGCGTACGATTCGGCGCGGGCGATGGCCGAGCATGCGGATTCGTCGAGCGCGCTCACGGCGCGCCTCGATTCGTTGGCGCCGCCGCCCAAGCCGCGTGCGCGCGGCTTCGGACGGCGCGGCGCGCGCAACGCGGCGCCCACGCTGTCGGGCGCCACCTCGTCGCTGCTCGCCGCGGCGATGGCGATGCAGGGCGCGGATGTGACGCCCACGGCCGCCCAGGTGGCGGCCTGCGACAAGGCGCGGACGGAATCCGAGGCCGTGATGACGACGTGGAAGGCATTGCGCGCGGCGGGGCGCGCCAAGCGTTAGGCAGACGCCGCCTCAGCCCGCGGGGAGCACCGCGAATCCAGCCGTCCGAAAATGGGCGTCGAGCGCGAGCGCCGTGGCGATACGGCGCTCGCTCATGACGGCGAAGCTCACGGCATCGGTCAGTGAGAAGTCCTCGTCGAAGCGCTGGAGCCAGTCGTGTTGGGCGCGCGCTTCGCGCTCCGCCGTGCTGAATACGATCACGTGCGGCTCCAGCACGACCGCCTCGAGGAAGGCGAGCGCGGCGCGGCGATTCACACGGCGCATGAGCAGTGCGTGCGACTCGGCGACCACGAGGTTGGTCGTGACAAAGCGCCTGCGCCCGCGAGCCAGCCGCCGCACCGTTCGCACGACCGCAGCGTGTGACGGGTCGTTGCGAACGGCGAGCGCGTACCACGCGCTCGTGTCGACGAACACCTCCTCACCGGCCACGGCGCTTGCCCGGGTGTCGCGGTTTCGCGTGGCGTTGGCCGCGAGCCCACTCCTTCGATTCGTGCTCGGCGAGGAATCGGTCGTGTTCCCGGGCGACGTCGTACCCCGGGTCGCTCGACGGCGGCGCTTCGGCCCCGATCGCGATGATTTGCTCGGAGGGTTGCGCGCGCTGGTTCGACAGGTTGTGCTCCAATACTTCGAGGGCCCGGCGAAGGACATCCGACTTCGTCGCGCCCAATTGGTCGCTGAGCCGCTCCAGGCGGTTGCGGTCCGGCGCATCCAGATAGACCTGCACCGGTTCTGCGATTCGCTTGGGGAGCCGGGGCGTCTCATGACGCTTTGTCATGAAGTCAATCTACCGTTGTGCCCGCTCGCGTCAAGGAGGCCGACCGTGGACGTGGTGCGCCAGGTCGAACGCCCGCCCCGATGCGGCACCGGGCGTCAGTTCGTGCACGCCGACCCGCTTTCGGCGATCACGACCGGAATCGCGCGCCTAACTCCTCGACCGCGCGATACAGCGCATCGAACGATGGCACCAC
Organism: Gemmatimonadaceae bacterium; assembly: GCA_035572595.1. GTDB lineage: Bacteria > Gemmatimonadota > Gemmatimonadetes > Gemmatimonadales > Gemmatimonadaceae > JADGGM01. The sequence continues at coordinate 12,829 of DATNAM010000033.1, forward strand.
GAACAGCACTTCCTGGAAGTGGTCGATCTCGAACGGTTGCGCGACCACGGCATCGAGATTGAAGGGGCGCCGGTCGCAGCTCGGCCCCAGCGCGTTGGCCGCGTCGCCGTGCGAGGAGATGAGCCCGCTGCCGTACACGCGCGGTCCCTCGCCTTCCTCGATCAGACCGAACTCGACGGTGAACCAGAACAGCCGTGCCAGGGCCTGCGTCTCTTCCTCGGTGCGCGCGGCTGCGCCTAACTCACCGAACCGCTGCAAGAAGTCGGCGAACACCGGCTCGGCGTGCAGCGGCACGTGGCCGAACACG
>DATNAM010000034.1:0-11699 GCA_035572595.1 Gemmatimonadaceae bacterium
TGGAGCAGCACGCGCCGCCCGCCGACATTCGCCGGACGCCGGCGACGCCGTACGTTCGGGCGCTGTTGGCGCGCGCGGGCGTCGAGGCGGCGTGATGCGCGCATTCGCCGCGGCCTGCCTTGCCGGGCTGCTGCTATTGCCTAACGGAGAATCGTCGCCGGCAAAGGCGCAAAGCGCCGCCGACGGCGACGCGCAGGCGGCACCCGCGGCGCCATCGAAGCAGACGCGCCCCGTGGTGGTGGCGTCCAAACCGTTCGGCGAGTCGTATCTGCTCGCCGAGATGTTCGCCCAGGTCCTCGAGTCGCGCGGCATTCCCGTGGATCGCCGCCCGGGACTCGGCGCCACCGAGGTCGCGTTGGCGGCGTTGCGCTCGGGCGCCATCGATGTGTACCCCGAGTACACGGGCACCGGCCTCCTCGCCGTGCTCCACGCCGCGCCCATGCACGACGCGGCCGCGGTGTTCGATACGGTGCAGCGCGCGTTCGAGCAGCAGTGGGGCATCCGCTGGCTGCCTCCGTTAGGCTTCGAGAACACCTATGCGATCGCGGTGCGGGCCGGCACCGCCGGGCGCTACGGACTGCGCACCCTGAGCGACCTGGCGCGCGTCGCGCCCAAGCTGCACGCGGGGCTCACGCCCGATTTCATCGGCCGCGCCGACGGACTCCCGGGACTCGCGCACGCGTACGGCCTCCACTTCGCGTCGGTGCGCCCGCTCAACCAGGCGCTCAAGTATCGCGCGCTCGCCGCGGGGAAAGTCGATGTCGTCGACGGCTACTCGACCGACGGATCCATCGCACGCTACGGTCTCGTCGTGTTGGAGGACGACCGGCACTTCTTCCCGCCGTACCAAGCTGCGGCGCTCGTCGGAGCGCGTCTGCAGCGCGATGACCCAGCCGCCGTCACCGCGCTCACGGAGTTGAGCGGACGCTTGAGCGCTCCGGTCATGCGCGCGCTCAACCAGCGCGTGGAAGTCGGCGGCGAATCGGTCTCCGCCGTGGCCGCATCGGCCCTCGCATCGCTTGACCTAACGCACAAAAGCGCCGCGACGGCGGCGCCACCGGGCGCGGCGCGCGAGTCGTTCCTCGCGTACCTATGGCAACGGCGCGCCGTGTTGTGGAAGGACACCCTGCGCCACCTGCTGCTCGTGGCCGTCCCGCTGTTGGCGGGCATCGTGGCCGGTGTTCCGCTGGCGCTGTGGCTCGAGCGCCGGCGCCGCGCCGCCGAACCGGTCATTCGTGCGGTGGGCGTCCTGCAAACGATCCCGAGTATCGCGCTGCTGGCGATCATGATTCCGCTGTTGGGCGTCGGCGTGTGGCCGGCGCTCGTGGCGCTCTGGCTCTATTCGCTCTACCCGATCGTGCGCGGCACGTTCACCGCCGTGCGCGACGCAGACCCATCGGCCGTCGCCGCCGGCCGAGCGTTAGGCATGACGCCCGCGCAGGTGCTGCGATGGGTCCGCACGCCGCTGGCCGCGCCCGGCATCATGGCCGGCATCCGAACCGCGGCCGTGATCGACGTCGGCACCGCCACGCTCGCCGCGTTCATCGGCGCCGGCGGGTTAGGCGACCCGATCGCCACCGGGCTCGCGCTCAACGACACCCGACTCATTCTCTCCGGCGCGATCCCGGCGGCCCTCCTCGCGCTGCTCGTCGATGCGCTCCTCGCCGGCGTGGAATGGTTCACCACGCCCGAACCACTCCGCGCGGCCGCGCGCGAACGCCTGCGCGACCGCTGAGCGCGTCAGGTCTTGTCGACTTTCTCCACGACGAGCGTGTAATTCGCGGCGAGCGCTGCCAACGCACCGATCGCAACCCAGATCGGCAGCAGCACCGCGCCCACCACGCCGACGCTGAGCGGCACTTCCATCAACGTGTGCCCCTGCTCGTTCTTGATGGTGACGCGCCGAATATTCCCTTCGTGCACCAGCTCCTTCACGCGCGACAATAGTCGCTCGCCGCTCACCTTGTGCTCCTCGGTGTGAACTTTCCCCTCCGATGGAGGCGGAGTCGTGGGGGTCATCGCGTACTCCTGTGCAGGGTTCTTGTCGCTCATTTTTCCGTGTCCGTGGCCAGCACTTTGGATACGTCGGCGTGCGCGAGCACCACATCCGGATCGCGCTGCAGCGCCTCGTAATAATGCGTCCCGAAACCTACGCCCTCTTCGACCGGCGTGAGGAGCGCGCGCGTCGTCGACATGAGGCCGTGCACATCCGCCATCGTCGGCGGCTCCTCCGCGTCCAACCGCTCGTCAATCTCCACTACGAGAGCAGAGATCGGTCTGAGCCACACGAACCATGGATCGTGTATCACCAACTGCAACAGCTCGCCGCTGGTCGACACGCGCCCGACGACCCGCTCGAACGTGCGCCGCTCCGAGTACACGAGCGTCTTGTGCAGCCCGAGCAACGCCCGCCTGAGCGCGCGAAGACGATCTTTTGCAACTTCGACCTGGATGTCGGTCACGCGAACGAAGGAAGAGACCGAGGAAAAGATAGCGGCCAGATGGGGAAGCGGCGCCTGGCGGCGCCTGCGGGAAGCGCTGACGCTGAGGGAAACGGCGGCTGGCGCCGCCTTAGGGAACGGGGCACTAGCCGAATCAAGCGCGAGCCCCTCTTTCCCCGAGGCGGCGCCAGCCGCCGGTTCCCGTAGCGACCGCGCTTCCCTAAGCGCGCGCCAGCGCGCGCTTCCCCGCTCTTACGGCATGAGATTGCCGCACCGGCCGTCAAACCATTTCTGCGGGTGCGTCGTTACGTCGGCCAAGTCGTGCATGACTTCGTGGCGGACTACGAGCGTGTCCTTCGCGTAGAAATCCGCGATCACGATCGTGTGGAGGCCTGGGTAGGTGACTGCCGCCGCGTAGCCGCCGGCGTCGGGGGCGCGTACTTGCGATCCCGACACGTGGTACCAGTGCACGCGCGCAAAGTCGCCCGTGAGACCGGAGCACTGCTCCATGCTCGCATACGCCCTGGCGTACCAACTGGGAGGCGCCATGGGCACGGCGTCGGCCAACGCAGCGGGCGCGATCGGCGCCGATGGCGACGCGCACGCGAAGGCTACGAAGCAGAGTGCGATGGCAGATACGAAGCGTGACATAGCGGTGTCGGGCGGCGCAGGACGGTGATTCGGTCGCTGCATCACCGTGCAATCTGGGTTCCACCGGCATTGGCCTCTCGGAGCCGATCGGGCTTGCCTTACCGAGGCGCGGCAGCACCAATTTTTCGACGCGCGCTCCACACTGAAACAATCTGTTCCTGAGCCTCATTTTTGGTGGCGAGCGCGTCCGTTGGGCCGGGGTGGCATCTCCCTTGCCCATTGAACCCGCGTCGCTCGACCAAGCGGGCGCTGCCGGATAGACGTCGCGTTCGGTACTCAGCCAATCGCACGGAGGAAGTCTCAATGCACCACGTCACCTCGCGTCCCGTCCCCCGATTGTTGTCCGCCATGGTCGTGCTCGCTGCGGTGGCGTCGCTCGCCGCCTGCGGAAGCAACAACGGCGGGACGGGCGTCAACACAGGATCGATCACGGTGTCGACCGCGACCACCGGCGCGGACGTGGACTCGAGCGGATACAGCGTCGTCGTCGACAATGCCAGCGGCAAGTCGCTCGGCATCACCGATTCGCTCACGATCTCGGCGGTTCGCGCGGGAAGCCACCAGGTGTCGCTGGCGTCGGTCGGGTCCAACTGCAGCGTAGCGCCGAGCGACACGCAAACGGTCACCGTCGCGTCGGGCGCCGCCACCGCGGTGTCGTTCCAGGTGACGTGCGTGCTCCGCGAGATCGTGTTCTCGTCGTTCCCAACCGACAGCGGCGACATCTTCACGATCAACGATGACGGGACCGGCTCGCACGGCCTGGCGCCGTCGACGAGCTTCGACGGGCTGCCGTCGTGGTCGCCTAACGGACAGCTGATCGCGTTTTCGTCGAGCCGCCAGCACGCGGGCCACGGCTTCGACATCTGGACCGTCAAGCCCGACAACAGCGGCCTGACGCGCGTCACGACGCTCGCCGGCGAAAATGGCCTGCCCGCGTGGTCGCCCGACGGCGGCAAGATCGCGTACGCCTCGACGCGCACCGACAGCGCCGTGGGCCACGCCGAGATCTGGGTGATGAACGCCGACGGCAGCAATCAGATGCAACTGACGCACGACGACGCGCTCGCCAACGCGCCCGCGTGGTCGCCGGACGGAACGCAGATCGCGTATCAGTCCAACGCCGGCGGCACGACGCAGATCTGGATCGTCAACGCCGACGGCAGCAACGCGCACAAACTGACGAGCGATCAGTCCAACGACGCGTCGCCATCGTGGTCCACCGCAGGGATCGTCTTCCAGTCGGATCGCGATCGTTCGGACGCGGATACCGCGCAGGTCGAGGTGTACGTGATGAAGTCCGACGGCACCGGCCAGACGCGCCTCACCAACAGTCCCGGCTTCGATGGCACGCCGGCCTGGTCGTCCGACGGCAAGAAGATCGTATTCGAGAGCGCGCGCAGTGGACACTCGGACGTATGGGTGATGAACGCGGACGGCTCGAACCAGAGCCGCGTGACGAGCAACGGCGCCGAGAACGGCACGCCGAAGTTCAAACCGTAACAACGGGGAAGCGCGCGCTGGCGCGCGCGTGGGGACGAGGGAACGGGGAACCGGGAGACAGCAGAGCAACAACAAGGGCCTAACGCGAAATCGTTAGGCCCTTCCTGTTCCCTCATCCCTATTTCCCGAAGCGCGCGCCAGCGCGCGCTTCCCCGACCTTCTCTACCAGCCCGGCGTCAGCTGGAATCCCCACTGATTCTTCGCGTTCGGACGCTGGAACGGGTGCGCGTAGTAAATCTCCGCCACCAGGTAGCCGAGCACGTTCACGCGCATGCTCACGCCCGTGCTGAAGATCGGCACCCGGGCCTGCGACGTCGTCGAGAACTCGATGTTGGGCTGGTTCGCCGAGGTCCAGGCCACGCCGGCGTCGAAGAACGGCGCCAGCTCCGTCGCCAGATACGGGAAGTTGATCAGGCCTAACTGATCGGTGCCCGTGAGCGGAATGCGGAGCTCGACGTTGCCCACCGCCATCTTGCTGCCGATGAGGCGGTCGAATACCGGGCAGCTGCTCGTGGCCGACGCGACGCACTCGGACGAGTTGATCGAGTTGACGTCGTAGCCGCGCACGAGCTGCGGATCACCCACGTAGAGCGGGAAGAGCTGTGGGTTGTCCGCGTCCTTCCCGTATCGGCCGATGTGAACGGCGCGGAACGCGAGCGTGATCGGCCGCATGAAGAAGTAGCGCCGGTAGTCGACGAGCACGTTCTCCATTTGCAGCGACCCGAACGACGGGTCGACCTCGAGTCGATAGCGGCCGCCGGCGATCGGCGACGTGAAGCCGTAGTACGAGTAGTCGCCGACGAACGCTGCCGTGAGCGACACGTAGTTCCACGTGGGCAAGCCCGACGACACATTCTGCTGGCTCTCGCCGATCGGAATACCGTTCTGGTCCAAGAGCACCTGGAAGAGCTGCGTTCCATAGCTCAGGTGCGTGGCCGAAATGCCGAACTCGACGCGCTTCGTCAAGTCGAACGGATATTGCGTGGACGCGCTCACCTGATCGTAGAACTGACGGATCAGCTCCTGCTCGAACACCGTTGCATGCTGGCCGCTGCTCAGCGTGGTATCGAACGCGCCGGCGCTGATCAGCGGATAGACGGTGTGCGACAATCCCACCTGCCAGTTCCATCGATGGGCCAGGTTCGCATAGAACACCTGTCCGCCGAAATCCTGAATGTCGCCCGCGCCGCCTAACTGGACGCCGAGCACGTTGTTGCTCAGTTGATCCGCGAAGTACGCCGTCACGCCGCCGCCGGCGATCGTTCCGTAAGGCCCGACGCCAACGCCCACGCTCGGCGAGCCCAGATACTCGAGCGTCATCTTCGGATTGTACGGCAGCGACGCGTACTGCTCCGCGGGCGGCAATCCGGTGACCGCGTCGTGCACGCGCTGCGTGATCTCGCCCACTTCGACCGGGTGCAAAGGCGGCATCGCCCCCGCGATCGACGTGGTATCCACGTTCGGTCCGAGCAGCGTGCCCGACGTTTGATCGGCGTTGAGCCGGTGGAGCGAATAGCCGCCGCGCTCGAACAGCGAGAACACGATCCGGCCTTCGTTCCTGGCCACTGACATTGTCGGCGACAGCGCCTCGATACCGCTCACGCCCGTCGCCGCCCGCGTCACCTCGTAGACCTCGTTGGACTCGAGATTGATGCGATAGATGTCGTCGAATCCGCCGCGGTCGGACACGAAGTAGATGCTCTTGCCATCCGGCGAGTACTGCGGATTGATCGACTTCGCGTCGGGGAACACGGGCACGAGCGAAATCTTGCGCGTGTCCATGTCCATGAGCGCGAGGTGCATCGGGCCGTACTTGAGCGTGTCGAGATTCGTCTCGGGACCCGAGTCCGTCACGAACGCCAGGGTCTTCCCGTCGGGCGACCACGTCGGCTGGATCTGCGCGTAGCGGTCGTGTGTGAGCTGTTCCTGCGTGCCGGACTTCATGTCGTACAAGAACAGATCGCTCAACCCGCCGACCATCCCGGAGAATGCCATCTTGTCGTTCGGTCCCCACGACACATCGGTGATCGCGCTCACGCCTTCCTTCGGCTTGATGCGCCGCACGATGTCCTTCTGGGCGACGTTGAAGATGTCGATCTCGTTCTTGCCGCCGGCGAACACCACGAACGCGAATTCTTTTCCGTCGGGCGACCACGAGCCCGACGAGTTGATGAAGCTGATCGCGTCGAAATGCTGGTCGCTATTCGGACCGGTGAGCTTCTTCACGATCTTGCCGGTCTCGGCGTCGGCCACGTACAGGTCGATGTTCAAGAGGCCGCGCGACGTGAGGAAGGCCACGTACTTGCCGTCGGGGCTCACTGCCGGCGAGACGTCCATGTCGCCGTATTTGCTGCCGGGGCGCAGAAGCCGCGTGCCTAACGAATCGGGCACCTGCCGTCCTTCCATCAGCGGTTTGTACGCCTCGCGGATGGATGCCAGCCATTGCGCCGACAACGTATCCGTGCTCAAGCCGAGCGTGCGCCGGATGCCGAGCTCGAATCCGCTCTGCAGCGACGCGCGATACACCTGCTCCACGACGTCATCGCCCCACCGGCCGCCGATGTACGCCCAGAGGGCTTCGCCGTACCGGTACGGGAAATAGCGTGGATCGGTGCTCAGCTGCTTGATCGTCGGGATGTCGTTGCGCAGCGCCGCGTCGCGAAGCCACATCGCCGTATTCGGATCGTATCTGCCTAACGACAGATACTCCGCCATGCCTTCGATGAGCCAGAGCGGGAGCCGGTCCAACGCGATCATGCCGCCGCCTTTCATCTTGCCGGCGATGTCGTATTGGAACACGTGCGTCAACTCGTGGCCGATGACGTGGTCATCGTCCGCGTAGACGCCGGTAAACGGCAGCACCACCCGGCTGCGCAATCCCTCCGTGACGCCGCCGGTGCTCTGATCGATGAACCCGCCGATGACGTTCGTCTGCTCGAAGTCGGCGTGATCGGCGTAGAGGATGATCGAACGGCGCTCGAAGCCATCCGTGAGCGTCTTGCTGTGCCGATCGTACCACCGCTCGGCCATCCGCGCCGCGTCGGTCGCTGCGAGCGACTCGGCCGGATAGTAGTAAATGTCGAAATGCGGCGTTTTGAGGCGACGAAACTTGAAGGTCTCGTACTGGACCTTGTTGCGGCCGAAGTATTGAGCCGCTGCAGTTGAAGGAAGCGCGGCGGCGAATCCGAGCGCGATCATCGTCGCGATCGCGAGGCCCTTGCCAGCTCCTATGCGTACGCTCGGCACGTTAGCCGACCTCTCGTAGAGGGTGGGCGCGACCGGACTCGACGAGCATTTGCGTCGCGCAATCGTCCTACCAATCCCTGCAGGGCCGTCGCGGTTCGCTCGAGCACGCAGGAACGCTGCACATACGATACTACAGGTCAGACTCATCGGAAGATGGGACGAGAAACGGAGCGCTGCGCTTGGGGAAGTGGGGAACGGGGAATGGTCGCGTCCCCATTCCTATTCCAAATTCGCAGCGTCTGCCCTCGTGACTGACCGTTTTTCGACACAGTTTTCCGTCCCCGACCGAGGACGCACGCGCGGTTGGTCTGGCCTGCGTGCTGGCACGACTCTATCGTTCGGCGTGCAACGCCCTCCTCACTTGACCGCGCACTCCGTCGCGGTCGATCGCGTGCTGTTCCTCCTCTGCTATCTGCTCTTCTGGACCGCGACGTTCGTCCTGGCGCGGGCCGTTTTCCTCACATACGAGCATCACGCGACCGCTCAGTTGGGCGCGGGCACCGTCGCCCTCGTGTTCGCGCACGGCGTGCGAATGGATCTCTCTGCTGCTGCCTATGCGACGATAGTGCCAACACTGCTGGTCGTTCTGGGGCGCGTCGTGAGGCCGCACGTCGTAAAAGCGACAATCGCCACGTACACCTACGCCCTCATCCTCGTCGTCGCGCTGTTCACCGCCGGCGATCTCGGTATTTACGATGCGTGGGGCGTCCGGCTGGATGCAACGCCTCTCATCTACTTGCGGACGCCGGTGGAAGCGTTTGCCTCCGCTGAATCGGGTCCGGTGCTGCTCTGTGCCACGGTCGCGCTCGTCTTCGCCGTCGCGGTAGTGGTGGCGTACCGGCGTCTCGTCGCGCCGCGCCTGGACGCCGAGCGTCGCCAAACGACTGCGGGCGCAATCGCCGCGCTGGTCGCCGGTGCGCTGCTCGTGATTCCGATTCGCGGCGGTGTGCAATGGACGCCGCTCAATCAGAGCAGCGTGTATTTCTCGAGTAACGAGTTCGCGAATCAGGCCGCGCTCAACGTGCCGTGGAACGTCGCGCACTCGTTCACGACCGAGAACGCGATTGGCCGCAGGAATCCGTACACGCAAATCGACGCCACCAGCGCGCGGCGGATGGTGGACAGCCTGCTCGCCGACAGCGCCGCCACGCCGCGCGGGCTGCTGCGCATCGCGCGGCCCAATGTGATCCTCATCATCTGGGAGAGCCTCACCGCCAAGGTCGTCGCTCCGTTAGGCGGCCTGGCGGGCGTGACGCCGAACCTCGACTCGCTGGTGCACGACGGCGTGTTCTTCGATCACTTCTACGCGTCGGGCGACCGGAGCGCCAAAGGCCTGGTGGCGATCCTGAGCGGCTTCCCGCCGCTCCCGCACGTGCAGGTGATGAACACGCCCGACCGCGCGGCGCGCCTGCCGATGCTGAGCCGGGATTTAGGCACCGCCGGATACGAGACGTCGTTCTACTACGGCGGCGAGCTCGCGTTCGCGAACATCAAATCGTTCTTGCTGAACGGCCGCTTCGATCATCTGGTGGGCGAGAGCGCGTTCCCGCCCGACGAACGCAATTCCAAGTGGGGCGCGCACGACCAGTACGTGTTGGGCCGGCTGCTCCACGACGTGCCAGGAATGCGGCGGCCGTTTTTCTCGGCGCTCTTCACGCTGAGCAGCCACGAGCCCTTCGAGGTTCCGATGGCGCCCGTGTTTCCCGGGCACGACGAGACCAACCGGTTTCTGAGCTCGCATGCGTACGCCGACCGGAGCGTCGGCGCATTCGTGCGCGCGGCCCGCGCGCAACCGTGGTGGGACAGCACGCTGGTCGTGATCGTCGCCGACCATGGGCACCCGCTGCCCCGAGTCCAGTTGCCCAACGGGACAGCGGCGGACTCTCGGCAGCGCATTCCCATGCTGTGGTTAGGCGGAGCGCTCGCCCGGCGGGACACCGTCATCTCGCGCTTCGGCGCCCAGACCGACTTCGCGCCGACGCTGCTCGCCCAGCTGGGGCTTGCGCACGCGCAGTACCGCTGGGGGCACGACCTCCTCGCGCCCAACGGAACGTCGTTCGCCTACTACTCGTTCCTCGACGGCTTCGGCTACGCCGACGCACGCGGCAGCCTCGTGTACGACGCGCTCGCGCGGCGCGTGACGCAGCGCTTCGGCGATGCAGGAGAGCCGGAGCAGCGCGCTGGACTCGCGCTGCTCCGGCTCTCGTTCCAGGACTATCTGGACAAACGCTGAGCGCGCCGCGTAGCGGCGCGCGTGCTACAGTCTACTGCACAATCACGACGCCCGTGTCGGCCCGCACCGAATCATCGAGGTACGTGTACGTCCCGCTTCTCAGAAAAACCGTGAACTTGGACTGCCCAACGCCGATCGGCCCGCTTCCCGCCAACGAATCGGGCGACAATGCCGCGATGAAGCTGATCGCGTGCACGGCATCGGTCGCCGTCCACGTCACGGTGTCGCCGACCGCACTGTTGACCGTGTCCGGCGAAAACCCGCTGTTCATAATGCTCACAGCGTGATTGACCGGGTGCGGATTTGGGTTCACACCGGTGCCCGAACTGCTCCCGCACGCTGCCAGCCCGGCGAGGGCTCCTACACTCACGACAATGGCGATCATCCTGCTGTGCATGGAGTTCCTCCAAAACTGATCCAATGTGCATCACTCCCGGCATTCTAGCCCCACGCTGTCGTGCCGGGACCGGAGCGCCCACACATGGAAGCAATTCTCTTGCCGCCGCCCCGCTCGGTGCTTTCTCCTGCGCTGCGCTCAGCGCACCGTCCAGACTATGGAAAGCCCGGTCTTCCCCCGGCCCGTGTCGTTATTCGGCGCTACGGCGGACGGAATGAGCCAACGCTCGAGCGCATTGCGCGGATGACCTCGGTTGAAGCGTTCGACCACGAGCCCGCTGTACTCGCCCACCAGCGCGCCAACGACGACATCGCTCACCCAGTGTCGATCCTTGTAGATGCGGGACAAGCCGACTAACGAAGCCAGTCCGTACGTCACCGGCGTCACGATGCGGGAGGCGTGCGGCCAGTATGTCCCGCCCTCTTGATCGACGACCGCGGCGAGCGCGAACGCCGCACTCGTGTGTCCAGATGGAAACGATGTCCGGCCCGCGGACGTGAAGCCGGTCCATGCGTCGAAATTGTCGGCGTCCGCCGGAAGGACGTACGGTCGCGCTCGTCCCGCGACTCCTTTCACGAGCTCGGTGGCCGCGGCGCTCAACACCAGCGCTTCGGTCGCATGCAATCCGACTTCGCTCACCTTGCGGCTGCCGACAATGCGTCCCACGGCGTACGTCCCGACGCTCAAGATGACGGTGCCGGGGTCGCCGAGCAGCGAGAAGTCGTTGGCGATGGTGTGCGCGGACGCGCTCGACTGCAGCGACGGTGCCTCGACGCGATTGCGAAGCCATTCGTCCGCCGGCATGAGCGCCAGTGCTCCCGCGAGCAGCCCTGTGGCGACGTACGCGTCGCGGTGCGTGAACAGCGGATGCGATGCACGTGTCGTGTCGTGCGCCTGGGCGCCGGCGGGCAGCGTCGCACAGGCCACGCCTAACGCGACGCAGGCGGACCGCCACACCGGCGTCAATGGCATGAGCGGACCCTCCAGGACAGGGTGCCGGCCCGCCGGCTCATGAGGTCGCCGGCCCACGCGTCCTTGCCGGCGGGAGTGACGAGGGCCATCTCGCAGTCGCGCGCCAGCACCACCTTTCCGTTAGGCGCAGCCAGCGACAGGTGCAATACCATTGGCGTGGGCGGCGGCAGCATCCCGTGGTACGACGTGGTGAGCGCGACCTGTCCGCTCCCCGGCGCGAGCCGCGCCGCCGCGCTCGCGAACCGCAGCGGCCGGCCGT
>DATNAM010000035.1:0-4221 GCA_035572595.1 Gemmatimonadaceae bacterium
GATCGTACGCGAGGTACACCGTGGCCATGCCGCCCTGGCCGAGCTCGTGCTCGATCCGGTAGCTGCTGCCGAGGGCTGCGGCGAGAGCGTCAGTCACGATGTGGAGGGACTCATTTTCGAGAGGGACCGGCGTGCCGACAATGTGTGGTTTTCCGCGCCTCCTGGGAGACGCCGAGCTGAGATCATACGCTCATGGAGCTCACGACAAGAATGGAACCGAGGTTCCAGCGCTCGAACATCGTGCGGCCCAATCTATATCTTGCACGGCCTGACACTCTGATCGACCCCCACGCCGGGACTCCGCCATGCGGCACATTGTGCATCTCGCTTCGTTCGCGCTCGCTCTGATGCTGGCCGGGCACCGATTGCCGGCGCAACACGCCCACACCGGCGCCGACACCGCGACACACGATAGCACTTTTGCGGCGATGCAGGAGCGCGGTCGAATGGTCATGGGCGTCGACCAATACACATCGAGCCATCGATTCGACGACCTGCCGGATGGCGGTCGCATCACATTGCTTCGTGCCGTCGACGACACAGTCGGCGCAGCTCGTATTCGATCCCACCTGCGAGCGATCGCGAGCGCATTTGCGGCTGGCGATTTCTCGTCGCCAATGATAGTCCATGCGAAGGATGTGCCGGGCACCAGGGTCATGTCGGCGAAGCGGGCGGTGATTCGTTACTCGGTCCGCGCACTCGAGCGCGGCGGCGAGTTGACGATTCGAACGCGCGACCCCGACGCGATTCGCGCCGTGCACGAGTTCCTCGCCTTCCAGCGCGCGGAGCATCACGCGATGCCCTAGCGGTGAGGCGATGGCGAATCGGCCTCGCGAGGCGCAGTACGCATCCATATCATTTCCCTCGCCCCGTCGACGCTTGCGCCAACATGTCCGTTCGCCATCGCGCTCTTCTCGTTGTCACTGCGCTGTTGAGCGCGGGCCGTATGGCGTGCGCGCAGGATTCGGCGGCCTACCGGAACCCGGCGGTGCCGGTGGATGTGCGCGTGCGCGATCTGTTAGGCCGCATGACGCTCGAGGAGAAGTTCTGGCAGGTGTTCATGATCCCCGGCGACCTGGACGACTCGGCGCACGACTACTCGTACGGCATCTTCGGCCTCCAGGTGTCGCCGAAACGCGCCGCCCTTCCGCCGCGTGCACCGGCGGCCGCGCTGCTCGAGCACACCACGCGCCCGACGAGGGCCGCGCGTCCCGGGACGGGCGATGCGGTCGATCTCGCCGCGACCGCGGCCCGCCACGACGCCGAGCGCATCAATGCGATCCAGCAGTACTTCGTCGAGCACACGCGACTCGGCATCCCGATGATTGCGTTCGACGAGGGCGTGCACGGACTCGTGCGCGATGGCGCCACCAATTTTCCGTCCGCCATCGCGCTCGCAGCAACGTTCGACACGTCGATCGTTAGGCAGGTAGCCCAAGCCATCGCCGCCGAATCGCGTGCGCATGGCGTCCGCCAATTGCTGTCGCCGGTGGCCAACGTCGCCTCCGACGTGCGCTGGGGACGCGTGGAGGAGACGTACGGCGAAGATCCGTACCTCGCCTCGCAGATGACCGGCGCGTTCTCGGGCGCGCTCGAAGAGGCGGGTGTGATCGCCACGCCCAAACACTTCGTGGCCAACGTGGGCGCGGGCGGACGCGACAGTTATCCGATCGATGTCGGCGCGCGAACGTTGGACGAGACGTATTTTCCGCCGTTCCGCGCCGCCATAGCGCACGGCGCGCAGTCGGTCATGACCGCCTACAACTCGGTGGGCGGCGTTCCCGTCACGCAGAACCGCGAGTTGCTAACGGACGTGCTGCGCCGCCGGTGGGGCTTCACCGGGTTCGTGGTCTCGGATGCCGCCGCCACCGGCGGACCAACGGTGCTGCAACACACCGAGCCGAACACGCCGATCGCCGCCCGCGATGCATTCGACGCCGGGCTCGACGTCGTGTTCCAATCGTCATGGCCGCAGTATCGTCCGTACTGGCGCGCCTTCGCCGATTCCCTCATTCCGCCGGACGTCATCGACAGCGCCGTAGCGCGCGTCTTGCGCGCCAAGTTCGCGCTCGGCCTGTTCGAGCAGCCGTATACGACTCCCGGCGTCGCCGCCTCGATGGTACGCGACCCGGCGCACCGTACCCTGGCGCGCACCGCCGCGCGCGAAGCGATCGTGCTGCTTCGCAATGCGCACGCCGTCCTCCCGTTAGGCAAGGATCTGCGGCGCGTCGCGGTGATCGGCGTGGATGCCGCCGAGGCGCGCACCGGCGACTACAGCGGCAACGGTGTCGAGCGCGTCTCGATGCTGGACGGCATTCGCGCCGCGCTCCCGCTCGCGCGCATTGCGTATGCGCCCGGCCCGGGACGGCTGACGCCGGTGGTGGTGCCGGTGCCCGCGGCCGCGCTCTCGTACCGTGACGGCGATTCGGTGGATCGCGGTCTCGACGCCGCGTACTTCGACAACATCACCCTGAGCGGCGCGCCCCGCGCGGTGCGCGCCGACTCGCAGGTGAACTTCGCGTGGACGCTCGATCCGCCCGCGCGCTCCCTGCCCTTCGATTGGTACTCGGCGCGCTGGACGGGCACCATCGCCGTCCCGCGGGGCGCGCCGCCGGCCACTCAGTTAGGCATCGTCGGCACCGATGGATACCGTCTGTGGCTCGACGGAAAGCTCGTCATCGATGATTGGCGCAAACAGACCGTGGGCACCACGCTCCGGCGCGTCGATCTCCGCCCGGGCGTACGGCACGCAATCCGCCTCGAATACTTCGAGAGCACCGGCGGCGCGCGTCTGTCGCTCGTGTGGAACTCGGGCGTGCCCGATCATTGGCGCCGCGACATCGACAGCGCGGTGGCGATCGCGCGACGGTCGCAGGTCGCCATCGTCGCGGCGGGCATCGAAGAAGGCGAATTCCGCGATCGCGCAAAGCTTTCGCTCCCCGGCCACCAGGACGAGCTCATCAACGCGGTCGCCGCCACCGGCACTCCGGTGGTGGTCGTACTCGTCGGTGGCAGCGCCATCACCATGAACGACTGGCTCGACCACGTGGACGCGGTGCTCGACGTCTGGTACCCCGGCGAACAGGGCGGCAACGCGATAGCCGACGTGTTGTTCGGCGACGCCGATCCGGCCGGGCGCCTGCCCATCACGTTCCCGGTGTTCGAGGGGCAGCTTCCGTTAGTCTACGATCACGAGCCCACCGGCCGCGGCGATGACTACGTCGACCTCACCGGGCAGCCGCTGTTTCCGTTCGGCTACGGCCTGTCGTACACGACGTTCGCGTATTCCGCCCTCGCGATCGCGCCCGATACGATCGCCGCCGACGGCGCGGCGCGCGTCACGTGCCGCGTCACCAACACCGGCACGCGCGCCGGCGACGACGTCGTGCAGCTCTACCTCCACCAGGAGCTGTCGCCGGTGGCGCGACCCGTGATGCAGCTGGCCGGATTTGCGCGCGTCCACTTGGGGCCCGGCGCATCGCGCGACGTGTCCTTCACCGTCGACTCGGCGCAGCTTGCCGAGCTCGACCGGAGCTTGCATCGCACGGTCGAGCCCGGCGCCTACCGCGTCATGATCGGCGCGTCGTCCAAGGACATCCGCCTGCGCGGGTTTCTCGTCGTCCGTTAGGCGGTGCGCGCGAGCGCACGATCAGGCATCCCGACCTCCGGCAAGCGAAATCGAGCGGCGCAGCAGGTGGCGCGCTCGCCCTATGGCCTGCGCGTTCGATGACGGATCGAGCGCTACGGCCGCCCTGGCTCTTCTGTCCGTCGCCCCACCTCAACATCGCGCATCGACTGGACCCTTGTCAGGCCCGCCAGGACGCACCAAGTTGACGGATGGCCGCACGTGCCCTGTGGAAGGGGCTGGCCGAGGAGAACGGACCACCATGCGGAGCTTCCGGATCGGCGGGTTCAGCGCCGTGATGCACCGTCGGTGCACCATTGGCATGGTAGCGGCCGTGTTGTATGTAGGCTCGAGTCCCCCTCCGCTGCGCGCGCAAAGCGCGACGCCCCAAGGATCGATCAACGCGTTCGTGCGCGACACCAGCGGCGCCGCCGTGAACGGCGCGCAGGTGAGCGTGGCCGGCACCGACATCCAGGGCTACACCGACCCCGACGGCCGCCTCCACCTCGCGCCGATCGCCGCCGGGCCCGTCCGCCTAACGGTGCGACGTCTGGGATTCCGCGCCACGTCGATCGACCTCACCATCGTGTCCAACC
>DATNAM010000036.1:0-26346 GCA_035572595.1 Gemmatimonadaceae bacterium
GATTCACCCGCTGCGCCAGCGGCCACGCGGCGCGAGCCGCCCGCGCGGCATCCTTGTAGTCGCCCTCGAAGTACAGCGCGTGCACCAGATCCGACAGACTCTGCGTCGCCACCCACACCGACACCGAATCGTCGTGCGGCAGCAGCTTGAGCGACGCGTCGAGACCGTGACGCCCGCGCGCGATCGACAGGCGCGTGTTGCCTAACTGGTACAACAGGTCGGCCGAGATGCTGCTCACCCGCGCGTCCAGCTGCAGCGGACACAATCCATCCGGACTGCGCTTGATCATCCGGTCGGCCGACGTATCCGACAACTCGAGCAAACTATTGTACGCCTGCTGCAGCGACTGGTTGTTGTTGGTCACCGTCGAGTCGCCGAAGCGATTGATCACCGTCAGCGTGTACGTGCAGAAGTCGCCTAACATGGCGGTCGAGCGCGTCTTCTCCTGATTCGCCTGCACCAACGCGTCTTTCTGCGCGTCGCCCTCCTTCACGGCCATCGATTCGGCGCGAATCGCCACCGTGCGCGCCGAGTCGGCCGACGTCTTCGCCGTGTCGGCCCTGGCCTTGGAGACTTTCAGTTGTTGGGCGGTTTGCCGCGCGCTCAAGCCGAACCACGTCGCGAGCCCAGCCGCCGCAATCGCCACGGCCAGCAGCAGCGACGTCACACGCTGCTGGCGCCGCGCCTTGGCCAGTTCGGCCGCGGCGGCGGCGGCGGCTTCGCGCGCCTTCCGCTCGTCTTCCTCCGCGCGCCGCGTCTCGAGCACGCGACGCTCCTCCGCCTGACGCAATTCCTCGTTGTGCACCCGCTCGGCGCGCTCGCGCAACGCGATCGGCGCCAGCACGTCATGCGTCAGCTCGATCTGCGGCGTCTTGCCCCGCTCCTCGACGTGCAACAAGCGCCGGTCGACCAGCGTCTCCAGGTCGTGCGGCGACCCGCGGTAGCGATCGACCAGAATCTCGTTGGCCCGCTCTACCGTTAGGCGGTCGCGATAGCCCTTGGACGTGAGCAGGAAGTCCTCGACGAACGCCTTCACGCCGCCCTCGCGCGGCGCGGCGAGATCGCGGAACGAATCGATGTAGAAGTCGCGCAGCACCGATTCCCTGTTGCTCAGCACCAGGTCGAGCGATATCGCGCTTTCGCCGCGCTTGAGCCTGAGCCCATTGAGCTGGCGACAGAACAAGCTCAGGAGCGACGGATCCACCTCGAGCCGGCTGCCCTCCGGCTCGTCGGCTGGACGCGACGCGGCGATCCCGTCGCTCGCCGAATCCTGACCGGCCACCGTGTGCACGATCGCGTCGGCCACTTCGCGCGTCACCAGATGCCGCGCGGCCGCCGGACGCTCCACGACGTCCAGCGCGTGCCGCCGGTCGAACCGCGTGAGGCGCACGTTGTTGAGGATGATCGACGGCACCTCGGTGCGCAGCGCGTGCAGATGCGGCAGGTAGTCTTCGCGCAGGCTCAACAGCACGCGATACCGCGCCTGCTCGAACGTGTACCGGTCGACTAACGACGGCTCGGCCCGCATGGCGCGGTCGAGCGCGCGCGGCACGCGGTTTTCGATCAGGTCGCCCAACAGCTCGGTGGTCCGCGCCACCATGCGTCCGCCATCCCGCCGCGAGGCGCCGAGCGTGAACAATTCCTCGAGCTGGTCGAACACCAGCACCGGCGTCAACAGGCCGCCGGTATCGTTAGGCAGGTCGAAGTCGATGTCGTGGAGATATTCCCACGGGCCCGGCGCCGCCATCGGGTCGGTGGCGCCGGCCAGGTTGCGCGATGCGATCGCGCCGGCCACGGCTTGCGCGATCTGGCGTCCCACCGGATCGGCGTCGGCGCGCACGCCGGTTTCGAATTCGCCGTAGTCGAGCCGGATCGGCACCGGCAGGAATCCCTCTTCGCGCAATCGCGGGAACAGCCCTGCCTGCAGCAGCGATGTCTTGCCGAGCCCCGATTGCGCGTAGAGGACGGTGAGGGTCTCGCGCCGCACGCGGCGGAAGAGGTCGTCCAGCTCTTCGTCGCGACCGAAGAAGAACCGCCGGTTGGCCTCGCGGAAGGCGAGCAGGCCTAACCAAGGATTCTCTTCGTCGACCACGGGCGACGTGTCGACCGCCAGGCTCGCGCGCCGCGGACTCACGCGCTCTCGTCCTTGACCATCTGCACGAGCTCGGCGATGCGCGCCACCGCGCGCTCGGTGCCTTGAGCGCCGTCGTGCTCCTTGATGTCGGCCTCACGGAACACCGGCGGCACGCGCCGGAACGACGTTCCCTTGAGACCGATCGGCACGATAAACGGAATGCCGCTCCCGGTGTGATCCTTGTTCCGGTCTACGGCGCACGCCCACTCGCGGCGGAACTTGCCTTGCGCGCGCGCCTCGGTGGCCTCGGACAGAATCGGCACGAACAGCAGCGCCTGCGACTTGATGTATTGCTCGATGCGCTCGAGCCACGGGTCGCCGCTCTCGAGCTGGTCCTCGTCGAACCACGTCACGACGCCGTGGGCTTCCAAGGCCTGCTTGAACGTGCGCACCTGCGCCACGTCGGCACGGGTGTAGCTCAGGAACACTGCGTTAGGCGGCGGCTCGTGCCACTGGCGCGTCGGACGGTTGGGATGGTCCAGCGCCTTCCACCGCTGGTGCAGCTCGTCCACGAAGTCGACCGCGCTCCCTGGAAAGAGCTGCGTCGCCCGGCTGAATTGGCGCAGGAACGCGACGAAGTTGGCGTCCACTCGCGCCCGGTCGTCGGCCACGAACTCGCGCACCGTGCGCTGCCACGACAGCGGCGCGTTCTTGGTGGCGCGCAGAAAGAACCGCGCCAGCCAATCGGTGTAGCCCTCGCCCAAAAAAAGCAGGTTGTTCCGATTGAGCGTCTCGAACAAATTGGTCGGCCGCGTCGACTCGCCCTGGAAGTTCCGGATGTGCTCGAGCAGGTCCTCCTCGGTGAGCACGTACGGTTTCCCCGGCGACACGCGGCCCAGCAAGTTGTACACCCGCGTCATGTTCATCGCCGCGGGCGTCAGGTCGATGTCGTTGGCCTGGTTGGTCGAATAGATATGCGACCGGAACTGCATGTCGTTAGGCGCGCCGCTGTATCGCACATCCATGAGCGCGCGCTCGAGCAGATCGTCGAACGTCAGGTTGACGAACAACCGGAGCGGCGTGATCTCGGCCAGCTTGCGCAGCGGCTCCGGCGTCGGAAAATCGGTCTCGCCGAGAATGCGGCCGATCTCTTTGGTGATCGTCTTGCGCTGGCGTTCCGGGTCGGGCGACATCCGAATGAACGACGACGCCACGTCGTTGAGGCTGGCCGCATCCACGCCGGCCGGCGCGCCCCCCGGCCACGGCAATCGCGCGTGCAACGTGCGTGCGACAAAATGCGTCAGCGACTCACGACCGCCGTCGACCTCCACCACCACCAGCTCCGGCCCCACAATCGGCACCACCGACTGCTCGCCGATGGCCGACAGCAAATCTTCCCACGCGTCGTCCTCCCACATGTCGGTGGGCGCGTGCGCGAGAACGGACGGAGGCTCCAAACGGTCCGGCTGGGTCACGGGAGTCTTCGCTAGGTCTGTGCGGCGATACGTCGCGGGGCTACAAAATTAGGACGCCCCCTGAGACAGCGCAATCAGCCCCAGACTCACGCACCAGCAATAATGGCGAGCCGGGTTCGGATGCCGGCCCGGACGGCCGGCTGCTTCACTCATGGTGGAAGGATCAGGGGAGATCTCCTGGCCGAGTCTCCTCGACAAAGGGCTCAAAGGATAACAAAAATGATGCAAGAGATGGGGAAGATTGCTTCCACGCACATCCAGGGTTCGTCGTTCACGCACGTGGCTTAGGCCATGAGCGCGACAGAGGCACTTCGTATCGCGTGGCAGCGATCTTCCCCATCTCTTGCATCCCTTTTGTTATCCTTTGTTAGGCGGGTGCCGAATCCCGCCTCGGGTAGAGATGCTCGAGCCGCACGTTCGACTCGGCGTACTCGCGCCCGGCCTGCTGGTACGCCGGCATGTTCGCGATCCGGTCCAGCCGCATGTCCAGCTCCTGCACCGGGGTCCCATCGGCCGGCGTCACGTTGAACACCTGGTTGTACCGGACGTACGTGAACCGCTTCTCGTTCGCCGTGAGCAGCGACGGATCCGTCCCCGAGAGATCGCCTAACTCCTTGTCCAACGGCGCGCCGTGCAGGCAGTCGCCTAACACGCGACACAGCATGTCCTGCTGCGTCGACGCCGCGTCGATCAGCGCCGGCACCGCGAACTTGATCTGATCCATCACCGTGATCGCCTCGGCCATCTTGTTAGGCAGGTGGATGCGCTCGCTGCCCGTCCCCACCGACACCACGTGCAGCGCCTCCCGCCCCGACGGCCACGCGAATCCGTATTGCGGCAGCGTCGCCATGAGCACGGCGATCAGCGATGGATTGTTGAACGGCGTCACCCCGCCATCCACGAACAGAAACTTGCGACGCCCGAAATCGACGCGCTCGGGCGCGAAAAACGTCGGCGCCGCGGTGCTCGCGCGCAGCAACTTCCACAGCGGCACGTCCAGATTGCAGTCGGGACGCGAGCGATCGTTGTAATGCGCGTCGGGATGGTTCGTCACCGGCCACGGCGAACCCGTCGTCGCGTTCCGCATCAGCACCAGCAGCTTGGTCGCCAGCCGGCTCGACCCCATGAGCATCGGCGCATCCTGGTCGGCGTCCTCGCTGAAGTGCTCGCGAAAAAAGTCGGCGACGGCGTCGGCGCGATACTTTCGCTTCCACTGGCGGTACCACGCCTCGCGCTTGAACATAAACGGCCCGAATTCCGTATACAGCCGCTCGATCTCGACCACGGGCTTCCGTAAGGCGAGGAATGCCGCGATGATCGCGCCGGTGCTCGTGCCGGCGATGAGATCGAACACGTCGGCGAGCACCAGATCGGGCGCCTTCCGCTCTTCGCGCAGCAGCGCTTCGATGCGCGAGAGAATCTGCAGCGTGAAGATGCCGCGGACGCCGCCGCCGTCCAACGAGAGAATGCGCTTCATGTCCATCCACCCTGACCGCAGTCAACGTGAACGTGCAACGCTCCCGGTTACCGCCCAACGCGGCCGGTCACGCTTCCAGCAGATCCCTCGAGTACAAGACCGACCATTCCGCGACCTCGTCGCCCGTCATCTGCGCGCACGACTCGCCTAACTCAACCGCCTCGAGCGTCCAGGCGCCCGGATCGTGCGTGCGCCCGTCCTGCTCGTCGCGCGAGGTCCGCATCCGCGCACGCAGCACCTCGCATTCCGCCCGCCACCCTTCGAGCATCTCCACCATCACCGCCGACCGCTCGGCGATGCGCAGACACTCGGACTGAAACCGAATGCTGTTGAGACTCGCCACCGCCGCCGGCAACACCGCGGCGAGAAACACCAACGCGGGCGCGTATGCATGCCCCGCCTCCACCCACTCGTTCCTCAGTCCCGTGAGCCGAGCGAGAATGACGGCCACGTCGATGGACACGATGATGATCACGGCGACGTTCAAGCGCCACACCCACCGCTGAATCCACCGGTGCATGTGCAGCTGCGTGTGGCTGGTCGCCCGGTGATACGCGATCTGTGACGCGAGCCAGTTCTCGCCCACCAAGCCCAAAGCCCGTTCGACGTCGGATCGCGCCACCATTTCATCGTGTCGCCCGCTGCGCCCCGCGTGCGCGTGGTGGGGACGCGCGATGTGCACCATGCCCGTCCCCGGCGGCGCTTCGCGAATCACCGCTTGCAGCAGCCACTCGACGACGCTCTGTCTGAGCGCCGTCGCCGCGTATCTCGCGACGCGCGGTGTGGCCAGCCGCTGCACGCCCATCGGCGCCAGATAGTACATCGACCGCAACCGTTCGGCGAGATAGCGATAGTCGACGGCCTTGCTGTTCCAATGATGACTGTTGCCGCGATGCGTGTTGACGAAGATCGCGATGAGAACAAGGAGCTCGACGATGGCGATCGCGAGCAGCGTGCTCGCGCCGGCGGCGGCGGGCGCGCGATGCCGCTCCAACACGAGCAGATAGACCAACGTGGCCACGGCCAGCGCGACCGCGACCGCGGCGAGCGTGTAGTTGACGAGGAACGCGCCGCGGTAGAGGCCGGTATAGTGCGCGCTCAGTTGGGCAGCGCGATCGCGGTAGGTGCCGAACGGAGCGACCACGGCATCGGCGCCGCTCGCCGTTAGGCGGCGGAAGCGGTGCACGAACAGGGACCAGACGCGCGGCCGTACCCGCGCGCGCCGTTCGCCGCCGTCAAAGAATTCGTCCAGCAGCTCGGCTTCGGCGGCGGCCAGTTGGGCGGCGCCCACGTCCGTGCGCCCGCGCGCGTACGGTCCGGCGCGCGCCGTCCGCGGATCGGCCAGGATCCGGGTCACCACCTGCTCGACGTCGTGCTCCCACGGCACGGCCGGCGCTTCGCCGGTGCGCTCGAGATCGACCGGCCGCGCCACGACCGACACGCGCGCCGCGCCATCCGTCGCCGGCGCCGATACGAAGACCACGGGAATGCCTAACGAAACGGCCGCGGCCATCGTGTCGCGCGTCCCGCCCACGCCGGCGGCGGAATCGAGATCGGCCGCGGCAATGAGCAGGTCGCACTGCCGGAGCAGCACCGATGCCTGGAGCCGGAACGCCCGGCTGCGACGCTCCGTGGCGATGCGGTCGGGCGACGCGTGCGGCGACGGATGCGGCACGCACCGGCCATCGAGCTCGATCGTGTAGGCGCACCGGTCGAGCAGCGTGTTGAATGCATCCTTGTGCTTCACTTCACTGTTGTCGCGAAACGACGCGGCATCACACGGCAGCACGGCGACCAACTCGAAGTCCGTGTGCCCACCGGGCCGCGCCGGATTGGCGCGCGCCTCCTCCTCCACCTGCAACAGCGACTCGAAGGCCAACTGGTCCGACCCGTCGGCGAGTCCCGACACGACGCGCAACAGCGGCCGCTTTGCGGAGCCCTCGCTATCGTAGTATGAGCAGATGTCCGGCCTCGGCGCGGAGCCGAGTCCGGGCGCGAGGGCTTCGAGCCGTTTCGCCAACACCCGATACACATCCTTGAACACGTCGCGCAATCCGGCTCGATGCGCGTCGGTCAGCCGGATCGCACCGGCGACACCCACGCGCAACACGAGGCGCGGCTTCTTGAGGGGATCGGGCATCGCACAACGGTAGCATCCGTTACTACGCGTCGCCAATCTGCCCGCGGGCCGCACGATCTCCGACACACGTCGGAGCGGAGAAAGCTCGGACATCAGCGGGTTGACCGCTGGCGAAGACAGGCCTAATAGTCTTGTCGGTACCTACAAGCAAGGCTCCTCTGTAGAAGTCTCAAAAGGATAACAACAGGGAAACTATGGATCGCTCGGCTGTGAGACGACCTTCATCGCCTAACGATCAGGTTCATGTTTTTTTGGGCCGGGGAACGAGGCTCTGGTGGCCACAGCCGAACGATCCATAGTTTCCCTGTTGTTATCCTTTGAAACTTCTACAGAGGAGCTCGGACCGATGGAGCTGGTCCGGTCGTTCGCGAACGCCTAACATCGGGAATCCCGACGTTGCCTATACAATAGAAAGCTCGGACATGAGCGGGTTGACCGCTGGCGAAGACGGGCCTGATAGTCTTGTCGGTACCTACTCGGAAGGCTCCTCTGTAGAAGTCTCAAAAGGATAACAACAGGGAAACTATGGATCGTTCGGCTGCGGCAACCAGAGCCTCGTTCCGCGGCCCAAAAAAACATGAACCTGATCGTTAGGCGATGAAGGTCGTCTCACAGCCGAACGATCCATAGTTTCCCTTTTGTCATCCTTTGAAACCTCTACAGAGGAGCTCGGACCGACGGAGCTGGTCCGCCTCCGTCCGGACCCGCGTATCGGTTCGGGGCCCAACGGCCAGCGCGCTGGCCCGGATAGTCGTTCGGGAAGGCCTAACATCGGGAATCCCGACGTTGCCTATACAATAGTAGGAACAGGTGTTAAGCCCGTGTATCGCGTACTAACTTCTCACGGCCATGGTATCCGCCATGCGCCACCTGTCGGCGCTCCCCGCCATCGCGGTGGCGTTAGCCGCCTGCACGTCGACGCCTAAACCAACCACGGAACCCGCGCCGCGAACGTTCCCGGGTCCCGCATTTTCTCGCTAGCGCAACGCCGGTACCTCGAACGTTCCCTCCACCACCTGCACGAAGTTGCGCTCCTCACGGAGAATACAGCGCTTCTGTTGCGCGAACGTGAAGTTCTCCTGCGCGTCGGGATCCGTCTTGAGGCGCTCCTTGTACCGCTCATACGCCGCCAGGCTGTCGAACGCGATCAGGCCCCATCCCACGTCGTTCGTCCCTTCGTATGGCAGAAAATATCCGATGAGATGGCCGCCGCACCGTGGAATCACCTTCCCCCAATTCGCGGCGTACTGGGCAAACGCCTCGCGTTGGAATGGATCGATCTGATAGCGGATCACGCAGGTAATGGTCATCGGTGTGCTCCGTTGGGCGGGAAAAATGGCGGCCGCGCGCGCCAGGGCCAAGGCAGCCCAGGCGGCGAACCCCGTCTTGAGTGCGTCGCGCCGGCCGACCAGCGCCGGCCCGGTGAAGTCGGCATCCATGGCTCCGAATGTACGGATTGCCCAGCGCTCACACTTCGTTTATGGTAAAACTATGGATGTCACCCGCCGCACCGATCGGCACGCCGCCCGCGCCGCCGCCGCCATTGGCGAGCCCGCGCGCGCCAGCATGCTCTACTGTCTGCTCGATGGCCGCGCCCGTACCAGCACCGAGCTCGCCCTCGTTGCCGGCGTGAGCCCCTCCACCGCCAGCGTTCACCTCCACAAACTCGAAGCGGAACATCTCACCAAGGTGCTCGTGCAGGGCAAGCACCGGTACTACAGCCTCGATGGACCCGAGGTCGCGGACGTGCTCGAAGCGCTGAGCGTCCTCGCCGGCGCCACGCGCGGCGCGTTCGTGCCCAACACGCCCGATCACCTCCGCGCCGCACGAACCTGCTACGACCACATGGCCGGGCAACTCGGCGTCGCCGTCCACGACCGCCTAACGGAACTCGGCTGGATCGCGCCGGCCGCCGGCGCCGCGGCCGATGCGTACGACGTGTCCGGCAAAGGCGCCAGAGCGCTCGCATCGTTAGGCATCAACGTGGACGCCGCGCGCGGCCTCCGCCGCCGCTTTGCCTTCGCCTGCCTGGACTGGAGCGAACGCCGGTCCCACGTGGGCGGCGCCATCGGCGTCGCGCTGCTCGATCTCGCGCTCGCCCGAAGGTGGGTCACACGCGATCGCCACAGCCGCGCCCTCCTCATCACGGCACTCGGCCAACGCGAGCTCGCAACAGAGCTCGGCGTTAGGCTCTAGCGGCGGCTCGGTCCCCGGCCCGGAACCCTCCAGTCGCGTCGACCCCCGCCGGGTTGGTGGCGTCCGATATCACCTTCGGGTGTCCTCGGATCGGCGCCCACCGACGCTCCCGCACCCGCCAAGCGGGCGGCAGCAGGCCCTCGCGGGCGCGGTGCGCGCGGCGCGACTCGCCGACACGCCTCCGAGATGCTATTCTCCAATCTGATCACGAACCACAGACTCCGTCTACCATGAGCCCGTCTCCATGACACGTCGCCCCGCTGTGTTCCGATCGTTCATCACGCTCTCCGTCGCGTTAGGCATTTCCGGCTCCCTTCTCCCCGCGCCCGCGCGGGCGCAAGCCGACACGAACGACCCGCGCGCGCACCTCAAAGCCGGCCTCTACGATGCCGGCGTCGCCGCCAAGGGCATGGAGTTGGTGTCGCACGTCAACAAGCCGGATGACTTCCATCCCAACGATCCCGGTGGCCTGCGGTACGCGAACTCCGACCTCGCGTTCGGCGGACACTACGTCTACCAGGGCAATTTCAGCGGCATCCAGATCTGGGACATCTCGGATCCCGCCAAGCCGGTCCTCACCGATCACCTCGTCTGCTTCACCGAGCAAGGCGACGTGTCGGTGTACGGCCACCTGCTCTTCGTGTCGGCGGAAGATGGCGGCAGCCGGTTGGATTGCGGCATGCAGGGCATCAAAGACAGCGTCAGCGCCGAGCGCATGATCGGCGTGCGCATCTTCGACATCTCGGATATCAAACATCCCAAGCAGGTTGCCGACGTACAGACCTGTCGCGGCTCGCACACGCACACGCTGGTGCCCGACCCGAATGACGCCGGCGTCGTCTACGTGTACGTCTCCGGATTGGCGTCGGTTAGGTCGAAGAGCGAGCTGGCGGGCTGCGAAACCGGCGGCATGTCCGACCCCAACTCGGCCCTCTTCCGGATCGAGGTGATTCGCGTCCCGCTCGCACATCCCGAGCAGGCGAAAATCGTCAGCACGCCCCGCATCTTCGCCGACCTCACCAAGCCCGCGACGCACGGCGCGGCGGTGGCGGACACAGCCAACGGCGCCGCGCTCACGATGGCGCGCGGATATCTCACGATAATCAGACTGCCGGCAACCACGTCGGCGGCCGACTCGGAACGCGTGGCGCACCTCATCGCCGGACTGATGTTCGAGTCCGATACCAGCCGGTTCAAGGCGATCACCGATTCGCTCAAGCAGTTAGGCGTGAACGTTCCCAGCGCGCCGGACAGCTTGAAGAACAGCGGCGTGCTGCAATGCCACGATATCACGGCGTACTCGTCGCTGCACCTGGCCGCCGGCGCGTGCGCGGGCTACGGCCTGCTGCTCAACATCAAGGATCCCGCGCACCCCGTGCGCGTGCAGGCGGTCGCCGACTCGAACTTCTCGTTCTGGCATTCGGCGACGTTCAGCAACGATGGGTCGAAGTTGTTGTTCACCGATGAGTGGGGCGGCGGTGTCGCCCCGAAGTGCCGTCCCACCGATCCGCTCGACTGGGGCGCCGATGCGCTGTTCACGCTCAACGGCACGACGCTCACGCAGACCGGCTACTACAAGATGCCGGCGGCACAGACGCCCGAAGAGAATTGCGTGGCGCACAACGGCAATCTGGTACCGGTGCCCGGTCGCGACATCCTGGTGCAGGGCTGGTATCAGGGCGGCCTGTCGGTGTTCGACTTCACCGATCCCGCGCATCCCAAGGAGATCGCGTACTTCGACCGCGGCCCCATCGACGCCACCAAGCTCGTGTTAGGCGGGTTCTGGTGCGGCTATTACTACAACGGCTACATCTACGGCTCCGAAATCGCACGCGGCCTCGACGTGTTCAAGCTCACGCCCACCGCCGATCTCACGCAGAACGAGATCGACGCCGCCAAGCTCGTGCACTTCGACCTCCTGAATCCGCAGGACCAGCCAAAGATCGTGTGGCCCGCCGCGTTCCCGGTGGCGCTCGCGTACGTCGATCAGTTGAAGCGCGACAACGGCCTCTCGTCCGATCGTCTCGCGGCGATCGAGCGCGAGCTCACCTCGGCGCAGTCGGCGAGCGGCGCCAAGCGCAGCGCGGCGCTCAAGAAGCTCTCGGGCGAGTTGTCGAAGGACGCCCAGGGCGCGAGCGATGCGAAGCGCGTACAGCTGCTCGCAGGCGTCGTGAAAGGTCTGGAGACCGCGAAACGGTAAAGGCAGGGAAGCGCGCGCTTGCGCGCGCTTAGGGAAGCGCTGCGCTTAGGGAAAGGGGAAGCGGCGGCTACGCCGCCTGAGGGGTGGAAGGACATCAGTGGTATATGGGTGGAGAGTGCCCCGTGATGTGCACGAGTACGGTTCTCGTTCCGCGCAGACCATTGATGCTATTCCACCCCTCAGGCGGCGTAGCCGCCGCTTCCCTTTTCCCGAAGCGCAGCGCTTCCCTCAGCGCGCGCAAGCGCGCGCTTCCCTGCCCTCAGTCCTCGACCTCGAGATGACCATGCATGCCGAGGGCGGCGTGCGGGTCGCACTGGAAGTAGTACGTACCTTTGGGGAACGTCACCTTGACGTCCACCGTCTGCCCTGACAGTTGGAGCATGTCGCTCGCCGCCGGCAGACCGTGCGCGCCGGCATTCGAATCCGGCAGGAAATCCACGTTGTGCACGCCTTGCGACAGGATGAAGCGGATCACGTCGCCGCGGTGCGCTTTCACCTCGCTCGGCTCGAAGCGGCTGCCTTTCTCGTCGGCGATCAGTTGGACCGTGATCACCTGACGACCTGCATCGGGTGTCTGAGGACCGGCCGCGGGTGCGGCGGGCGCATCGGACGCTGCGGGCGCAGCCGATGCCGCGGCGGTTTCGCCGGTGGCAGCCGATTTGGCGCCCCCGCACGCAGCAATGGACGTGAACGACATGACTGCGGCAGCGGCGGCGATTGCGTGAAACGAGCGGGACATGGTAGAGGTCTCTCGGAAGAAGAAGGGATGGTCGAGCGAACAGAGCGCCGTACGGCGCATCGCGCGCATCAGAAGTCCTTGCGGCGGAACATGCGTGCGCCTAACAGAGCGGGGATGGCGCCCCACACGACGAGCGCCGCCGCGGCGAGCGCCGCACCGGCCGCGGAGCCGAACGCGCGCGTGAAGGCGGCGCCGGTGTATCCCATGAGCGCCGATGCATCGAGGTGCGCCAGCATCATCACGCGAGCGAGGTCGATGGGATTCGCCAGCGTGGCCACGAGCAGCGGGCGCTCGAGCGGATAGGACGCGAGCGCCGTCGCCAGCACCAGGAGCGCCGCATCATAGACCAGCGCGGCACACGCCCATATGCCTAACGCCAGGCCGAACGCGCGGATCCGGTCTTCGGTGCGGAGCGCGAGCGCCACGCCGGCGCCGGCGAACACGACCGTGAGGGCGACGCCCATTGCCACCAGGACGGCCGCCGCACCGGCGGCGCCGGCGCCGCCGCGCAGCGCGAACGGAATGCCGATGCCCACGACCACGCCGGCGGACAACGCGGTCACCATGGCCGCATAGGTGCCGGCGAACAGCGTGCCGCGGCCGACGGGCTGCGCCAGCACCAGCTCGATGAACTCGCGGGCGCTGTGGACGTACACGGTCGCGAAGACGATCGCGGCTAACGGAACGATGAAGAGCACCACGGTCGTCAGGCTCACGAGTGCCCGCGTCGGGTCGCCCCCGAATCGCAGCAAGAGCTCCGTCGCCAGGAGAAAGAACGCGGCGTAGCCCGGCAGCCACCGGCTGCGCGCCACGTCGACCAGCTGGAAGGCAGCGACCTTGGCGGTTAGGCGCATACCGGCTCTCGTGCCATGATGAGGGCGATCGCGCGCTCGAGATGCCGTTGGCCGGTGAACGTGCGGAGCTTCTGCGCCGTGCCCACGTAGGCCACCCGGCCCGCACTCAGGAGTACGATGTCGTCGGCCAGCTCTTCGAGCTCGCTCATGACGTGCGACGTGACGAGCACGGTCTTCCCATTCCCCCGTTCCGCCAGGATCTTGTCTTTGAGCACCGCGCTCGCCGCGGGGTCGAGCCCCGCGGTCGGCTCGTCGAGCACGTACAGGTTCGGCGCGAACAGGAACGCCAGCGCCACGGTGAGCTTCTGCCGCGTCCCGCCGGAGAGTGTCCGCACGCGCGAGGTCATGTGCGGCGCGAGCGCGAGTCGCTCGACCAGCTCCCAGTCGATGATGGCCGACGGCCCGCGCAGGCCGAGCAGCACGTTGGTCACCTCGCGCGCCGTGAGGTTCTCCGGGAAGCGGCTCATCTGCGGCGCATAACCGATGCTCGCGCGGTACGCCGGATCGCTGCCCACCCGCGCGCCGCCCAGGCGAATCTCGCCGCCGTCGGGACGCACCAGGCCTAACAGGCACTTGATGAGCGTCGTCTTCCCCGCTCCGTTAGACCCGACGACCGCCGTGACGCGGCCCGGCCGCACGCACAGATCGACGCCGCGCAGCACCTCGCGCGCGCCAAAGGATTTCGTGAGTGCTCTGATCTCGATCATCGCGCCTACCTCACCGGATGTACCGCGGGAGAGTCGTCCACCACCGACGACGGCGTCAGCGACGGCACCGCTCGCTCGACCTGGTCGAGGAGCGTCACGAAGGGACTGCGGAGCAGCAGCAGCGTGGGTGGGTTCCGGCTCACGATCAACGAGAACAACCGCACCGGATGAAACGGCGCGTCGCCCGTCCCGTCGCGGTCCAGGTCGTATCCGCGATAGGCATCCCAGTAATTGCCCGCGAACCGTGTCGTCGTCTCGCCGCCGCGCATGCCGACGTCGAACGTGTTGTCGACGAAATTGTTGTGCTCGAAGCGCGCATCGTCCGTGCTCGAGACGAGCCGCACCGCCCATCCGTTAGACCGGAACGTGTTGTGCGAGGCGACGAGCCGGTTGGCGCCGTCCGCGGAGAGCGCCACCGTATTCCGCACGAACTGGTTGTCCTCCACGCGGCTGTCGTCGATCTCCTTGAGGAGCAGCCCGTACGCCGCATCGCCCCAGTTGGACTCGAACCGGTTGCCGGCCATGAGCACGCGGTGCGTGTACATGACCGCGACGCCGGCGTGGTTGTACCGAAACGTGTTGTCGAGATAGCGGCAGTCGTCGGAATACATGAAGTGCAGGCCGTAGCGCAGATTGTGCTCGCTCGTGTTTCCGCGTACCACCGTGTGCGTGACGAACTCGAAGTAGATGCCGTCGCGCTGGCCGCTCACGTAGTTGTCGGCGATGAGCGCATCATGCGCGGCCCACAGATGGATTCCGTTGCCCGACCCTGCCTCGTCGCGTGCCGCGCCGCGAATGTCGTTGCGCAGCACGCGGCATCCGGCGGACTTCGCCAGGTAGATGCCGAAGAACGCGCGCTCGATGCGGTTGTCTTCGATGTCGCAGTTGCGGACGGCGAGCACGCGCACCGCGGCGAGGTCGCTGGTGTAGCTGACACCCACGTCGCGAAAGTGCATCCGGCGTACGGTGACGTCGTCGGCGGCGATGACGAGGATGCCGTGCGCGGATTCGCCGTCGAGGATGGCGTCGCCGTCTCCGACGATCTCGAGCGGCTTGTCGACCGTGATCAGCGGCTCGCGGTAGATGCCGGCGCGGACGATGATCCGGTCGCCGGCTGCCGCGCGCGCCACGGCTGCGCCTAACGTAGCGAGCGCCGAGCCGGGTGCGACCACCAGGGTGTGCCCGGCCTGAGCCGGCACTGGCGGCGCGCCGGCGAGGCGAAGCACGAGCCACGCCACGAAGCACGCCGCGGAGCGCAGCGCCCGAACGAGCACTCGCATGCGTGTCACGAGAGGGGCGGCGGTGCGGATGCCGGCCGGCGTGACAGGACCAGTGCCGCCACGCCCACGAGCAGCGCCGCGATCGCGAGCCACGTGCCCGACGCCGGCCACGAGGACGCGGTGAAGTTGAGGATCTGCTTGGTGCCGAGGAGCGGCGGCTGGTACACCATGCCCGGCACCTTGATGATCGCGTGCTCGGTGTCGAGGTCGTGTCCATACGCGTACGACCACCGATACAGATCGGCGAGGCCGGCGAGGCCGACGAGCGCGAGGGCGACCAGCCAGGCGCCGACCGCGCGGCGCTTGCCTAACGCAGCCAGCACGACCGCGGTGACGGCGAGCGCCACCAGGAGCCACGGCAGCACCCGGAGCTCGGGCAGTGCGGCAGGGTCGATGGGCCGCATGCCGATGTAGTGATTGAGCTCGTTGATGTTCCCCAGGTCCTGCGGTGCGGCGCCGCCAATCGTGCCGGCGCCGATGCGCAATCCCAGCCCCTCGGGGTACTGTGGCGCCCGCAACCCGATGCGCCACAGCGGTAGCCTAACGGATGCCGCGAGCATCACGCCCGACAGCACGAGCAGGCATCGCGACGCGCGCGACATCACTGGTGCCCCCCGGCCGCGTGCGCGGCCCCGGGTGCGGCCGGATGCATATCGGCCATCCGATCGCCACCCACGGAGTGGTCCCCGATGGTTGCCGACAACGCGACGGTGCTCCCGGCCGGTGACACGCGCACGTATCCCTGCATTTCCTGATGCAGCGCCGAGCAGAAGTCCGTGCAGTAGAACGGGAACACACCGCTCGTGCGCGGCACCCATTTGAGCGTCCGCGTTTCACCGGGCGCCAAAATAAGCTCGGCGGCATCCGTATTGCCTAACACCGCGAACCCGTGCACGATGTCCCAGTCCTGCTCGATGTTCGTGACGTGGAAGTAAACCGTGTCGCCGACCGTGATCCCTTCGAGGTTGTCGGGAGAGAAGTGCGACCGGATCGCCGCCATCTTCACGTGCACCACCTTGCCCTGCCGCGCGATCCCGCCCTCCGCTTCCGTCTTCACCGCCCACGGATTCGCGTTCTCGCTTAGCGTGTTGAATTTGACCGAGTGAATGAGGTTCGCGGGTATGGCCTGCGCGTAGTGGGGCTCGCCGATGGTCGGGAAGTCCAACAGCAGTTGCATCTTTGGCCCGCTGATGTCGTACAGTTGGGCAGACTGGTCCATGATCGGACCGGTCGGCAGGTAGCGATCCTTCGTGATCTTGTCGAGCGCCACCGCGTATTTGCCCCACGGTGCGCGCGAGTCGCCGCCCGGAATCATCAGATGCCCGACCGCGTAGAACGTCGGCGTGCGATCCACTACTTCCCACGTACCGAGCTTCCACTTCACGATCTCCGACGTGATGAAGAACGACGTGTACGCGTAGCCCTTGCCATCGAACTCGGTGTGCAACGGGCCTAACCCCGCGCTCTTCACTTCTCCGGCCAGCACCGCCTCGTACTTGAGCACCGGAATACCGTCCACGACCTTGTCGAACGCCTTGGTGGCGATCGCCTGCTGCATCTTGTGGAACGAGTGGACGGCGATCACGGACGACAGTTTGCCGTTGCCGACGATGTATTCGCCGCTCGGATCGACATCGACGCCGTGGGGCGACTTGGGCGTCGGCAGGAAGTACATGAGTCCATCGCAGTGCGACGGGTCGAGTACGATGACGCTGGTCTTCCGCTCGACGTGCGCAGTGGTCGATCGTGCGTCGATCACGTTGTGGTCGTAGCTGGCCGGCATCGTGGTGCCCTTGCCCGCCGCGATGCACGCTTCGGCGCGGTGATAGTCGATGGCCGCAATGAAGTCCTTGTCGTTCTGCGACGCATTCACCTCGAGCTTGGTGTGCGCCTGTTCGGTGTTGTACGTGGTGAAGAAGAACCATCCATCGGACACGCCCTTGCCTGCATGGCCCAGGTCGTAGTCGAATCCAGGCACGAGGATCTGGAACGCGATCGCCATTTTGCCCGGCTCGTCGGCACGCACGAACGTGAGCGTGCCCTTGAACGTCTGGGCGTAAGAGGCAATCGTCGTATCACGGTTGGGTATGGGCACGCTGAATCGCGTGCCCGCCACGACGTACTTGCCATCGGGCGTCGTGAACGGCGACGAGTGGTTGCCTGCCGAGTTGGGGATCTGCAGGATCTCTTCCGTCTTGAACTCGCCGAGGTCGATCCGCGCGATGCGGGGCGTGTTGTTCCCGTTGATGAACAACCACTTTCCGTTAGGCACACCATTCGTCTGGGACAGCTCCGGGTGGTGGGCATCGTCCCACGGCACGAATCCGAAGCTCGTCTCGAGCATCGGTTTCGTCTCTTCGTCGTAGCCCCAGCCCTCTTGCGGGTCTTGGGAGAAGACGGGGATCACCTTGAGGAGGCGCCCGGACGGCAAGCCATACACGGAGACCTGGCCGCTGAAGCCGCCCGAAAAAAACGCGTAGAATTCGTCTTTCTGTCCGGGCGGCACGTAGACGCGCGCCGCGGCGTCGGCACCGGTCACGGCGCCGGCCAGCGTCGGCCCACCCGAATGACAGCCGGAGACGGTGCCGCACAGCGTGGCGGCGGCAAACAAAAGTGCGCGGGCGCGCATTGTCGTACCTCGTCGTGTTGGCGACGCCGCAGGCTGCCCAACGCAGGCGCCCCGCGGCTCCGCGATCGTTGTGCTCTAGTGTCGCCACACGAGTGATCGCGTACGATCGGGGGACTGCCGGAAACGATGTCGGGGAAACCCGCCCAAACCTCGGCAGGTTTCCCCGACATCGCCCGCCAGCCGGGCGATCTCCGGCTCCGGGCGGACCGCGCGTCCGCCCGGAGCGCCTAACGACTACCGGCTCGCCGCCGCCGCGGCCGCCGCCACCGACGCTTCACCCGCCGGCTGGCGCGTCGTCGCGTTGAGCCGGTTCCAGGCATTGATCGCGGCAATCTCGATCACGATCGCGCTCAGCTGCTTCTCGTTGAAATGCTGAGCCGCTTCCTCCCAGATCTCGTCGGGCACCGGATCCGCGCGGTCGGCCAGCCGCGTCGCGGCTTCCGTTAGCGCGAGTACCGCGCGCTCGGCGTCGGTGAAGTACGGCGTTTCGCGCCATGCCGACAGGGCGAAAATCTTTTCGTCGGGCTCGCCCAGATCGCGCAGCTCGCGCCAGTGCATGTCGACGCAGAAACTGCATCCGTTGATCTGGCTCGCCCGCAGACTCACCATTTTGAGCGTCGGCGCCGGGACGCCGAGTTTTGCGGCGGCGGACGACAGCAACACCAATCCGCGAAGAACCTCAGGAACTGCGTGCGCGATGTTGTCGATTCGGGGTATCATTGCCGCTCTCCGTTCCGTTACCGACCGCTCGGCCGGTGCGACATCATCTGCTTGACGTTGTCGTCGAACTTGGCCTGCTGATCGGGCGTCAGAACGGCGCGGATCTCATCATGCTCCTTCTTGTTCGTATCGCGCATCTGCTGCATGGACGCCGAATCCATTTGCGTGCCATTCTGCCGGGCGTCGCGCATTTTCTGCCGGAGCTCCTGCATCTGCGGCGCATACTTGTCTTCGATCGCCTTGACCTGGGTCTGCTCGGCGTCGGTGAGTGTGATGCCGTTCATCAGCATCGACATCATCCCGCCGCCGTGTTGACCACCTCCGCCGCCTCCACCACCGCCCCCCTGGGCGAACGCACCCGTCGCGATGCCCATCGTGAGGGCCACGCCAATCAGTACCGTGCGCATGCTCTTCATGATTCCTCCGTTGCGTCGTGCGTGTGAAAGTCGTGACCACTGATGTATCGATTCCTTGATACCGCTTTGCCCGTCAATTCGCTGGGTCCTGGCCGGGATCCAGCTGGGGTGCCGGCGCGTTACGCGCGGATGAGCTCGGCGATCTCGCGTGCCGCGCGCTGCCCCGATGCGATCGCACCGTGCACCGTGCCCGTGGACCCGGGATGATCGGCCGATTCGCCGGCGTACCAGATGGTGTTGGCCACCGGCCGCGCCAGGCGTTCAGACATGCGCGCGCCGCCCACCCGCGCGAACGAGTACGCGCCGCGCGCATAGGGATCGCGCTGCCAGTCGTGGTGATACGATTGGACCAGGCGCATCGCGAGGCGCGCCGGCGTCATCCGGAAGATCGACGCGAGCGACTCGACCGCGTGCTGCTCGAGCGCGCGCAGCGGGTCCCGTGCTAACGCTGCCGCGCGCGGGCCGCCGCACCAGGCCACGAGCACGGGTGAGCGGACGGGATACGATGTCCACCAGACGCGGAACGCGAGCGGGCGTCGCGACTGGACGAAGACCATCCGGTCGAGCGCCGGCGCGCCTAACCGTTGGGCGAAGCGCGGGGCGAGCCAGAAGGGCTCGTCGAACCGCAGCGCCAGGCGGTGCACGGGGCCCATGAGGCCCAGCGCGGCGGCGCGCGCGAGCGGCGCGGCCGGCGGATCGAACGCGATCGCGCCCGGCGCGCCGGCCGGCGCCTGGAGCACGCCTAACGGAACGGTGACCACCACCGCGCGCGCCGTCCATACGCGGCGGCGGCCGCCCACGCGAGCGGCGGCGACCTCGACGCGGCCCGGTCGCCACCGCACGCCGGCCACGACGTGTCCCAGCCGGACCCGCTTGCCTAACGGGCGGGCCATGGCGTGCACGAGCGCGCCGAACCCGTCGGCCAGGCGTCCGATGCGCGACTCGTGCACATCGTGGCCCGGCTGTCCCACCGCCGCGAGCCAGCGTTCGCTCACCAGCGTCGCGTCCGCGGCATCGTAGCCTTCCACGAAGCGCGTGGCCAGCGACCGGTCCGCCGCGCGCAGCGACCCGCGATTCGCCCGCAGCGCCTCGGCGAGCGACCGATCCGGGTGGTGCGACCCCAGCCGGTGCATCACGCGATCGAGACGCGCCGAGTAGTCGCGAGCCACGCGGAGGCCGCGCGACGAGTGCTCGAACCGTTGGCCGGCAACGTCGAGCGTGGGCAATCCGTGTTGCTTCGCCAGCACGCGGATCGCCTCGGCCGACCCGTGTATGAACTCGGCGCCGAGCTCGATCGGCACCAGCGCCGGCGAGGGCGCGGCGGTGAAGATGCGGCCTCCGACGCGCTCGCGCGCTTCCAGAACCACCACGTCGAAACCGCTCTCGACCAGTGCGTTCGCCGCCGCGAGCCCCGCGGCGCCGGCGCCGATGACAATGACGTCGGCGTCGAGCCGCGTCCGTGGCGACTTACTCATCGGTTCACGTGCGACATGAATTGGCGCTATTGCTCCGAGATTCCAAACGCTCCGCGAGGCCGCCAGCCAAGCGCGCTTGCGGGCCCGATCAACAATACCGCTGCGCGATCTGGGAACGAAACCGTCCTCGCGCCGGCCTCACGAGGCCCCATGGGGCCGCAAGCGGGAGTCCCACCGGAGGTCATCATCGGAATTGCGCCTACAAACTAGGCGCAATTCTTCTGATGCTGTCCAAAGGGTTCCTGACCATGTCGGGAAGTGCCTGGAGTCTGCGGAAGTCCGATTTGGCGGCTTACCGAAAGCCACTCAGCGCGTCGTCCGCCGACTCAGCGCTGACTCAGAAAGCGCTCCACCACCGGCCACACCAGCGACGGCTGCTCGGCGTAGGTGAAGTGGGCGGCGTTCGGCACTTTGACCAGTCTCGCGTGAGGCATGGATGTCACCCATTCCTCGACCAGGTCCATCGGGATCGTCTCTTCCTGGCCATGAATCACGAGCAGCGGCACGTCCAGCGACCTTAGTGCGGGACGGAGGTCCCAGTCGCCGTACGAGCGCATGATCACGCCGTTGGCAACGCGCATACCATAGCGGATGCCGGCCGGATCCGTGGCGCACAGATCCGATTTGACCACCGGCAGAATAGGGTTAGGCCGAGCGAGCCGCGGGCGGAGGCCGATCGCCCAGTAGCCGCGACACGCCTTGCGCACGGCCTCGTCCGATGATGAATCGCTCGTCATCTCGGCGCCCAACCGCGTCAACTCGGCGCGTTGCGCGCTGTCGAGGCGCGCATTGATGTTGGCGCCGTAGCGGCGGAAGAAATCGCCGCGCCGCGGCGGCACGGGTCCGAAGAACACCATCTTCTTCACGGCATCCGGGTGCGCGATGGCATAGCTCGCGGCGAGCAGCGGACCATACGAGTGCGCGAGCAGCGTCACCTTCGTTAGGCCGAAGTGCCGGCGGATTTCGTCGAGGTCCTGGATCTGCCGCGCGGCCACCAGGCGCGACGTGTCCGTCGGCAGCTCGGACTTCCCGCCGCCTCGTTGGTCATAAAAAATAACCACGTGACGGCGGCCGAGGTGCGCCGCCCAGTCGTTGTAGATCGACTCGAGGTCCATGCCGGGGCCGCCATGGATCGCGATGAGCGTGTCGATCCCCGGACCCGGATGGCCCGCCACCTTGTAGAAGATGCGCGCCGAATCCGACATGGTGATGTAGCCCTGCTCCGGATGCTGCGCGGCGGCCGGCGCGGCGCGCAGAACGCCCAGAGCACAGAAGGCGGCGATGGCTGCTTGTCTTTGGTTCATCGGGGGAGGTGAAGGTAAGGGGGCGGGAGGCGGAGGGTGGGGACAATCTACCCGTCCCCAGTCGAAGCCGCACAGCGCACTTCGGTCCATCGGAGCACACTGTCAGGCCGTTTGCGCGATTCACCCTGTCCCTGGGGACAGGAGCAGCCATGCCGGCGCCATGCGATTCATCGAGGAAAAGGTCAAGACGTGGCGCGGCTCTACGTTAGGCGCGGGCGATGTGCCGACCGTGTGAAGTCCGCATTCGGTCTTGGCCGTGTCGTTCCAGCGGCCCGCTCGCTCGTGCTCGCCCTGCAGCAGCGATCGGGATCGGTGCGGTACAGTGCCGGTTCCACGACGCGCTCGCCGTGCGCCCTGCGCATGGTAAACGGCGCCCGATGGGTGCACTTTAGAAAAGTACGCAGGCCCTCGCGTCCGCACGGTGGAGGATCCAGCGCCATGGAACATTTCATCACCACCCTCGCGCTCACCGGCATCGTCATCGTCGTGGCGTCGCTCCTCTCGGGCGCGGTGGAGCGCAGCGGCGTTCCGTTAGTCGCAGTCTTTCTCGCGCTCGGCGCCGCGCTCGGCCCGTTCGGGTTAGGCCTGGCGGACATCGAGCTCGCGTCCCCGGCGTTGAAGGTGATCGCCACGCTCGCGCTCGCGCTCGTGTTGTTCAGCGATGCGGTGACGATCGAGATCGGCGAGGTGCGCGCGCGCAAGCGCCTCGCCGCGCGCCTCCTCATCCCCGGTACCTTCGTTCCCGCGGTGGTCATCACCGCAGTAGCGCACTGGCTGCTCGGCCTCCAGTGGGCCGAGTCGGCGATTCTCGGCGCCGCGCTCGCGTCTACCGATCCGGTGCTCCTGCGCAGCGTGCTGCGCGCGCACTCCCTTCCCGACGCGGTGCGCGTAGCGCTCCGGCTCGAGAGCGGCATGAACGATGTGATGCTGCTCCCGATCGTGGTGCTGAGCATGCTGCTCATCCAGGGCGCGTCCCAGGGCGGGGGCACGAGCGCCGGGACGCTGGTCCGCCACGCCATCGGCCTCTTCGTGCTCGGACCCACGCTGGGCGCGCTGATCGGCTGGTTAGGCATCGTCGCGATGGTCCGCGTCCGGTCGGGCGTCGGCGTGCGGCGCGACTACGAATCGCTGTACGCGCTCGGCCTCGCATTCACGGCGTACACCGCCGCCGAAGCGGTGGGAGGCAGCGGCTTCCTGGCTGCGTTCGCCGCCGGCTTCATGGTGGCGGCACAGGACGTCGAGCTGTGCGACTGCTTCCTCGAGTACGGCGAAGCGACGGCCGAAATGCTGCTGCTCCTCACATTCGTCGCGCTGGGGACGTCCGTCATCTGGTCCGGCCTAACCGTCATCAGCGGACGCGTGCTGCTGTTCGCGGCCATCGCCCTGGTCACGCGCACGGCGGTGCTGCTCCCCATGCTGCGCCTGCCCGGCGTGGGACTGGCGCCGCGCGAACGCCGGCTGATCGCGCTGTTCGGACCGCGCGGCCTCAGCACGCTGTTGTTCGCGCTCTTGCCCGTGTTCGCCGGACTGCCCGGTGCCGGGCAGCTCTTCGAGATCGCCTGTCTGGTGGTGCTGTTGTCGGTCGTGGTGCACGGCGGCGGGATCGCGCTCTTCCTGCGCGCGCAGCAGGCGCGCGACCTGCCGCCCGCCGCGCCGCGGCCGCGGCCCGTGGCCGCGCCGCCCACGCCTAACGCAGAACCGGCCGCGGACGACCGCATCGGCCTGGATGAGGTGCGCGAGCTCAGGGCTCGCGGCGGCGAGATCGTGATCGTCGACGCACGCGCCGACCGCAGCTACCGGGCGAGCGACGCCCAGGCTGCCGGCTCGGTCCGCATCTCGCCCGACGATCCGGTGCGCGACGCGACCGCGCTCCAGTTATCGCGCCATGCGACGCTGGTGGTCTACTGCGCCTGAACGGACGAAGCGACCAGCGCCCGTGTGGCGCGGCAGCTTCGCCAGGCCGGATGGACCGGGGCGCGCGCCTTACGCGGCGGTTGGGCGGCGTGGCAAGAGGCCGGTCTTCCGACGGAGCCGCGCCGAAAGCCGGACGCGCCCAACGCCTAATGGAACGACCCGCGCCCGGCTCGCGACCGGGCCGTCGGTTCGCCGGTTAGGCATGGCTCGGGAGATCGTCGAACACGACGTCGCCTACGCCGATGAGGACCGACGGCGCCGCGAGGAGCGGCACGACGGCGCGCCCGATGACCGGCCCCAGCGCAATGCGCGCGGCCTCGGCGTCGGCTTGTGATTGCCACATCGTAACCGTGATCTGTCGACCCGAGCCGACGGCGACCACGATGGTTCCACGGTAGCCGGGCTGCTCGGCGTGTGCCGACTGGAACTCGTCCATCCTGGCGCCGCCCGCCTTGAGCTTGCTGGGATCGAACGTATTGTCTCGGACGACCGCATACATCGTTAGCCCCTCTCGGCAATGAATCGTCCTTCGACCGCAGATTCTGAGCCAAGGCCTCGCGTCGACGCCACTTCCCACGCCCTCATCCACCTAACCGAAACACGTAGCTGACCTTCGCGAAGAACCCGTCGGTCAGCCGATGGACGTCGCGAAACGCGAACGGATCATCTTCCGTCATGCTGCTGCCGTACCCCAAGAAGACAACCGTCCCCGGCGTCGGCTGGTAGGCGAAGAGCCCATCGATGCGCACCGCGTTCGCCACCGTGCGTGATGCGCGCGTGAACGTACCAGTCAGCGGATCCCGAAACACGATCGGATCGTTCGAGCGCGAATCGTCGCGCAGGGAATCGGTGGTCTGCGAGTCGTACTGCCCAACGAGCCGCACGAATATCGGGCGCGAGACCTGATACTCCACCTTGAGCCGCGGTATCCGCCGGATGTCCGCATTGGTGCCGTCGTCGCGCCGAATGTACTGCTGATGCGAATAGAGCGCGTTGATCCGCAGGCGCGTGTTGGGCCGCCAGTCGACGTTCGCGTTGATGAAGATGACGTTGGCCGACGCCCACTCGAAAAAGTTCTCGTCGTGGCCGGTGATCGCCTGGATGCTGGCGTCGAAGTTCTTCCAGTGCGGCGTCGTGAGTCCGGTGATGATGTCGAGATTCGGAATGTGCGGCGTACCCAGGAACTTCGTGGTGTCCGGCCCCCCTCCATCGCCCGTTTGATGCACTATATAGTAGTTCGTATAGATCGATGGATCGTACCCGTAGCGCTCGAGGAACACGCTGGCGACGGCCACCCATCCACCGCGCAGCGTGAACTGATTGCTGATGTGCCACCTGAGATCGTCCGGACTCTTGCCCGCCGTGAACCGCGTGTAGATCCACGAATGGTTGGCCGTGAAGTCCCCCGTCCACGACTCGATCAGACTCCCGCGCGACCCGTAGAGCGTGACGGCCTGCTCTGCGTTCAACGCAACGACGTTGGAGCGCGACACGAACCCGCTCTGCGTGATGAAGTTGGGATCGATGCCGGCGAGGGAGTAGTGCATCTGGACGCGGTGTCCCTGTCGCTCGAAGGTCGCGCTCCACAGCGGTCCCGACACCGTTCCGGAGTCACCGCGCGTCGTGCTCGCGGCGCCCTGCAGCCTCACCGCGTAGATCTTGTCGAACAGCACCGCCGCGTCGAGCCCGCCGACGCGATTGAAGTGGCCGGCCTCCTCGCGGTCGGTGAGCGCCGTGCCTAACGACACGTGAGGCCCGATGCCCCGGCGCACGCGGAGAATGTTGAACACCGGATTCACCGTGCCCGACTCCGACGCGTCCGAATTGTCGACGGCCGAGAGAAATCCGATGTCCGTGCCCGACATCGTGCCGGTCAGCTTGGCAGCGGCCACCGGCTGCACGATGTCGCGCGTATAGATGAGCGAGCTCGGCGTATCGAACTGCTCGAGTCCATCCAGAAAAAACGGCCGCTTCTCGGGAAAGAACAGTGCGTCACGGGGATCGTACGACAACTGCGGCACGTCGCTCTCGATCTGCGAGAAATCGGGCTTGACCGTGGCGTCCGCCGTCAGGTTGTCGGTGAGCGCGTAGCGGACGTTGCCGCCCAACTGCTGGATCGGCGACCCGTAGTGCCACGCGGCGCCGCGCGGCGTGCCATCCACGTGCGACGTGAGCTCGGGATTGATCTCCAGCGGATGCCCGCGGTCGAGGTCCGTTAGGCCAGCCAGCGCGCCCGACTGCGCCAGAAAACTCGAATTGGCCTGCCGCGCCGGCGCCCACGTGCTCACGTGACCCGAATGCTGCACGCGGCGCAGGATGTTGAGCCCCCAGCGCTGCTCTTTCCCCGGTTGTATGCGCACGCTCTTGAACGGCACGCGTATTTCCACCTCGTATCCGTCCGCCAGCACGCGTCCGCGCGAATCGTACGTGTAGTCCGTGCTCAGATCGACGGTGTCGCGCGTCGTCCCCGCGGTGCCGATGCCGCCGGAATGCGACTGGATGCCCTCGCTCAGAATGCCGTCGGACTGGACGCCGAGCGGATTGACGCCGAACACGTACGCGCGGCGATGATCGTCGAAGGTGTCGAGAAACACTTCGACGAAATCATCGGTGGAAATGTTGTCGCGATCGGCGAGCGTCGCGTGCACGGGGCCGTGCGGCTCGAATGCGCGAATGCCGAAGTAAATCGCGTCCGACGAATACCACACGAGCACTTCGGTGGAATCCGCCGCGGGCTGGCCGTCGA
>DATNAM010000037.1:0-7666 GCA_035572595.1 Gemmatimonadaceae bacterium
CATGAACGTGTTGATGACGATCCCCGATCGGCGGCAATCCGCCACTTCGCGCAGCGTCTCCGACACCACGTTCATGTCCAGGCCCATCGAATTCTTGTAGATCTGGCCGTTCGGGAGCGTCAGTGCGCTCGGCTTTCCGTCGGTGATCATGACGATCTGGCGCATGTCCTTCTTCTGCGCCGTGAGGATGCGCCGGGCGAGCTTGAGGCCTTCCGCCGTATTGGTGTGGTACGGGCCGACCTGCGCGTGCGCGAGGCGCGCAAGCGGGATTTCTTCCGCGGAATCGTGGAAGAGCACCACGCGGAGCGTGTCGCCCGGGAACTGCGTGCGGATGAGGTGCGTGAGCGCGAGCGCGACTTTTTTGGCGGGCGTGAAGCGATCCTCGCCGTACAGAATCATGGAGTGCGACGTGTCGAGCATGAGCACGGTGGCGCAGGATGAGCGGTATTCCGCCTGGCGCACCATGAGGTCCGAGTAGTCGAGATCGATGGGGACGTCGAGATTGCCGTTGCGAATGAGCGCGTTCTGCAGCGTGGCATTCACATCGAGATTCATCGTATCGCCGAACTCGTATGTCTTGCTCGACGCGTCGGCTTCGATGCCCGTGGCGAGGTACGGCGTGTCGTGACTGCCGAAGCTCGACTTGCCGAGCGAGCCGAGGAGACTCCGCAGCGTTTTGAAGCCGAGGAAGTCGATGCCTTTTTCGGTGAGCTGGAACTGGACGTCGCGCGCGGCGGCGCGGGCGAGTCCTCCTGGACCGGTTACTTCTTGATGACCGGCCGGCATCTGCGGCGGCGCTTCGAGATTGAGATAACCTTCCTGCACGAGGCGCTGAACGATTTCGTCGAGTAGCTTGGCGAGCTTGGCGGTGCTTTCACCATCGTCGTCGGCATCGCCGCGCAGCGCTTCGAGCATCTCCGGTGTAAACTGTCCGCTGTCCATCAACGCATTGAGAATCGCCTCACGCAGGGCTTCCATGGAGCGATCGGCGTCGCCGCCGAACTCGCCCCAATATGGATGCTGCATTTTGCCGCCGGCGAATCCTGATTGCAGCAGGAAATCGGCGAGCTTGTCCAGCAGCGACTGGAGGTCGATGGCGTCGGCCATCTCGGGGCTGAACTTCGAATACGTGTGCGACCGCATGCAGCCACCTTGCCACCGGTTGGGCGAAAGATCAAGCATCGCGAGGACCTCGACGCCCGGCGGTGACGCGGCGCGATGCTCGCTCCTCTATATCTAACACTTCATTCGACGTTCGCGTTTCAGTGACGCTTTCTCAACCATCGTTGGAGCACCGCAGCCGGTCGGTTACCCCGTCCAGCGTGGCGCCGGTGCCGCGCTATCGGAATCCGATCCGGGTGCTGATGGTGCATCGCAACTTCCGGCTGTTCTGGTTGGGGCAGACGGGGTCGGTCATCGGGACGTGGATGGAGTCGGTGGCGCGCGGTTGGCTCGCGCTGCAGCTGACGAACAGCGCGTTCATGGTGGGCGTGGTGTCGGCGGCGGGATCGCTGCCGGTGCTGCTGCTGACGTTGTACGCCGGTGTGGTGGTGGATCGCCATCCAAAGCTGCGCTTGGTCAAGCTGACGCAGGCATTGTTAGGCGTGCAGGCGGCGATCCTGTGGTGGTTCGACTGGTCCGGACACATCACCGTGGCGTGGTTGGCATTGTTGTCGCTGGTGGCGGGGTCGATCAGCGCGTTCGACATTCCGGCCCGTCAGGCATTGATGATCGAGCTCGTTGGGCGCGAGGACGTGGTGGATGCGATCGCGCTCAACTCGAGCGGATTCAACGTGGCGCGGGTGATCGGGCCGGCGCTGGCGGCGATCGTGATCGATCGGTTAGGCCTGGCGTGGTGTTTCGCGATCAACTCGGTGAGCTTCCTGCTGGTGCTCATCGGCCTGTCCATGATCCGGCTCGCTCCGGGTGCTATGCGAGCGGCCGGTGCCGCGGCGGGGCAAGCCGGCTCGTCGATGGCCGGATTGGTGGAAGGGCTTCGGTTCATGGTGCGGACGAAGCCGGTGGCGCTGCTCATGACGCTGGTGGCGGTCTACTCGATATTCGGCATTCCATTTCTGGTGATGATGCCGGTATTCGCGCAGGACGTGCTACATGGCGGCGCACGGACGTACGGAATACTGTTGGCGGCAGTGGGTATCGGGGCGGTGATCGGCGCGTTGTCGCTGGCGATGGTGGGCCACCGGGCGCGTCGGGGGCAATGGTTGGCATATGCCTCGGCGTCGTTCTGCGTGTTTCTGTTTCTCTTTTCGTTCACGCGAACGATCTGGTTGTCGGTGCCGATGCTGGGGTTGGTTGGCTTCGCGATGATTCAGAACAACGCGTT
Source organism: Gemmatimonadaceae bacterium (assembly GCA_035572595.1). Classification (GTDB taxonomy): domain Bacteria; phylum Gemmatimonadota; class Gemmatimonadetes; order Gemmatimonadales; family Gemmatimonadaceae; genus JADGGM01. The sequence goes on from DATNAM010000037.1 coordinate 2,345, forward strand.
GGCGAACGGGTTGCTGCAGACATTGTCGCCCGACCATCTGCGCGGGCGCGTGATGGCGGCGTACGCGTTCGTGTTCGTGGGGATGGGTCCGATCGGTTCGCTGCTGGCGGGAGCGGTGGCGGAGGTGGCGGGCACGCCGGTGGCGGTGGGAGGCGGTGCGGTGGTGCTGTTCCTGTTCGCCGGTTGGGTGTTGTGGTACAGGCGCGAGGTGAAGTCGCTCTAGCGCTTGCGTTAGGCGGGCGTGGCGAACTTGTGGCGCGCGAGGCGCACGACGATGTCGGCGGCGCCGTCGAGGCCGAGCCAATCGGTATTCAGACACAGGTGGTAGTTCTCGTGGGCGCGCCACGAGCGCTTCCAGTACGTGCGGACGTACTGTTCGCGCTGTCGGTTGGTGTCGTCGACCACTTTCTCGGCTTCTTTGTCGGTAACGGCGAGGCGGCGCGCGGCGCGGGCGATGAGGGCTGGCCGCGGCGCGTAGCAGAAGACGTGCAGCACATCTTCGCGCGCAGCGAGCACCGACTGCGCGCCGCGTCCGACGATCACCGAGTGGCCGCGGCTCGCGGCGTCGATGATGATGCGCTCGGTGACTTCGATGATCCGTTCCTCGCTCGGCGGGAGCTCGGCGCCGGCGGGGCCGGGTAGAATTTCGGGCGCGCCTAACGCAAGGGTGGCGGCCAGCCGTTGGGCGAGCGATGGGACGCGCTCCTCGCGCGCTTCGACCTCGGCCGCGCCGGTGCCCAAGCGGGCGGCGACCTCGTCGACGAAGGCGTTGTCCAGCAACTGCCAGTCGAGCTCGTGCGCGATGCGTTCGGCGACCTCGGAGCCGCCGGACCCGTACATGCGCGACACCGTGATGATGGCCATGGAAAGTGCCTGGCGGCGAGTAGTTAGGCGAGGCGGCGGACGCGCAGGTGTTCGACGACGCGGAAGCCCAACGCATCCCACGCCGCGTTGGCGATGGCGTTGTCGGACGCGTTGTGCAGACGGAGCTCGGTGAGGCCGCGGGTCTCGCACCACTCGATGGCGGCCGCGAGCAGCGCGCGCAACACACCGCGGCGTCGCGCGCGCGGCACGACGTACACCGACGAGATGTAGCCATGCGTCGCCGGAAAGAGCAACGGCAGGCCGCCGGTCTGGATGCACCGCAGAATGCCGCTCACTTCACCGTGCATCTCGGCGAGGAAAATCACTTCGTCGGGCGAGCGCAGTTGGGCGGCGAAGAGGCGGCGCGCGCGGTCCGGCGCGTCGGGGCGCAAGCGCTCGTAAATCGGATTGTCGCCGTGCTCGCGGAGCAGCGCCAGGCGCAGCTCGACGATGAGCGGCAAGTCTGCCATGCTCGCCGTGCGGACGGTGATCGCGCCGGCGTTGTCGCGACGCGGCGCGCGCACGCGGCGCGCGGCGGGCGATGGCGACTGGCGATCGATCACGACATCATCCCGCCACCGAAAAGATCCTGATTCGGGCGCCGTCGCTCCGGCGGTTGGGCGCGCGTGTAGTGTCCGGTGGCGGACCGCGACAGTTTCTTGCGCGCCACGAGCGCTTCGAGCGTCAACTCGCACGCGGCGGCGGTGAGCCCGTCGTCGCCCTGCGTGGCGAGGCCCGTGTCGCGCACGAGGTCGAGGATGGTCGGCACGTGCTCGAAGGCGCGCACCATGGCCGACGCGCCGAGATCCTCGCCGACCTGCAGCGCGTTGCCGCGATCGAACCACATCACGATGTCGTCGGTGTTCACACCGCCGGCGCGCGACTGGAACGCGGCATCGGCGGCGCGGCGAATGAGCTCGTCGGCGATGGCCTGTCCGCCGATCAACTCGCCCTCGTACTCCAGCTCCATTTTGCCGGTGATGGCCGGCAACGCGGCGTAGATGTCGGTGATGCGCGGCACCACTTCGCACTCGCCGTACGCGAGCGCGCGGCGCTCTGCGTTAGACACGGCGTTCTCGAGCACGGTGATCGGCATGCGCTGCGACACGCCGGAGCGTTTGTCGATGCGCTTGTCGGTGCGCGCTTCGAACGCGATGCGCTCGATGACTTCGGCGACGAAGTCGGGGACGCGCACGGCGAGGCCGCCGCGCTTGGTCCACGCTTCCTGCTTGGTGATCGACATGCCGAGCTCGACGTCCTCGGGATAATGCGTGAGGATCTCGCTGCCGATGCGGTCCTTGAGCGGCGTGATGATTTTGCCGCGCGCGGTGTAGTCCTCGGGGTTCGCGGTGAAGCAGAGCAGCACGTCGAGTTTTAGGCGAACGGGATAGCCTTTGATCTGGACGTCGCCTTCCTGCATGATGTTGAACAGGCCGACCTGGATTTTGCCGGCGAGGTCGGGCAATTCGTTGAGCGCGAAGATGCCGCGATTGGCGCGCGGGAGCATGCCATAGTGCATGGTGAGCTCGTCGGCGAGCACGTGACCGCCGCGCGCGGCCTTGATCGGATCGACGTCGCCGATGATGTCGGCGATGGTGACGTCGGGCGTGGCGAGCTTTTCGACGAAGCGGTCTTCGCGGCCGACCCACGCGATGGGCGTATCGTCGCCGGCGTCGGCCAGCAGTGCGCGCGCGTACTTCGAGATCGGCGCGAACGGATTGTCGTTCACTTCGCTGCCGGCGACGATCGGCATCTCATCATCGAGCAGCGCAGCAAGCGATCGCAGGATGCGCGACTTGGCCTGTCCGCGCAGGCCGAGCAGAATGAAGTTGTGCCGGGAGAGCAGCGCGTTGACGATCTGCGGCACGACGGTTTCGTCGTAGCCGAGGACGCCTTCGAAGAGCGGAGCGCGCGTGGTCAGACGGCGCAGCAAATTGTCGCGCACTTCATCTTTGACGGAGCGCACGGCGGGGTGGGACGACGCATATGTGGAGCGCTTGAGCGCACCCAACGTTTCCGGATGAGACGACACAACCTTCTCCATGCCTTCGAGACGAACAATGAAAGCGGCGCCATCGTTGCGGCGCTCCCTCTGGTGCAGCGTACACGCCGGACGGGGCTCGCCGCCAGGGGTGACGCGGCGGAAACGCGTCCGGGTCAATCCGCGGGCGTCACCTCGACGAGGTTGTCGTAAAACACCGGGCCGTGGCCGAGGTCGGTTTCGCGTTGCGACGTGGTGTGATTCGCGTTCCGGCCGTCGGTGGTGAATTTGCCCCACCACACGGACGGTGCCCACACGGTTCCATGGCGCACGTTGTCTTCGACGCGTGCCACCGCAAGAAACTCACCGCGGTCGTTGTGCACCACGACGCGCATGCCCGGCACGATACCGCGCGGCGCGGCGTCGTCGGGATGGATGACTAACTCTGGCTCGCGCGCGGCGCGCCGGAGGCTCTCGATGTTGACGAACGTGCTGTTGAGAAACTGGTGCGCGGGCGATGAGATGAGCGTGAGCGGATAGCGTTGGGCGAGATCCGGCGCGCGCTCGATCGACTCGTACGGCGGCGTGTACGTGGGCAGCGGGTCGAGGCCCATGGCCGCGAGCCGTTCGGACACGAATTCGCACTTGCCGCTCGGCGTGTGGAATCCGCCCTCGGCGAACGGCAAATAGGGGCGCGGTACGGTTAGGCGCATCCACCCGCGCTCGACCAGCGCATCGAACGTGATCCCTTCGAGATTGCGACCGCCGCCGGCGAGTCCCTGTTTGATGAGCGTCTGATCATCGTCGCGCATGGCGGGATGATCGAGGCCCATGCGTGCGGCGAGGAGCCGGAAGATTTCGCTGTTGGGCTTTGCGTCGCCGACGGGCGCGATGGACGGCTGGTTGAGCGCGACGTAGTGGTGGCCGTACGCGAGGTGCAGGTCCCAGTGCTCGAGCTGTGTGGTGGCAGGCAGCACGACGTCGGCCCAGTCGGCCGTGTCGGTCTGGAAGTGCTCGAGGACGACCGTGAAGAGATCGGGGCGTGCGAAGCCCTCGAGCACGGCGCCGCGATCGGGCGCGACGGCGGCGGGATTCGAGTTGTACACGACGAGCGCGCGGACGGGCGGGCCGCCGACGCCGGCATCGGGCTGCGTGAGCGCCTCGCCTAACCGAATCATGTTGATCGTGCGCACCGGCGGCGACAGGTCGGGGCGCTCGACGGCGGCGCGATCGAACGTGAAGTTGGCGCTGGTGGACAGCTGCACGCCGCCGCCCGGGCGCCGCCAGTGTCCGGTGAGCGCGGGCAGACAGGCGATGGTGCGCACGGCCATGCCGCCGCCGGCGTGACGCTGCAAGCCGTAGTTGACGCGGATGAACGCGGCGCGCGCGCGTCCGTAGCGTTGGGCGAGGGTCACGATGTGCGATGCCGGCAACCCGGTGATGGCGGCGACGCGCTCGGGCGGAAATTCCGCGGCGCGCGCACGCAGCGGGGCTTCGCCTAACGTGTAGCGATCGACGTAGTCGCGATCGATGAGCGACTCGGCGAACAGGACGTGCATCATGCCCAACGCGAGCGCCGCATCGGTGCCGGGTCGAATGGGCATCCATTCGTCGCATTGCTGCGCGGTGCGCGAGCGCAGCGGGTCGATGGCGATGATGGGCGCGCCCTTGCGCCGCGCGTCGAGCACGAACGGCCAGAGGTGCGGATTCGAGGTCAGCGTGTTGGTTCCCCAGAGGAGAACGAGATCACTCTCGGGGATGCCCTCGGCATCGGCACCGATGTTGGCGCCGACCGTCATGCGCATGCCGACCGTGCCGGCCATCGAGCAGATGGTGCGGTCGAGCTTGGACGCGCCGAGAAGATGAAAGAAGCGGCGGTCCATGGAGGAGCCTTGCACGAGGCCCATCGTGCCGGCGTACGAATACGGCAGAATCGACTGCGGGCCATCGGTGGAGCGCGTGATCTCCGTAAGGCGAGCGGCAATTTCGCCGAGTGCGTCGTCCCACGACACCGGCACGAATTCGCCGCGTCCTTTCGGGCCGACGCGTTTGAGCGGTTGCGTAAGGCGGTCGCGGTGGTACGTCCGCTCGACGTACCGATTGACCTTGGCGCAGAGGAATCCTTGTGTGAACGGATGCGCGGGATCGCCGGCGACGCGCACGGCGCGTCCGTTTTCGACGGTCACGAGCATGGCGCACGTATCGGGGCAATCGTGCGGGCAGGCGCCGCGCACGACGCGCGATTCGGAAGGTGCTCGAGCGGGTGCGGTCACGACATCACGTGCGGAGAGGGCGCGGGTGGAATACTCTGCAACATGTCGATTGCGTGCGTCGGGAGCCAGAGTCCGCCGTGCATTGTACGCGCGACGGCGCGGCCGCGGAGTGTGTGTAGTGCCAAGCGTTTGAGACGCTTAATGTTAAACCTGAACCGAATCGGCACAGTGGCCCGCGTCGTGCAGCGTGTTTTGGCTCAGTTG
>DATNAM010000038.1:0-2010 GCA_035572595.1 Gemmatimonadaceae bacterium
AAGTACTCGGAGGTGAGATACTGCGGAGCGATCGAGGTGGACACAGGCGGTTAGGCAGCATGAGATGAGGCGTGCGGGGACGAGGACGCGAGACACTGCGCGGCCGCCAGCCGCGCGCGGTGCGCGAGCCAGGCGTTGCCGTGGCGATCGAGTTCCACGGCGTGCGCTTCCCACGCGGCCGCGCGCTCGAGTGGCGGCCGCTGCGCACCGGCGTCGAGGACGAGCTGCCGCCAGCGCTCGAGCGCGGGATACGTGGCACTGACGCGGTCCGTGAGGTCGGCCACCTGATGCTCGGCGCTCGCCAGCGCGTCGACGGCGTCGAAGAGCTCGAGGAGCGCGATCGCGTCGGCCGGGCTGAGTGTCACCGGCGCGCCGGAGTACGCGGTGAGCAGCGCGGGATAGACCGCGATCGCGCGACCGAAGGCGTCGGGCGTCACGCGACGTGCTCCTCGTCCACGATGCCGGACTCCGCGAGCTCATCGAGCCAGCGGGCGATGCGCTCGGTGGCGGCGACGCTCAGCGTGCACGAGCGCGCGCCGGTCGCCCGTTTGGTGCGGACGAGCGAGGCGAGCCACCGCCGCGTGAGGTCGAGCTCCTCGCGTTCGGTCATGACGCCGCCTCCCAACGCAGTTTCAGCTGCGTCGGGTGCAGGTCCACACGCGGGCGCGATGGGCAGTTCCATGAGCCGCCGCCCGCTTCACCGAGACACTTCCATCCGGCCGCGACGAGCGACGTGCCCGACTCGGTGGCAAGCGTGTACGTGATCAGTTTGCGGTAGCCTAACGCACGCACGGCGCGCCAGGCCGCGCCGTAGAGTTTGCTCGCGGCGTGCGCAGTTCCGTCCGTGCAACAGCGCGTAACCTCAGCGGTCCATGAGTCTTGCAGGTTCCGCGCGACCGGTCGCCCGATGATCGCGACGCCGCAGATGCGGTCCGTACCGACGGCGACGCAGCAGACACAGCCACGCGACGGGCCGTGATGGCGATGGTGCTCGCGCACGAAGGCATTGGCTTCGCGGAGCGTGATCGGCACGAGCATGAGCGGCAGCGTCACGCAAACGCCTCCTGCTGCAAGCGGGCGCGTCCGAGCGCATCCACACAAGCGGCGTTGAGCCACACGACCTCGGTGCGCTTTCGCGCGCCGTCGGCTAAATGCTTGCGTTCGTGGCGCTCCCAATCGGGATAGAGGTCGACGTCGTACAGTTCGCAGGGATAGCCCGAGAGCACGACCATCCCGCGCACAGCACGAAGTACCGCCGCAAGCGAGCGGTGCTCGTCGTCAGTCATCTCGTGCTGATATTCGTGGGTCCGCCCTCGCGTAGCGTGCACGTAGGGCGGATCGACGTAATGGAGCGTGTCAGGGCCATCGTGCGTGGCCATTACGTCGCGTGCTTCGCGCTCCTCGATCACGACGCCAGCCAGGCGCGTCACGAAGCCGCCGATCTCTTCGGGATACCGTTGCCAGTCGTGCGCTGGAGTAGTTCCGGACCGATTGCTGTTGCTTCTGAATCCGGTCGTCGGCCACGTGCTGGCCCTCGTGCGCATACCCACATTGGCGCTCCGTCCGTGAATCGCCGCCGACCCAAACCCGCAAAACGATTTGATGATCGTGCGCCGCGCACGCTCAACCGGATCGTCGCAAGGTTTGTAGGCGTCGACAAATTCTCGCCGCGCGAAAGGCGTGAAACGAAGCAGGCGATCGAGCTGCGACGCGGTCACTGGGTCACGGAGGACGCGGAAGACGTTCACGACTTCGCCGTCAAGATCGTTGTAGACCTCGGCGTAGCACCGCGCTTTCCGCATCAGCACGGACGCCGCTCCGCCGAACGGTTCGACGTAGACGCGATGCGGCGGGAAGAACCCGAGGATCCATGGCGCGAGTCTCCACTTACCGCCGTGGTAGCGCAGTACGGGACGATCGACGTCGCTCATCGCCGGACCGCTCCGTACTCGGCCGCGAGCCGATCGCGGCGGCTCGGCAGCACGCACGGCAGGTCCGCGAGCGCGAAGA
>DATNAM010000039.1:0-6352 GCA_035572595.1 Gemmatimonadaceae bacterium
TTGCTCGCGTACCTCGCCGTCGCCGCCGCCGAACAGACGCCCGTTCGCCGCGACGTGCTGGTCGGGCTGTTCTGGCCCGAGCTGCCGACCGACCGCGCGCGCGCGGCGTTGCGTCAGGTCCTCTTTCAACTCCGGCGCACCGTCGGCGAAAGTGTCTTTCATGTCGGCCGGGAAACGGTTGCGCTCGTTCCCGACGCGCTGACTTCGGACGTTACGATATTCGAACAGCGACTTGCCCGCGCAGAGCGCGCCGGGGCGATGGAGATTTATAGAGGGACGCTGTTCGACGGGTTTTTCGTCGATGGTATGTCCGCGGCGTTCGAGGAGTGGCTCGACAGCGCGCGGGCGCGATTGACCGCCAAGGCGTTCGCCGCCTGCTCGGCGCTCGCTGACGACGCGGAGCGCGACGCGAACGGCATCGCTGCCGCGCAATGGGCCCGCGCCGCTTCCGCGCTCGCCCCGGACGACGAGATCGCGGTGCGTCGCCTGATTCAAACGCTCGACCGGTTCGGGGATCGCTGCGGAGCGTTGCGCGTGGCCGACGACTTCGCCCGCCGGTTGTCGGTCGAGTTCGATGCTGCGCCGTCCGCCGAAACCCAGGCCCTCGTGGCCGCGATTCGCGCGCGGCGCGGGCCTCCCGCTTTGGTGGTCGCGGATGCTGTGGATGTTCGCCCCTCGCCGGGTCCTATCGACAATTCAGCAACACCGCCCGACGCGGCAGCAACCCCGGCGGCGCGATACAGCCGTCGCGACGGCCTGCGGCGTCGGATCACGGCGTCGATGCAGCGTCGCGCGCTCGTGGCGACCGTCACCGCGAGCGTGATCTTCATCGCGCTGCTGGCGACACACGGCCGGAACGCGGTGGCGGGACCTCGATCGGCGATGCGCACGATGACGCCGCCGATCACGATCGCGTCCACCACAGCGCGCGGTTTGTATGATCAAGGTCTCGACCGCTACTACGCCGGCGATGCGCGAGAGAGCGCACGCTTGTTCACGGCGGCGCTCGACGCCGACAGCAGCTGCGCCATGTGTGCCTATTACGCGGGGATGGCGGAGGGAGATTGGGACAATGCCGCGGCGGGTCACATGTTCGAAGTGGCCAACCGACTCGCCGTCCACGTTTCCGAGCCCGAGCGGCTGCTGATTCACTACCGCTGGGCGGATGCGACCAACAGCTCGACGCGTCGAGCCATTGCCGATTCGCTCGTTGCGCGATACCCGGATTGGCCCGACGCGCAAGCGGTGGCCGCCGAGGCCGCGGGTATGGACGGCGCCTGGCTGACCGCGGCGGAGCATCTGCGCCGCGCCATTGCCGGCGAACCCCTTCCACGGTCCGGGGTGAGTGCGACGTGTCCGGCATGTACGACCCGGTTCCTGCTCGTCGGTATGTACGCGAACGCCGATTCGGTCTCGGCGGCGCTGCGTGCTGCGCAAGCGCTGGAGCGCGAGCAACCGCGTTCGCGGCCCGCGTGGCTGACTCTCTCGCATCAGCTGGCCGCGTCCGGCCGATACGACGATGCCCGCGCCGCCATCGATTCCGCTACGCGCTATTCGACGGGCACTGAGGCCGACGTCGTGGAGCACGCGATACTCGAGATCCGTGCGCGAAACTTCGCGACCGCAGACGGCCTCCTGGCTGCGCTCGCACAGACCGGCAACGCCGATCGCCGATCCGACGCTCTCTGGTTCCTCGGCATCAGTCTGCGTGCTCAGGGGCGCGTCCACGAAGCGCTCGACGTGGCAGACGGCGCTTTCCGCCGAGCAGATAGCGCCTTCACCGGCACCGTTGCCACGGCGCGCGTAGCGGAGGCCCAAGCGAGGTTCGAGCTGGGTCAGTTCCGGCGCGCCGCGTCCATCTTCGAGAGTCTCGTCGTTCCCCCCGATACCTTCTCTCGTGCCGCCGAAGGCCGCTCCGCACGCCAGCGTGTTTGGGTGTTGACGCACACCGGCTCTGCGCTGGCGGCGGCCGGCGATACCGTCGCACTGGCCGCGCTCGTCGATACGGTCGAGACGTGGGGGCGCAAGAGCGGCTTCGGACGCGATCATCATCTATATGAATACCTCAGAGGCCTCTTGTGGACGGCCCGAGCGCGTCCCGACAGTGCCCTCGCCGCTTTCACGCGAGCGACGTTCTCGGAGACAGAGGGATTTTCGAGGATCGATCTTCAGCGCGCGCGGACGCTGCTTTCGCTCGGCCGACCGCGAGAAGCCATTCCGGTGCTACGGCACCCGTTGTCCGGCTCGATCGAAGCCGGCAACTTCTACGCGACCCAAACCGAGCTGCAAGAGCTGTTGGCGCAGGCGTATGACGCGGCGGGCGAACCAGACAGCGCAGCCGTTTACTATCGATATGTCCTAACCGCCTGGAGAGGTGCCGACCGAGAGTTCCAGCCGCGGGTGGCGCGCGATCGCGAGCTGTTGGCGGCCGACGAGCGCCGTCTGCGAAGCCGAAAAGCCCCGGCGACCGTCGCGTTATCGCCGTGATGACGGTGTCATAACGCCGTACTGATGTGCCGCCCCTAACATCGGAGGCAGTCGCCTCTCATGTTAGGAGTAAACATCATGTTGCTTCGGCTTCAATCGGGGGATCTGGACGGCAGGGTCCGGGCTCTCGGGAAGACGCGTACGTACCGCGGTGGCAGATCGCTCTTTGGCACTCTAGGGCGGGCGACGCTCGTCGGCGTCGCATGTGGACTGTGTCTCGGATTCGCCGCGGCAGACGGCCCTGCTCGACCCTCGGCGGCGCGTCCCGTGGTGCAGGCCAACCGGAACATCGTTGCGGCCGGCATGCTCCGCGACGGCGTGCTCACGGTCGCTCTCGAAGCCAAGCCGAGCCTCTGGTACCTCGACGGGCCAAAGCGTCCGGCGATGACGGTCGAGGCGTTCTCAGAAGCCGGGAAGCCGCCGCAAATGCCAGGACCGCTCCTGCGCATGCCTGCGGGCACCGAGTTGCGGCTGACGATTCGCAACTCGCTCGCCAGGACGCTGACGTTCAAGGTACCGATGGCAGTGCATGGCGGACCGGATCGTGTGGCCGCGAACGATTCAGTCGTCGTCGCCCCGGGTGCGACGGGGACGCTCACTACACGTGCGAGCGTTCCGGGCAATTACGCCTACCACGGCGAGACACCGCTCCGGTCGGGAAAGGTGGACCCGCTCGCCGGACTGCTCGCCGGAGCCATCGTGATCGACACGGTTGGAGCGGTGGCGCCGCCGCACGATCGTGTGTTCGTCATCATGGCCAACAGTGACTCGGCCGAGACGGTCTGCAAGGACACCATCACGGGTGACAACGAGCGCCAGAACGCGATCCAATGCGGCGGCGAGCGATTGCACTACACGATCAACGGCGCGTCGTGGCCCAACACCGAGCGCCTGCACGCCACGGTCGGTGACTCACTCCATTGGCGCGTGATCAATGCGTCGCAGGGCCTGCCGCATCCGATGCACCTCCACGGCTTCTATTACCGAATCGATTCCTACCGGGGACAATCGGGACCGCAAGCGACTCCGCCAATCGTTCCCGGCCAGATGGTCGTGACGCAGCTCCTCCGGCCGTATACGGCGATGTCGATCACCTGGTCGCCCGATCGGCCAGGAAACTGGCTCTTTCACTGTCATACGGCCATGCACACCACGCCCCCCGAGCTGATGCCATCGCCGGATGACGGCGCCGACATGAGCGGCATGGTCGGCCTCGTCCTCGGCACGATCGTCGCGCCGAGACCCGGCGTCGTTTCCGCCGGCCACCCCGTGGCGTCGGTCAGGCGCCTCCGCCTCGTCGCCGAGGAAGGGCCCGGCCCGTTGCCTCGAGGCCTCTGGCGCGAACCGGTGCGCGACAGCCTGCCCTTGATGCACTTCGTGCTCGAGGAGAACGGCCGCCGAACGGACACGCATACGGACATGAGTCCCGAGCTCGACTTGGTGCGCGGCGAGCCGGTGGCGATCACGATCGTGAACCATCTGCGCGAGGCGACGAGCGTCCACTGGCACGGCATCGAGATCGAGGACAGCTACATGGACGGCGCACCGGGGTTCAGCGGCGCGGGCACACACCTCGCGCCGGCGATCGCGCCGGGCGATTCGTTCGTGGCGCGCTTCACGCCGCCGCGCGCCGGCACGTTCATGTACCACGCCCACGTCGACGATGTACGCGAACAGTTGGCCGGGCTCGAGGGGGCGCTCATCGTCCGCGATCGCGGTGCCCCGTCGAGCGACGACCACACGTTCTTCTTCAAGGGCCTTCGGCTGTCGACACATCCGCTCGAGATCAACGGTCAAGCGAACCCGGACACGGTGGTGCTGCACGCGGGCCGCACCGCGCGACTCCGGTTCATGAATCTGTCGATGAACGTTCCGTCGCCGTCGTTCTATCTGACGGCGCGTCCGGACAGCGTCGCTCAAATCGCGAATGACACGGCGCTCGTCCGCTGGCGCCTCGTGGCCAAGGACGGGTTCGACTTGCCGGCAGGGGTGCACGGTCTGCGGCCCGCGCATTTGATCGTGGGCATGGGCGAGACGTGGGATGTCGAGTTCACACCCGAGCACGGCGGGCCCCTGCAACTCGAGATACGAGAATCGGGCGGCCAGCACGAGCTTAGTGTTCGCGTGCCGATCTGGGTGGAGTGAGAGAATGATGATCGGCCGAGGCCGGGCACTCGTCACTGCCGCATGGTGGGTCGCCGCCGCTTCCCAATTGGCTGCGGCGCAGCGAGCGACGCCGCAGCCGCCGCCGCGGCATGACACTGAGATTCTCATGCTCGGCACCGCCGGGGGTCCGCCGTTGCGCGCGGATCGTTCGGAGCCGGCGACGCTGCTGATCGTGGACGGTCGGCCCTATTTGGTCGATTGCGGCATCGGCACGGCGCGACGGCTGGCGCAGGCTGGCGTGCCGTCGCAGACCATCGGCGCGATCTTCTTCACGCATCTGCACGCGGACCACGCGCTTGGCCTGTCGGCGGTTCTGGCAGACGCCTTTGGAAATCGAGATAAGCAGGACGCGGTCCGGCCTCTCGCCATCTACGGCCCGCCGCAAACACGAGCGCTGGTGGACGCCGCGTGGAACTACATCCGCATTCCGTATGCAGTGCACGCGGCCGAGCAGGGCACCGCGAGCGGCGGCCTGCCGGCCCGCAACCCGTTCGCCGCACACGAGATCGACAGCGGCATCGTGTATTCGGATAGTCTCATCCGCGTCCTCGCGGTAGAGAATTCGCATTATCGGCTGATGCCGGCAGCCGCGCGTGCCGTGATGAAGTCCTACTCGTACCGCATCGAGACGCCGCACGGCGTGGTTGTGTTCACCGGCGACACCGGACCAAGCGATGCGGTGGCGCGTCTCGCGCGCGGTGCGGACGTGCTGGTCGCCCAAGTCGGGGACTCCGCACAGTCGTCGCGATTCGCGAATCGCACCGCCGATCAGAACCACTGGTCGCCGGAGCGGCGGAAGCAATTCCTCGCCCACTTCACCGATGAGCTGCTCGACTTCAGAGGCGTCGGCGAGATCGCCTCGGCGGCGCATGTCGGAGCGATTCTGCTGTACCACATGAATCCCCCAGACCCGGCGGGATACGTGGCGGGCGTCCAGGCGCACTTCGCCGGTCCGGTCTTCGCGGGCGCTGACCTCGACCGGTACTGCCTGACGGCGTCCGCCGTCGAACGCGCCTCGGGCGCCGCGAAGTTCGGCCGGTGCGGGCAGCGCGAGCCGTCGCACTCGGGAGTGCAGTAAGCATCTCCGGCCGTCTCAGCTCCAGAAACCATCATGAGTAGCTACGAACAACGTCTGCCACGAGAGGAAACACACTGATGTTCTTGCGCACATGGACGCTCCTGTTGCTCGGCGGCGGTCTCGCCGGGTTTGTGTCCGAGCGTGGCGCCACCGCGGCCCCAGGCTTTATCGCGGCGGGGATTCCCGCCGCGCTGCCGCTTGTTCGGCCCAACTCGAACACGGCCAGCGCCGGCACGCTCCACAACGGCGTGCTGACCCTCGAGCTCGAGGCAAAGCAAAGCCTCTGGCGCTTCAACCCCGCTCTCCCGCCGATGACGCTCGCCGTCTTCTCGGAGGCGGGAAAGGCGCCGCTCATGCCTGGGCCGTTCGTCCGCGTGCCGGCCGGGACGCAGCTTCACCTCACGATTCGCAACTCGCTCGACAAGCCGCTCACCTTTTCCATGCCGGAAGCGTTGCACGGCGGCGCTGATCAGATCAGGGCGCGGGATTCGCTCGTCATCGCTCCGGGCGCGATCGACTCGCTGTCGGTGCGCGCGACGGTGCCGGGCGGCTACGTCTATCATGCGGGTATACCGGACGGCGCTACCAAGATCTCACATATGGCAGGGGCGCTCGTCGGCA
>DATNAM010000040.1:0-2102 GCA_035572595.1 Gemmatimonadaceae bacterium
CGTACGAAGGGAAGACGTACAAGCAGAGCCGGGTGGCGATGGTGCTGGGCCACGCGCTGGATCTGGCGGATCACTACAGCCAGCTGGCGAACTACATGCGGCTCAACAACATGTTGCCGCCGACGGCGCTGCACCGCGGACACTAGCCGCCTAACGTAGTCCAACGCCATATTGGGGAGTGACGGGCGCGCGGGAGCGCATCCGTCACTCCTGTCGCATCACTACCGTATCAGGAGACCTCGCTATGTCCATGTCGCGCCGTTTGCCCAACGCCATGCTCGTCGCCGCGGCCTTCACGTTAGCATCCGCGGGCTCGGCGGCCGCGCAGAAGTTTTCGCTCACGAGCTCCGACGTGCACGCGGGGCAGAAGATCGCCGCGACGCAGGTGTTCAGCGGGATGGGGTGCACGGGGAGCAACGTTTCCCCGGCGCTCGAGTGGCATGGCGCACCGGCCAAGACGAAGAGCTTCGCCGTAACGGTGTACGATCCCGACGCGCCGACGGGCAGCGGATGGTGGCACTGGGTGGTGTTCAACATTCCGGGGAACGTGACCAAGCTGCCGGCGGGGGCGGGCGATGCGTCGAAGCATCTGCTGCCGGCGGGTGCGTCGCAGGGGAACACCGACTTCGGCACGGCGGGGTACGGCGGTCCGTGTCCGCCGGCGGGCGACAAGCCGCATCACTATCACTTCACCGTGTACGCGCTGGACACCGACAAGCTCGACATTCCGGCGAGCGCGACGGCGGCGTACGTCGGGTTCAACTTGCACTTCCATACGTTGGCGAAGGCGGAGCTGGTCGCGCTGTACGGACGCTGAGCCCTCGCGCTGACGCCGGCGGCTTTGCGTTAGGCGCGGTCCGCGAAGTGGGCGTAGTGGCCTAACGCTTCGGGAAAGGAGCGGCGCCCGAAGCCGACGCGCACGGCCCGGCTCGATTCATCGAACACGGTGCCGGGGAGCAGCAGGACGCCCGTGCGATCGAGCACGTCGTCGCAGTACCGATCGATGTTCTCGACGTGCGCCGGCTCGATGAAAGCCACCGGGCCGGCGCGCGGCGGTACCCACGTGAATTGCGTTGGGCGTGCGTCCATGAAGGCGCGGAGCAGAGCGAGGTTCCGGCGAATGATGCCGGCATTGCGCTGCGTGATGGCCCGGTGGTTCTCCAGCGCCATGGTCGCCAGGCACTCGCTCGGCGCGCTGCTGCAGATGGTGGTGTAGTCCTTCACCTGCGCGATCCGTTGGGCGAGCGCCCTATCGCGGACGACGATCCAGCCAATGCGCAGGCCGGCCAGGCCATAGGCCTTGGACATCACGCCTAACGAAACGCCGCGGTCGTACACGTCGGCCACGGCCGGGAGGCGGTCCGCCTCGTCGTACTCGAGGCCGCGATATACTTCGTCCGAAAACAGCAAGATGCCGTGTTCGCGGGCCACGCTCACGATGGCGTCGAGCGTGGCCTTGGACGGCAGCCAACCGGTGGGGCTGTGCGGGACGTTGAGCACGATGACGCGCGTGCGCGGCCGAATGGCGCGCCGGAGGTCGTCGATGTCGAGCTCCCAGCGTGTAGCGGCCGTGGCCGGCCACGGCGTAACGTCGGCGCCTAACGAACGCGCGATCTCGGACAGCGACTGGTAGGCCGGGTGGTGCACGATCACGTGATCGCCGGCGCTCACGGCCGCATGCATGAACGTGAAGATGGCTTCCTGCGCGCCGGCGTGGACGATCACCTCGTTCGGCGGAACGCTCGCGTACAATGCGGCGATGTTGGCGCGGAGATCGGGATGGCCGGTGGTGTGCGTGTAGCCGAGTGGGAGGGCAAGAAGGCGATCGACGCCCGAGGGGTCGAGGGCGGCCAGCTCGGCGACGGTCCAGGACTCACAGTCCGACGCCGACATCATGTACCGCGCGGTGAACTCGCGCGTGTCGTAGTAGCGCTCGAGGCGGAACGGGGCGAGTGGCATGGCTAGTCGCGGGCGCTTGCGACGCCACGGTCGGCGGCGGCGGTTCGCGTTAGGCGTGTCATCCGAATGTGAAGACGACGGCCTGCGCGCCGGCGTCGAGGAACTCGATCTCGAACGTGTGGTCCGCGATGGGCGGCGATTGC
>DATNAM010000041.1:0-3240 GCA_035572595.1 Gemmatimonadaceae bacterium
CACCATCACGCTCGAGGGCGATGCCAACGGCGCGCCGCACGCCGATCCCGGCGCGTATGCGAAGAAGTTCACGGGCAAGTACGCGCATCTCACCGCGACCGGCGGCGTTGGGCACAACCTCCCGCAAGAAGACCCGCAGACATTCGCCGAGGCGATCATCGAAGCAGACAGACTCTGACGGCGTAGCATCTCGCCCCACGCGGTCCAGCGGTCTGGCTGGTTTTTTCGACAAAAGGCTCAAAGGATAACAAAAGGGATGCAAGTGATGGGGAAGATCGCTGCAATGCCATGCAGAGTGTCTTGCTCGCGCGCGCGGCCTAAGCCAGATGCGTGAACGACCAAGGCCGGATGTGCACGGAAGCAATCGTCCCCATCTCTCGCATCCTTTTGTTATCCTTTGAACGCTTTAACGTAACACTGTGGCCTAACGCCGCCGCAGCAGCGCCAGCGGCGATCGCGACTCGCGCTCGACCTGCGCCATCGTGCACTGGGTCGGCGCTTTGTCTGGACGCCACCGGAGAAACGCCGTGCCGTGGCGGAACCGTCCGCCCGAAAAATGATCGTAGGCGACCTCCACCACGAGCGTGGGCGACAGCGGATTCCATTCGCCGCTCCGCTCCGTGCTCCATCGGCTTGGGCCGCCCGGCGCGCGGCCGGTGAATCCCGGCGGCTCGATCAATTTCTCCAGGCGCTTGGTGAGCGCCGCCTTCTCGCCGCTCGGAATGTTCGACGTGAAGCCCACGTGATGCAGGAGGCCCTCGTCGTACAATCCGAGCAAGAGCGAACCGACCACCTCTTGCTTCGAGCCGTAGCGAAATCCTCCGACGACACAATCGGCCGTGCGCGTTTGCTTGATCTTGATCATGCCGTGCCGATTGCCGCTCTGGTACGGCAGATCCACGCGCTTGGCGATGATGCCATCGAGCCCGCTGCCGAGCGACTCGAGCCAGCGCTCGACCACCCGAAGATTCGTCGTCGCCGGTGAAAGCCTAACGTGGACGCCCCGCGGCACGTGCTTCTCTGTGAAGGCCTCGAGCGCCGCGCGCCGCTGCTCGAGCCGCTGGTCCACCAGCGACGCACCCGTGTCGTCGACGAGCAAGTCGAACACGACGAGCGTCGCCGGCGTCTCGGCGGCCAGCTTCTCCACGCGACTCTTCGCCGGATGAATGCGCATCAAGAGATCGTCGAACGACAATGCGTCGCCAATGGGGACGACGATCTCGCCGTCGATGACGAAGCGCGTCGCCGAGATCTCGAGGATCGCCGCCACGACATCGGGGAAGTATCGCGCCAGCGGCTTCCCTGCCTTCGACATCAACTCGACGTGTTCCCCGTCGCGGAACGCCAGGCACCGGAACCCGTCCCACTTGGGCTCGTATTGCCATTCGGCGCCATGCGGAATCGTGCCCTGCGATTCGGCTTCCATCGGCGCGAAGCTCGTCGGGATGGGCAGCATCAGAGCATCCGCGCCAACGGAAAGCGTCCGCGCCGCGCCAGCATCGGCTTCCAGCCGTCGCCTAACGTGGCCACTCGCGCCGGCACGTTATCCATGCGGAAGTCATCGATCGCGATGCCGCGCTCCACTTCGGCCCAGGTCACCGGCGTGGACACCGGCGCGCCGGGCCGCGGACGCACCGAGTACACCGACGCCAGCGTGCGTCCCCACGCGTTCTGGTTGTAGTCGACGAGCACGCGCTTGTCGGGCCGGCGCGCCACGCGATACTCCGACGTGAGGAGCGCCGGCTGGAGTGCCGCGAGCGACACGGCGAACCGCTTCGCGAACGTCCACACCTCTTTCTGCGTTGGCCCGCGTTCGATCGGCACGTAGATGTGGACGCCGCGCGACCCGCTCGTTTTCACTACCGGCGTCATGCCTAACGCACCGAGCCCGTCGCGCACCACGAGCGCCGCCTCGCACACGTGACCGAACGTCGCCCCCGGCGTGGGATCGAGATCGAAATGCAGGACATCGGGACGATTGGTATCGTCGCACGTCGCATACCACGGGTTGAGATCGATGCAGCCCAGATTCACGATCCAGAGCAGCGACGCCAAGTCCTGGACCATCGGAAAATCGATGACGCTGCCCGATCGATGTTCGATGGCGCACGTCTCGATCCAGTCCGGCCTTGGGTGTGGAGCGCGTTTCATGAAGAAGCTCTTCTCCGCGATCCCGTTCGGATAGCGCTTCATGACCATCGCCCGATCGTGAAGGTGCGGGAGCAGCACCGGTGCGATCGCCACGTAGTAGCGCAGCAGGTCGGCCTTGGTGCGACCTTCGCCCGGCCAGAACACCTTGTCGAGGTTGGTGAGTCGGAGCGCACGCCGATCGACATCGAGATCGGCGTCGCCGCGAACCGGGATCTCTGCGTTAGGCGTACGCCCGGGCATTACCGGACGCGCGCGAGCTTGGGCGGACGGCGGCCGCGCCGCACCGCGCCGGCGACCGGCACGTACGCGAGCTCGCGCTCGGCCCGCGCGCTCCGCAACAGCACGCCGCCTCGACTCATGTCGCCCCGGCCGACGAACGTCTCCGGGAACAGCAGCCGGCTCCCGAACACCGTTAGGAGCGGGTCGACGTACTTGCCGGTCGCGATGCTGCCGAGCAGCACGATTTCCGCGGCGTCGTCCAACCCGGCCCGAATGCGCTCAGCGTCGCGCACGAGCGGCGCCCGGAAGCGCTCACCGCCGGCCGAGAGGTCCACCTGCGCAAAGCTCTCCAGGTCGTGGCGCGTGACCCGCGTATCCGGCGATAACAGGCCGCGCGAGGTCGTGATGATGTGGACGGCCGCCACGCCCGCCGACCCGCGGCCGAACATCTGCGCGTAGGCGTGCTTGCCGCGGAAATACAGACCGCTGAGAAAGGTGAACACGTCTGCCAGCGATGCGCCTTCCCGCGCGCGCACGGCCTGCGCCAACGGGAACGCGGCGTCGGGGTTGAACAGCAGCCGGGCTCGCGCGCCGTCGAGCCGGGCCGGCGACAGGAGAAAGATCCGCGTGGTCATGTCACCGAATCCTACTGCATGGCGCGAGCCCAAGAGCGGCGGACGGCGCCCGGATGGAAAAAGGCCGCCTGATTGTGCCTAACGACGCCGGCTGCGGCGCCATTGACGCTACACACCAAGACACACATCAAGCCCGGCGCCGCGCGGAGGAGATCGCGTTCCACCTCGACAAGTTACGGAACGAACACCGCTCCGTGCGGCATCGCCATCCCTTTGACGCCGTTCGGCCAGCTCG
>DATNAM010000042.1:0-8386 GCA_035572595.1 Gemmatimonadaceae bacterium
CTTCTCGATGTAGTCCCAGGCGCCCTGGCGCATCGCTTCGACGGCGCCATCGACGCTGCCCCATGCCGTCATCACGATGACCGGCAGGGTGCGGTCGATCTCGCGCAAGCGCGGCAGGAGGTCGAGGCCTTCGCGGCCGGAGGTGGTATCGCGCGTGTAGTTGAGGTCCATGATCACGGCGTCGAAGTCGCGTTCTTCGACGGCCGACGCGACGCCGCTCACCGAGCGCGCGGTCTCGATCTGGAATCCTTCGCCCTTGAGCATCAGGCGCAAAGCCTCGAGCACGTCGGGCTGATCGTCCGCGATGAGGATGCGGAGCGGAATCTCGGGAACGGTCAGGTGACTCACGGTGCCTAACGCTGCCCGGGCGTGCGGGCTAGACGATCCATCCGTCCTTGAGATTGATGATGCGGTTCCCATAGCCCGCGTTCGTCTCCGAGTGCGTCACCTGGATGATCGTGGTGCCCTGTTGGTTGAGCCGCGTGAACAACTCCATGATCTCGGCGCCTTGGCTCGAGTGCAGGTTACCGGTGGGCTCGTCGGCGAGAATGAGGCGCGGGCTCGCGATCACCGCGCGCGCGACGGCGACGAGCTGTTGTTGTCCACCCGACAACTGCCGCGGATAGAGATCCTTCTTGCCGACGATCTGGAAGCGATCGAGCGTGTCGGCCACCATCGCTTCGCGCTCGCCCTTTTTGATGTTCCGGTACGAGAGCGGGATGTCGAGATTCTCGGCGACGGTGAGATCATCGATCAGGTGGTACTGCTGAAACACGAATCCGATGTACTGCTTGTTGAGCGCGACGCGTTCCTTGATCGAGTACGAGTGGACGGGGTGTCCCAAAAACCAGAACTCGCCGGTCCATGCGCTGTCGAGCATGCCGACGACGCTCAGAATGGTCGACTTGCCCGCGCCCGACGGACCCATGATGGACACGAACTCGCCCGGTTTGACGTCGATGCTGACGCGGCGCAGCACGAAGACCTGTCCGTTTCCGACCGGGTAGGACTTGTCGATGTTGCGGGTGGAGATGAGCATCTGGTCGGCGGGCGGCGCGTCCGGCTGCACGTCGGCGGCCGATACTTCGGGTCGAGCACCGAACAGAGATTTGAGAGAGGCCATGGGTCCCAAGGGTCCGAAGGGGATGCTTAATGGTAACCTGTCATTCGGCTCGTAACGCCACCATGGGGTCGACGCGCGAGGCGCGGTGCGCCGGGATCCATGCGGCGACGAGCGCCGTGGCGATCAGCACGGCGACCACGCCCACGAGGCTCGCGGGATCGTCGGCGCCGACTTGGTAGAGGAGGTGCGTGATGAGCCGCGCCGAGGCCAGCGCGCCGACGAGGCCGATGGCGAGCCCGCCTAACGTTAGGCCGAGCGCGCGGCGGAGCACCATGGCGAGCACGTCGCGCCGTTGGGCGCCCAGGGCCATGCGGAGGCCGAGCTCGCGGGTGCGCTGTCCGACCAGGTACGACATGAGTCCGTACAGCCCGATCGCGGCGAGCACCAGCGCGAGCAGTCCGAAGACACTGAACATCGAGGCGCCGAGGAGGCGCGGCTGGAGCTCGGGGCGAATGATCTCGGTGAACGGCTTGACGTCGATGTACGGCAAGTTAGGCGCGAGCGCGGTGAGCGTTCGGCGGACGGTCGCGACTCCGGCAGCGGCGTCACCGGTGGTGCGGACGAAGATGGTCGTCGACCCCAGGCCCGGCGTGACCGGCGTCCAGAAGTACTGGCGCTGCGGCTCGACGATGCTCGAATACTTCGCGTTCTTCGCCACGCCGACGACGCTGTAGCACACCCACTGGCTCTTCTCGTCCTGCATGTCCACGCAGTGGCCTAACGCAGATTTGCCGGGCCACATGCGGGCGGCGAACGCCTCGTTCACCACTACGACGCGCGCATTGGACGACACGTCGGCATCGCTGAGCTCCCGGCCCTGAACGATCGGCGTGCCGACGGTCGCGAAGTAGCGCGCGCCGACGTTGGACGTGAGCGTTGCGTCCGGTCCCGTCATCGCGCTCGCGAGGTCGGTCGCGTCGGACAATGAGTGCGACGGCGTGGCGGCGTCGGGCACGCGGAAGTCGTTCACCGTGTAGGTCCCGGTGAGCGGCACGGTGTTGGCCAGCGACGCGCTGCGCACGCCGGGCGCGGACTCGAGGCGCTCGCGCGCCAGGGCATCGAAGCGCGCGCTCGCACTGTCCGTGTAGCCGACGAGCGAGAGGTCGACGGACGCCGTGAGCAGATGCTGCGTATCCATCCCGAGGTTGACCGACTCGGTGTTGCGAAGGCTGTGCACGAACATGCCGGCGCCCGTGAGCAGCACCACGGCGAGCGCGATCTGCACGATCATGAGGGTGGTGCGGAGTCGCGACCGGTGGTCGACGCCTTCGCGTGCGCCCTGCTTGAGCGCGCCCGACAGGTCTGAGCGCGTCGCGGCGAACGCGGGCACGAGACCGAACACGAGACCGCACGCGATCGCGGCCGCGATAGTGAAGACGAGCACGCGTCCGTGCGCGAAGAAGCTGAGCGCCGGCAGCCCAACGGAGGGGACGAGGTCGGAGCCCCAGAAGGCGATCACGAGTCCGGCGCCTGCGCCTAACAGCGCGAGCACCACGCTCTCGGCCAGCAACTGGCGCATCAACCGCCGCCGGCTGGCGCCGAGCGACAGGCGCACGGCGATTTCCTTGCGCCTAACGGTAGCCCTGGCGAGCAGCAGATTCGCGGTGTTGGCGCAGGCGATGGCGAGGACGAGCGCGGCCGCGAGCGCGAGCCAGCGCGCGATGCGCGCGGTGTCCGACGACCGCGGCCCTCGGGCCGAGAGGACGGGCCCGAGCGTGAGCTGCGGATGGCGCGTTGCCTTGGCGTCGGACGTCTGGACGAGGTGCCGGTAGATCGCCTCCATTTCCCCGCGCGCCTGCTCGCGAGTCGCGCCCGGCGCGAGACGGGCGACGACGTCGAGCCAGAACGCGTTGATGGAGGTGAGATACATCGCCGGATAGCCGATCAGCGCCGCGTGTGAGATGGTGATCCACACGTCGCCGGCCTCGGTGTCGACGCCGTGGAAGTCCGTGGGCGCGACGCCGATGATGGTGTACTCGTGTCCATCGAGCACGATTGGCTTGCCGAGCACGGCCGGGTCGCCGCCATAGGCGCGCTGCCAGTACGCGTGGCTCAACACGGCGGTAGGCGGGCTGCCCGGACCTGCATCATCTTCGGCGGCGAAGAAGCGTCCGAGCGCCGGCGTGACCTGGAGCACGGCGAAGTAGTTGCCGGACACGAGGAATCCCTCGACGTGCCGGGCCGCGCTGCCGAGTCCGGCGCTCAGGCCTAACGATGAGAACATCGCCACGCCGGACAGGGATCGCGCACCGTCCCGCCACTGGAGATACGCGGGGTAGGAGACGGTCGGCGAGTTGCTCATCATGACGTACTTGGACTGCTCGTTCACGTACGGCCGGACGATGGCGCCGGGGTCGCCGACGCCGGGCGGGGGCCGGAAGAAGAGCGCATCGACGATGCCGAACACGGTGGTGGTGGCGCCGATGCCTAACGCAAGGCAGAGCACGGCGGCCGCCGTGAATCCCGGGGTCCGGCGGAGGGAGCGGAGGGCGTACGTGAAGTCGGACACGGGAATCCTCGGGAAGCGGCGGCTCGCGCCGCCTTGGGGAAGCGGTTCCCTAGGGGACAACGGCGGCCTAACGGCCGCCGTCGGGAATAGGGCGGGGCTCGGGCCGCCCGCCCGTGTCCCCGGGGCGGCCTACCGGCCGCCCCGCCTCCCCATTCCCCTCAGGCGGCGCCAGCCGCCGCTTCCCCGCCGTTAAAACCCGCTTTCGCGAAGCTGCGACTCGTCAGCCTGTTCTTTGGCGCCCGTCTCGTCTTCCACCACGCGGCCGTCGAACAAATGGATCGAACGGTCGGCGTGCGCGGCATAGCGTGGATCGTGCGTCACCATGATGATCGTGGCACCCTGGCGGTGCAGATCGCGCAGCAATTCCATTACCGCCTCGCCGTTGGTCGAGTCCAGGTTTCCCGTGGGTTCGTCGGCGAGGAGAATCAACGGATCGCCGGCCACCGCGCGCGCGACGGCGACGCGTTGCTGCTGACCGCCGGAGAGCTGCGACGGATAGTGCTTCACGCGGTGCGACATCCCGACCTTCTCGAGCGCCTCGAGCACGCGCTTCCGACGCTCGGTGGAATCCATGCCGCGATACGTGAGCGGCAGCTCCACGTTCTCGTACACCGTGAGGTCGCCGATCAGGTTGAACGCTTGGAAAATGAACCCGATCTGCCGGTTCCTAACGCGAGCGCGCTGGCTGGCCGTGAGGCCGGCCACCGGCTGACCGTCGAGCAGGTACTCGCCCTGCGTCGGCGTGTCGAGCAGCCCGAGGATCGAGAGCAGCGTGGTTTTGCCGCACCCGGACGGGCCGGCGATGGCCAGGTACTCGCCCGGCGGAACCTCGAGGTGCACGCCCGCCAGCGCGTGCGTCTCGACTTCGTCGGTATAGAAGATCTTCGCGATCGCGTCGAGACGGAGCAGCGCCTTCCCGTCCGATGTGGCCGATGAGAAGGAGCCAGCCGCCGAGGAGGCGGAGCCGGGAGTGGGCGAAGCGGTGTCCATGGGGGCGGGGGGTCTAAGGTGAGGGCGTGAGCCGTGCGCGGCTGAATCTGCGAAGGACGGGCGACTAGTGCAAACGGACGCGGTCGTGCGAATCCCACTGCGACATGTCGGAAATGATCACCTTGTCGCCGACATTGAGACCTTGCACCACTTCGATGGTCGTGACCGACGCACGGCCTAACTTGACGTTCACGCGCGTCGCTTCTTTTCCGTCGGGCGTCAACTTGAACAGACCAACCGTGCTCTCCGGCTGCCCGTATGCAGGACGTCCAACGTACAACACGTTCTTGAGGCGCTCCACTTCGATCGTGCCGTCGACGCTCAGGTCGGGGCGTGCACCCGGCGGAAGCGGTCCATCGAGGGCGACGTCGACACCCACCGTGCCCGACTGCGCCGATGACTCGATACGCGTGACGTGCCCTTGGACGATTCCGTTGCGCAGGTCCACCGAGCACGGCTGGTTGTTCTGGACGTCAGCGGCCTGATTCTCCGGAATGCGCAGTTCGGCTTTGAGCTTGCCGGGCTGAGCAACCTTGAGCAGCAGCGTTCCGGGCTGGACCCACTGTCCCGGCTGCAAGTCCATGTCTTGAATGACACCATCGGAGCCGGCCCGAACCTGCATCGATTCCACCCGCTTCTTCTGGAAATCCGTGATCGCCCTGAGCCGGTCGATCTGCTGCTGCTGCAGCTTCAACTGCTCGTCGATTGTCTTGGACATCACATCGAGCCGTTGGGTTTCCACCTTGAACGAAGTTTCTGATGCAGCGGCCTTGTCTTTGGCGTTGGCTGCGTCTTGCGGCGAGATGAGACCCTTGGCGAGCAAGGCGCCCGACACGTCGGCCTGCCGCTTGTCCGTCTGGTATTGGTTCTGCGCGGTGGCGACGACGCCTTCCTCGTTGAGACGCTGCGTTTCGAGCGTCGTCTTGAGGCTGGCCATGGCGGCCTCGGCGGCGCTCAACTGCTGTTCAGCGTTCAAGTCTTCGAGCGTGACGTCAGGGTTCGACATCGACAGGATGAGCGTGTTCGCTTGGACTCTGGCGGGAGGGCGCACGTAGATCTGGTCGATGCGTCCGCCGGTGAGAGCGGAGATCCACAAGATCTGATCGGGCACTAACGTGCCGGGTCCTCGAACTTGGCGCACCATTTCGCCGCGGCGCACGGTGTCGATCATGAGCGTCGCCCGATCGACCGGGGGCGCGGCGGGGCCCAAGCGGCTGAGCGCAGCAGTGATCGCGACGACGGCGACAACGCCGGCCCCGATGAGGATGTTGCGCTTTTTCTTGCTAGGTGGTTCGCGCGGAATGTCCACGGATCAATGACTCGGATGGTTCACAGGCTCCGCTAGAATAGCGGCTCTCGCTCGATCCTATACGGGAAGGAGCGTGCCCGAGTGACAGATTGGACAATCGCTTGTCGGGCAATGGTTTGTCGAGTCCTCGACTTTCGTTTGCGAGAGGCGGGTGCCCGCCATTGGGAATGGGTGTCCCATAATCGGACACGGCGACGAGCTCAGCACCTGACGGCCCGTGTCATCGCAATGATTGCATGCGGGTTCGCGTTCGCGCTGCCGCTCGCATCGCAGGAGACTGCGCGCGCGGACTCGAGTGCCGGCGTGCGCGTGTGCATGGGCGGCGACGTGTCGCTCGGGACCAATCTCGATACGACGTGGGTCGACCGAACGGCAGCGTGGATGCGACGTCGGCCGCGCGCGCTGCCTGAGCCACGTCGATTATTGGCGCCGCTGGTGCCGATGCTCGATGGCGCCGACTTGGTGATGGTGAATCTCGAGGGCGCGATCGGCGACGACGATCCCGCGGACAGTACAGTCGCGCCGGCTGCCAAGTGTTCGAGTCCCACCAAGGGATGCTACGCGCTCCGGATGCCCGCGTCGGCGGCGCCGGCGCTCCGCCATCTGCGCGACAGCGGCCAGGTCATCGCAAACGTCGCCAACAATCACTCGCGCGACGCCGGGGCAATTGGTCTCGCGCGGACGCTCGACGCGCTGCACGCGGCGGGCGTGCACGTGACGGGCGCGGATACGTTGGCGACGACGGTGGTCACATCGCGCGGCGATACGGTGGCGTTTCTGGGCTTCGGCAGCTCGGGTGAGCCGGACACGCGCAACTTGCGCGCGGTGCGTCGCCACGTGTCTCGCGCGGCGGCGCGCTATCCGCGTCTCGTGGTGACGATGCACCTGGGCGCGGAAGGGCGGCACGCACAGCGCACGCGCGACACGATGGAAACCTATCTCGACGAGCAACGCGGCAATCCGGTGGCGTTCGCGCACGCCGCCGTGGATGCGGGCGCGTCGCTCGTCGTTGGGCACGGACCGCACGTGGTCCGCGCCATCGAATGGCGACACGGCGCGCTCATCGCCTATTCGTTAGGCAACCTCGTGACCTACGGTCCGTTCGCGCTCGACGGTCCACTCGATCGCGGCGCGCTCCTGTGCGCGACGTTGGACCGCGCGGGCGCGGTGAGCGAGCCGCGGCTGGTGTCGACGTGGCAACGCGCACCGGGTTGGGTCCGCGCCGATCCGAGCGCGCGCGCGGCGAGGCTGGCCGATTCCTTGTCGCGATTGGATTTTCCGAAAACGGGCGCCCATCTGGTGATCGAAGCCACCGTGCGACGGCCCTGACGCAGCGAGTGGTCAGCGAAACGGGATCGCGTCGTCCTGCGACACGGCCGAGCTGTCGATCATCGCGAGACGTCGCACCCCTTGCCACGGCTTGATGCCGCGCGCCGGCTTCCGGATGAGCCAAGTCTCGATCACGCGGCCCGCTTTGGTGCTCGCGTGGATGAACCGTCCGTTGCCGACGTAGATCCCGATGTGCGAGATGCGCGAGCCGCGTCCGAACGTGACGAGGTCGCCGGGCAGGAGTTGCGATGTGTCTTTCGCGACGGCTTCGCCCGCTTGGGCCTGCATGCGCGCGGTGCGCGGGATGTCGATGTGGAGCGCGGTCGCGATGTATTTCACCAATCCGCTGCAATCGAATCCGCGGCGCGGGGATGTGCCGCCGAACACGTAACGTTTGCCCAACTGTTCGCGAGCGAGCGTGACGATCGAATCGCCGAGGGTGAGCGCGGAGCGTCCGAACGCGAGGAACGGCTTGGACGGTTCCGGCGGCGGGGTGGTGCGCACACCGTCCTGCGCCGCGAGCGTTGCCGAACCGGCTGCGAGCGCGGCGGCGACAATCGCGACAGCAGTGATGTAGCGGTGTGAGCGACGCGGCATCTCGATGAGTTGAGAGGTGTACAGGATTCGTGTGTGCTCGAAGAGACGAGCGCGCGTCACGTCGAGCAACGGTGCTTGGGGCGCATCGTAACCCGCACCGGGATGTGCGTCAACGGTATGCGAGGGGCGTGCCAGGTGCGCATCGCACGGGCAGAGACGTGTTACGGGAGACCTTTCGCTCCGTCGGCCGATGACCGAATTTGGCACTGGACGATTTCCGCACATTTCGACTCGACGAGGCCTACGTGAACATCGACCGCACGATCTGTCTGCTCCGTCGCGCCACTGTCGCAATCGCATGGCTCACCGTTGGGCTTTCATCGTCGTTGCCGGCGCAGGCCACGACGACCAAACCGCCGACGCGCATTCGAAAGGAACCGCCGCGGGTGGCGGTTCCGCTCGGTCCGGCGAAGTACGTGAAAGAAGCCGGCACGATGTGGACCTTCGACGCGCCGCCGCTCGAGTACTGGAAGCAGACGTACGGATTCACGCCGGACTCCACGTGGCTCAACCACGTGCGCCTCGCCTC
>DATNAM010000043.1:0-2347 GCA_035572595.1 Gemmatimonadaceae bacterium
GGTGCCGTCGGTGCCGTTGTACTGCAGGATCCTGCCGCGCATGATCCGGTCCTCGGAGTGGAGGTGAAGGCGGACGGGCGCAGCGCCTCGCGCGCCCTGCTTCCTCCATTGCGACAAAGGCCGGCGAAAGGCGTCATGGCGGATGCGGGGCGCTTGTTTCGTCCGGCCAGCGGCGCTGCACGCCGGACGGCCGGCAACCAAGCGAGAAACGGTGCGACGAGAGGACGCCGCATTCCGCTCTCTCCCGATGCGCCTGGCTCATTCGCTGCGCAGTGCTTCGAGCGGCCCGACCCGCGCGGCGCGGCGCGCCGGGAGATAGCTCGCAATGACCGCGGCGACGGTGAGCGCGATGACCGCGGCGGCGATCGATACCGTGTCGAGCGTTCCCACGCCGAATACCTGCGCCCGGATCATGCGCGTTGCCACCAGGCCCGCGGGCAACCCGATGGCGACGCCCGCGAACACGAGACGTACGGCTTCGCCGACAACCATGCTCGTGACGTCGCGCGGCACCGCGCCGAGTGCGCTGCGCAGTCCGAACTCGCCGGTGCGCCGCGATGTCGAGTACGATGTGATGCCGTACAGGCCGACCGCCGCCAACAGCAGCGCGGCGATACCGAAGAACGCGGTGACGCGCGTCAGCAAAAAGTCCTGGCCGATCGATTCGCGCACCATTTCGTCGAGCGATTTTACAGCGTTGCGCAAATCGGGATGACGCGCGACCAGCGCGCCGCGAACCGGTTGCACATATCGTGACGGCTCACCCGCTACGCGCACCTCGAAGATGAGCGTCTTGGGCGGCGTAGGCAGTTGAGCGACCGGGAGGTACGCGCGCCTAACGGGCGGCTCGCGCACATCCTGCTCCTGCACGTCGTGTACGACGCCGACGATCGTGTACGTTGCCGAGTCGATAGAGAACGACCGCCCGACCGGATCGGCCGTGCCGAAGTAGAAGCGTGCCATCGTCTCATCGACCACCGCCGCCGGTTCGGCGCCCGCGACATCGCGCCCGTCGAGGTCCCGGCCGCGCACGAGCCTCGCGCCGATGGCGCGCACGTAGTTCGGCCCAACCGCGTCATAGTGGATGGAGAGTTGTGAATCCGCTCGCGCGGTAAAGCCGGGAACGGTTACGTGGCCGGTCGATTCGCCGCCGCTGAACAAACCTTCCTCAGAGTACGTCACCGCGCGTACGCCCGGGACGCGCTGGATGTCGTCCGCCATCGTCCGTGCCGCGGCCAGCACACCGGTGCCGTTCAGGCTACGCTGTCCCATCGGGACCTCGGCAATGAGCATGTGGTCGCGATCGAAGCCGAGGTCGACGGTGAGGATGCGCTGGACGCTGTGCACCAGGAGCCCGGCGCCGATCAAGAGCAGCGTGGACAGCGCCACCTGCCCAACGACGAGCGCCGGACCGAGTGCCACGCGGCCTAACCGAACGCGGGCGCCGGCGATGTTCCGCCCGTGCGCGCGCAGCGCGGTGCCAAGATCGAGTCGCGTGGCCCGGAGCGCGGGCGCGAGGCCGAACAGCACCACGCAGAGGAGCGTGACGAGCGACGTGAACGCAATCAGACGGAAGTCGGGAGCGACGTCCAATGCAATCGGGCGGTCCCCCACGCCGGCGATCGACACCAGCACGCGGCCGCCCCATACCGCGACGAGCAACCCAAGCGCACCGGCAGCCGCAGCCAAGAGCGCGCTCTCGGTGAGGAGTTGCTGCACGAGCCGGCGACGGCCGGCGCCGAGCGTCATGCGCACGGTCATTTCGCGCGCACGGGCGGCCGCGCGCGCGAGCATCAAGTTGGCCACGTTCGCGCACACCACGAGCGCGATCAGCGCCACGGCGGCCATGAGGACGGCGAGGGCTGGCCCATAGAGCGGACGATATTCGGAGAACCCGCGCGCGCCCGCGTCGACCTGAATCGGTTGCGCGCGCAGGTCCGAATCGAATTCGGAGAGCGATTCACCCGTGAGATGTGCGCGAATGGATTGCGTCTCGATCACCGGCAGCTCGGCGCGTGCTCGAGCGAGTGTCGCTCCAGGGGCGAGTCGGCCCATCATGGACAGCCACGAAAATGACCGGTCGTCGAGCGCGGTGGCGGCCGGCTGCAGTGCGCGACGCATCATCATCGGTATCCACATATCGATCGACTGGCCGACGATGTCGCCGGAGAACCCGCGCGGGGTCACCCCAATGACGGTGAGCGGGACGCCGTTCACGACCATCGTGCTCCCGACGGCCGAGCGCTGGGCGCCGAAGCGGCGGCGCCAGTAGTCGTAGCTGATCACTGCCACCGGGTCGCCTAACGGGACGCGGTCTTCGGCGGCCGTGAATGTGCGGCCGAGCAGC
>DATNAM010000044.1:0-18606 GCA_035572595.1 Gemmatimonadaceae bacterium
ATCGCACGATCTCGAGCATGCGCGCGAAGTCGTTGAACACGTAGCCCGTGTAGTGCATGCCGTGGAGCGTCAGCACGAGCGAGGTTTGCCGGAGCCACGCCGGCACGTCCGCCCGCCTGTCCCACTCCGTTAGGCCGTAGGCGCGCGCGAGATGATCGAAATGCGGCGACACCGCGGCATCGAGCGTCGCAGCGCCGGCGAGCCGCCACCACGGCGTCGACATCTCCGTCCGGGACAGCCACCCCTCGGCTTCGTGCACGGCCTCGAGCCGGTACTCGGCGGCGCCCGGCTGCAGGTAGAACCGTTTCGTCCGCACCCGATCGTCGAGCGAGGAGATCGACACGAACCGCGACTCGCCGTGCTGCACCACGACGAGCGGCGTCGGCATCCCGGCCGCCTCGCCAGGGCCGAAGAGATCGCCGCCGCTGAACGGATATCCGAACAACAGCTCGTCGTCGCGCGGATCGAAGAACGGTTGGCCGGATACCGACACCAGCCCGCGCGGAATTCCGCGCACGACGGTCGTGATCGCCTTGATCGGACGCGACAGCGATGCCTGTACTCGCCACGTGATGACGCCATCGTCGTCGCGTCGCAGTTCGAGGTCCACGCGCCCCGGCGCGGTTTGCTGTCCGCCCGCCCACACGAGCCGGTCGCACGTCACGCGCGCGCCGTTTTCGGCCGCGTCCGCGTGCATCGATGCACGCTCGAGCCCGTAGACGTTCTCGTACGTGAAGACGAGCACCGCGAACCGGTATCCGGCGAAGGCGACCGACGGCTCGGGAAAGTCGAAGCTGAATTTGTCGTAGGCTCGACCGCGCGGCGGCACGAACACGCCGCTCGTCGATGTCAGCGGTTCGATGTCAGCGAGTGCGCCGGCCGGCGTGCGACCGGCCGATTCTGCGCCTAACGCAGCCGCAGCCGCCGCGCGTGCCCGCGGATCGAGGAACGCGCCCGCCGACGTCGCGCCGAGGATCTTGAGAGCGTCCCGCCGGGAGAGCGGTCCGGTCACGCGCGAGCTCCCGGCGCGCGCATCACGTGTTGCGCGACGCGACCTTCCAGTACACGGCGTACCGCTCGTCGATCACCGTATTGAGCGGGACCAGCGTCACATCCGTCGCCTGCCCAACGGTGCGAAACTCCAACGGCGCCCCGGCAGCCGAGCGTCGCGTGATCCAGCTGGACAGATCGCCTGCACCCGCCACGAAGGACGGCGCCGACACGGGATCGGACGCGTACTCCGGTACCGTCCGCGGCTTCGTCGGCGCCGCCCGAATCACGTCGGACGTGAGGCCGGTCGTGCCTAACCGGCCGGCAAGGACTAACGGGCCGTACATCAGAGCCTGGATGCCCGCATCGTCCGGCATCGGATGGGCGTGCAGCGCCATCGGCATGGCCACCGCCAGCCGGTCCCCGTCCCGCCACGTGCGATCGAGCACCAGGTAGCTGCTCGGCGCCGCGTACGCGTCCAGCGCATGACCGTTGAGCGACGCCGAACCGCCTCGCCCAACCCAGTACGGCACCCGCACGCGCAGCGCGAACCGCGTCGGCCGCGCGCACCGGATCGTGAGTTGCGCCGTGTCCTCGAGCGGGAATCGCGTTTCCTGCACCAGCCGCACGCCGCGCTCCTGCCACTCCAGCTCCGATGCGATGAACAGGTTCACGTACACGCCGGCGTCGTCGTGAAAGTAGATGCTGTCGCCGAACTTCGAGTACGACTCGAGGCCCGTTCCGTTGCAGCACCAGAACGACTCGTTCGGATGGCCGAACAGTTTCCAATATCCCGACGCCAGCGGCACGTAGTAGAGCGTCATCCCGTCGCTCGGATGCTGCGTCCCCAGAATGCCGTTGAACAGGGCCCGCTCGTAGAAGTCCGCGCACCGCGGGTCCGCCGTCCACCCGAATACGTGGCGCGTCAACTTGAGCATGTTGTACGTCGTGCAGCACTCTTGCGTGTAGCCGCTCAACTGCGTCGACAAGACGTCGGGTGCCGCGCCCCAATCTTCGCCGTTGCTCGTGCCGCCCGTGCAGTACGCGCGATGCCCCGTCACCTCGCGCCAGAAATAGTCCGCCACGGCGTGATACCGCGCATCCCCGGCCACTTCGTACCGGCGCGCGGCGCCGATGATCTTGGGGATCGTCGTGTTGACGTGAAGCCCCTTGAGCTCATCGCGCCCTTCGGCTAACGGAGCAAAAATCCGCTCGTGGTCGAACCGGTGCGCCAGATGCGCCCACTGGGTGTCGCCGGTGACCGCCGACAGATTGTACAATACCTCGTTCATCCCGCCGTACTCGCGCTCCAGCACGCGCGCCATCGCCTCGTCGCCTAACGGAGACACCCATCCGCGCGTCCACGTCGCGAGACCCGTGAGCACCGTCATCGCCTGCGCGTTGCCGGTGTACGTGTAGGTGTCCAGCAGCCCGGCCATGATCTTGTGAATCGTGTAGAACGGTGCCCACACGTTCTTCCCCTCGCGCAGCCGGTCGAAAAACTCCTCCGGAAATGCGCTCACATATCCGTTGCCGTGCGCCTGCTGGCACTGCGCCAGCACGCTCACGATGTACGCGCCGCGCTTGCGCAGCTCGGGATCGCGCATGCTCGTGCTCATGAGCGCGCACCCCGACATGAAGTGGCCGGTGTAGTGTCCGCGCAACTCGTTCACCGGCGCTTCCCAACCGCCCAACGGCTCGGCCGATGATGGAAGGCCGGCGGTGACGCGAAACATGTGCAAGAGCCGGTCGGGATCGACCCTCAGCAGGTGGCGATGCGCGATCTCCGCTGCGTCGAGAAACGGTCCCGGTGCAAGTCGCACGCGGGCGAGATCGAACGGCCGTACGATAGATGGATCCGCGACACTCGGCGACCAACCACGCGTCCGATCGGCCAAGGCAGAGCGCGGCCAGATGCGCGCCGCCGCCGCCGCTGCCGCCGCTCCAATCACGAACTCCCGTCGCGTCACATCGCCGCTCATGGATTCACTCCGCGCTCGCTCGACCAGAGATGTCCGGTCGCATCGCTCGCGACGCGCGTGCGACCCCTGACTGCGATGCTATCCCGGCGCGCCGGCTCCGTCAATACAGCATCGTCGTGCCGCTTGACCGCGCGTCGTCGAATCGGGTAGTCTCCGCACCATGCCATCTCGTGTGACTGCGCCCTCCGACACGACGCTCGATGCCGTGCTCCGCCGCGATCTCTCGGTGCTCGATCGCGCCGACTTGAGACGTGAGACGCATCCCGTGCACGGCCGTCGCGGCGCCGCTGTGTCCGCCGACGGTCGCCCCGCGATCGATTTCTCGTCTAACGATTATCTCGGCTTGGCCGGCGACCCGCGCATCGCCGACACGATCGCG
This sequence comes from Gemmatimonadaceae bacterium, assembly GCA_035572595.1. GTDB lineage: Bacteria > Gemmatimonadota > Gemmatimonadetes > Gemmatimonadales > Gemmatimonadaceae > JADGGM01. The sequence continues at coordinate 3,352 of DATNAM010000044.1, forward strand.
GTAGCGCTGCGGCGAGAGGGCACCGGCGCCGCCGCCGCGCGGCTCATCTCGGGCACGAACGACTTGCACGAAGAGCTCGAGACCGCGCTCGCCCAGTTCAAGGGCACCGCCGCTGCGTTGCTGTTCGCGAGCGGATACGCCGCCAACACGGGCGCGATTCCCGCGCTGGCCTCGCGCGGCGATGTCATCTATGCCGACGCGCTCAATCATGCGTCGCTCATCGATGGCTGCCGCCTGTCGCGCGCCGATGTCAAGATCTTTCCGCATCTCGACCTCGATCGCTTGGATGACCTGCTGCGCGATGACGCGGAGCACAACGGCCGCCGCTGGATCGTCGTCGACGCGGTGTTCTCGATGGATGGCGATCTGTTTCCGCTCGACGAGCTCGTCGCGCTCGCGCGCGAGCACGGCGCGTTCACGTACGTCGACGACGCGCACGGCACCGGTGTGTTAGGCGACAACGGCCGCGGCTCGGCCGAGCACTGGCACGTCGAGCAGCAGATCGACGTGAACATGGGGACGCTCGGCAAAGCGATCGGGACCACCGGCGCGTTCATCGCCGGATCGCAGGCGCTCCGCGACTGGCTGCTCAACCGCGCCCGCGCATTCGTCTTCACCACGGCCACGCCGCCCGCGCTCGCCGCCGGCACGCTCGCGGCGCTGCGCATCGCGGCATCCGAGCCCTGGCGCCGGGAACAGCTCCGCGCCAACGCCCGCGCCATCCGTGAGGGGCTGCACGCGTTAGGCCGCGAGCCCTCCGGCGAGAGCGATGGCCACATCATACCGGTCCGCATCGGCGAGGCCGCCGACACGGCGCGCCTGGGCGCCGCGCTCCGCGCGCGCGGCATCCTGGTGGGCGCGGTCCGGCCGCCGACCGTTCCGTTAGGCAGCTCGCGGGTGCGCATCACCGCCAGCGCCGCGCACACGCCCGAGCAGATCGCGCAGCTGCTCCACGCGCTCCGCGACCTCCTGCCGTCGGCCGCCGCGTGACCGCGCCCGTCGATTGGGCCGCGCTCGATGCGCGGTACGTCTGGCACCCCTACACCCAGCACGCGATCGCACCACTCCCGGTGCCGGTCGTCCGCGGCGAGGGCGCGCGACTGCACACCGCCGACGGCCGCGTCCTCCTCGACGCCATCTCGTCCTGGTGGGTCACCCTGCACGGCCATTCGCATCCCGCGATCGCCGCGGCCATCGCCGAGCAGGCGGCCACGCTCGACCAGGTCATCTTCGCCGGATGCACGCACGAACCCGCGGCCCGACTGGCCGCCGGCCTTGTCGAGGTCCTGCCGCCCGGCCTAACGCGCGTCTTCTTCTCCGACGACGGATCCACGGCCGTCGAAGTCGCCGTCAAGGCCGCGCTCCAGTTCTGGCGCAACCGCGGCGAACCGCGCCCGCTCATCGCGGCCATCGAGCACGCCTACCACGGCGACACGTTCGGCGCCATGAGCGTGAGCGCACGCAGCACCTTCACCGCCCCGTTCGCCGATCGGTTGTGGGCGGTCGAACGCCTGCCGGACCCCGCCGAGGGCGACACCGTCGCCGCCCTGCGCGCGCTGATCGACCAACGCGGCGCCGAGCTCGCCGCCGTCATTGTCGAGCCGCTGCTGTTAGGCGCGGGCGGCATGCGGATGTGGCCCGAGCACACGCTGCGCGCGCTCGCCGAATGCTGCGGCAAAGCGCACGTCCTGCTCATCGCCGATGAAGTGTTGACGGGATTCGGCCGCACCGGCCCGCTCTTCGCCTGCTCCCGCGCCGGCGTCGCGCCCGACATCATGTGCCTCTCCAAAGGACTAACGGGAGGCGCCCTCCCGCTCGGCGCCACCGTCACCACCGAGCGCATCTTCGAGGGGTTCCGCAGCCAGGATCGCCGGCAGACGTTCTTCCACGGACATTCGTACACCGCCAATCCCGTCGCCTGCGCCGCCGGACGCGCCAGCCTCGCCCTCCTCGATGCCGAATCGGCAAAACGACGCGAAACAATCGAGAGCGCGCACCGCGACCATCTCGCGCGGCTCGCCTCGCACCCGCGCGTGCGGCGCACCCGCGTCCTCGGGACCGTCGCCGCGTTCGACGTGGACGGCGAGGAGGGCTATCTGAGTGCCGTCGGCGGCGAGCTCTCGGCGTTCGCCTTACGGAACGGCGTCCTGCTCCGTCCGTTAGGCAACGTCGTCTACGTGCTGCCGCCGTTCTGTACCACTGCCGATGACCTGGCCGTCATCTATCGCGTGATCGAGCGATTCCTCGAATGGCGGTGATCCGCGTCGGCGTCACCGGAACCGACACGGGCGTCGGCAAAACGACCGTCAGCCGTGCGCTCGTCGGCCTCCTCCGCGCCGATGGCCTGCGCGTCGCCGCGATGAAGCCGGTCGAAACCGGCATCACCCGCGACAACCCCGCATCCGACGCGCATGCCCTCGCCGCCGCCGCCGGCGGCGCCGATGCCATGCGCGACGTCTGCCCCGTCGTGCTCGACGATCCGCTCGCGCCATGGATGGCCGCGCGCCGCGCCGGCCGCACCCTCGACATGTCGGCGCTCGACACATCGTTCGAGCGACTTTCCGCCGGCGCCGACGCGATACTCGTCGAAGGAGCAGGCGGCCTCCTCGTCCCGATCACCCTCACCGACACCTACCTCTCCCTCTTCCAGCGTTGGTCGCTCGATGCCATCGTTGTCGCCGCCAACCGGCTCGGCGCGATCAACCACACCATGTTGACGGTCCAGGCGCTCCGCAACGGCGGCGTGCGCATGCTCGGCATCGTCCTCAACGAGACCGATGGCGCCGAGCGAGACCTCGCGCGCCGCACCAATCACGAGACGCTGCAGGCGTTGCTTCCCGACACGCCCGTGGTGAGCTTCCCATGGCTGCCCGCGATGGCGGATCACACGTCGTTGACGACCGCGGCCGCAGCCGCTGGATTGCGCGCCGTGCTCGCGCACGCCGCGCCGTACCACCACAGCCACTCAGGACACCTCGACCGATGACGCTCGAGCACGATACGCACGACTGGGATGCGCTCGCCACGCAATCGCTCGCCGGCCAGATCGTTAGGCGCGAAGATGCGCGCGCCGTTCTTCGCGCCCCCGACGAAGAGCTGCTCGCCCAATTGACCGCCGCGTATCGTGTGCGCCGCCACTATTGGCAGAATCGGGTGCGGCTCCACTTCCTGCTCAACGCGCAGAGCGGCCTCTGCCCGGAAGACTGCCACTACTGCTCGCAGTCCGCGATATCGACGGCCGAGATCGAGAAGTATCCGCTGCTCGCGCGCGACAAGATCGTCGCCGCCGCCGGCCGTGCCGCGAGCGTCAAAGCGGGCACGTTCTGTCTCGTGATCTCGGGACGCACGCCCGGCGAACGCGTCTTTCAGAAAGTGCTCGATGCCGTGCGCGCGGTCCGTGACACATACGACCTGCGTGTGTGCGCGTGCCTCGGCCTCCTGAACGAAGAGCAGGCCTGCCGCCTCCGCGAAGCCGGCGTCACGCAAGTCAACCACAACCTGAACACCTCGGAGCGATTCCATCCCGAGGTGTGCACCACGCACACGTTCGACGACCGCCGCCTAACGGTGGAGCACGTGCGCGCGGCCGGCCTCAAGACGTGCTCGGGTGGCATCGTCGGCATGGGCGAATCCGATGACGATATCATCGACCTCGCGCTGTCGCTGCGCGAGCTCGAGGTGCGCAGCGTGCCGCTCAACTTTCTCATTCCCATCGCCGGCACCCCGTTCTCGGAACGCGCCGCGCTGGATCCGCGCCGCTGCCTGCGCGTGCTGTGCCTGTTCCGGCTGCTCCTGCCGTCCCAGGAGCTCCGCATCGCCGGCGGACGCGAAGTTCACCTGCGATCGATGCAGGTGATGGGTCTCTACGCCGCCAATTCGATTTTCATCGGCGACTATCTCACCACCCCGGGCCAAGCCGCGCGCGACGATCTCGAGATGATCCGCGACGCCGGCTTCGTGCTCGAAGCGCCCGATGGATCCCCGCTCGCCGGAGATCCGCTCGAAGGCGTCAGTGAGACGGTGACAGTGTGAACGTCAGCGTGCCGCGTGCCGGATGTCCATCGCGCGCCATCGTGCGCCACCGGATCACGTAGGATCCCGGTGCCAACGTTCCGCGCACGGCGGCCACGACCGCCGCGGTATCGCTCGCATCCGACAGCGCGAGCGGTGCTAACGCGACCGCCGAGCCGCCGGCCGTGCTGAGCGTGATCGCCGTGGCCGCGAGCTCCGGTTTTTCGGTGAACCAGAGTTGCACCGCCTTCGGTGCTTCGCCTAACGTTGCGCCGTTGCTCGGCGCCGACCGCTTGAGATGCGTGTGGAACGCCGCGAACCCGCTCGTGCTGCCCACGCACAACATCGCCGACGCGACAGCGAGTGCCAGCCGCCGGATCGTCCGGACACGCACCCGCCCGCCCGGTATCGTCGAATCCTGCATTGATAGTCCTCGATTGCATTCGGTGATCGCGGCGATACTCGGCCGCGTTCGCATATGCGCAAGATGACTGCCGTGCACGCTGTCTTGAAGAGGCGCCGCGCGTCCGCGTGGTGCCGCATCGCCTGCGCGACACTCATTGTAAGTGCCGCGGTCGCATGTGCAGCGAACACCGGCACGCTCGATACGAACCCCACGGCTAGACCGCTGCCGCTGTTTCATCTCGCGGCGCTGCGCCGTACCGCCGACTTTTTCTACGGCCTTACCGTGATGCGATGTGGTGACCGCAGACCGTATTGGACGTTCGGCGATCGCGCCGCCAAAGGCGCGCCTCCCGATACCGTCACGTACGGCGTCGCGCCTCGCGGATACGAAACGGTCATCGGACCGCTCCCGCTCGACTCCGGTTGCTACCGCGTCGAAATCACCGGTGGAGTCACCACGCGGTTCAGCGTCGGTCGTGACGGCCGAATCACCGCGCTCGACGATTCATCGATCGTCACGACGACCACCCTCGCGCCGCCGCCGGCAACCCCAGCGACGCCGCCGACTCCGCCCAAGCCTTGAGCGCTCGCCACGGCCTGGCGCCCGACCGCTCGCACGGTGACATTACCACCATGCGCCGCCGTTGGTCCACCCGATTGGGCTCCGCTTTCCTCGCGATCTGGTTCGTCCTGTGCGTGACGGAACCGGTCGCCGCCATGCATCGCTGTCCGATGCACGACGGCGTCGCAGGCGTGATGGCGATGCCCAACGGACAAGCGATGAACGGCGCGGCGCCCCTGCACCAGGGCACCGATTCACAGCCGACCGCTCCGGCGCATCACGATTGCACCTGCCTCGGCGACTGCGCGGGCGCTGCGTTCGCCGGGCTCCCCGCGGCCAGCGTATCGGTCGTCGCTGCCGTCGTTCAAACGGTGCGCGTCGACACGCCGGTCCCGCAGATCGCGGCGCCGGTTGCCGCGCCGTTTGCCCGGCCCTTCGCCAACGGACCTCCCTCCATCGCGTGATGCACGCACGGGGCGCCCGTCGCCTCGTCGCCGTTTGCTCACGCGCTCGTTCACGTCGTAGCCGCCGCGGCCTAACGGTCCACAGGCGGCACGTGTCGCGCGCACTCCCGAACGAGTGATCGCCCCCGCGATCGATGACGCCAGCGCCATCGATCGGGTCCGCGGTCCTGGACGCCGGACGACAGATGACCAAATGCCTAACTGTACGCTCGTACGCGTGCCGCTGCTCGCCGTCGGCGCTGCTTGCCGCCGTCGCGTTGGTGCTCGGGTCGCCCCTCGCCGCCCAGACGGCGACGGCGAGCGACACCACCCAACGCGACACCGCCGCTCACGCCGATACGTCGGCCGCGCGGCGCGATTCGCTTGCGCGACGCGCGAGACGCCTCGCCACCGTGACCGTCACCGCGACACCAATTCGCCGCAACGAACCGCAGTCCGCCATCACCATTTCGCCGCAGGTCATCGCGCTCACACCCGCCACGTCGCCGTGGGATCTCCTGCGACAAAGCGCCGGCGTCGAGGTCCACCTGCAGGGCCAGGGCCCGGGCTTCGCCTCTGATGCATCGATCCGCGGATTCAGCTCCGATCACTCTACCGACCTCGCGTTGTGGATCGACGGCGTTCCGATCAACGAGCCCGTCAACGGACACGCCGAGGGCTACAACGACTGGGGACTCATTTTCCCGTCGGCCGTGCAGTCGATCGACGTCATTAAAGGTCCAACCAGCGCGCTCTTCGGCAACTTCGCACTCGCCGGCGTAGTGAACGTCCACACGCTGGAGCGCATGCAAGGCACCGAAGCAACCGTCGACGCGGGCACCGCCGGTCACATCGATGCAACGGTGCTCACGGGCTTCGACCACGGTCCCGCCGGCGGTGGTGTGTTCGGCGCGCGCTGGGATCACGAAGATGGCTGGCGGCCTAACAGCCGCTCGGACGTCGAGCAGGGACACTTTCGCGTCGTGCACGACCTCTCGTCCGCCTGGCGTATCGATGGCGGCGTCGAGCTCTACGGAGCCGACTGGAAATCGCCTGGCTTCCTGAGCGAAGAGGAATTCGCGCAGCGCGACTACGATGTCGTGTCCAACCCGACCGACGGCGGCCGGAAGTATCGCGCGCAGGAGCGCGTGAGTCTGCGCTACCTCGCCGGACCGCTGCTCTGGCGCACGACGCTGTACTCGACGCAAGGCAATTGGAAATTCTTCCTGACGATTCCGCCCGCCGGGGGACGCTTCGAAGGCAGCGGCAGCCAGACCGAAGAAGTCGATCACCGCACGGGACTCGGCGCGACCACGGCGCTCACGTGGGCGCTGCCGCGCGTCGAGTTCACCGTCGGCGCTGAATCGCGTTGGGATCAGTCCCACTTTCAGAACTGGTTCACCACCGACCGCGTGCCCGATTCCGCCGCCACGCTCGTGCACGCGCGACAGACATCCGGCGCGCTGTTCGTGCAGTCGGACATCGATGCGACCTCGCGCTTGCGACTCAGCCTCGGCGCCCGGTACGACCTCGTCGATACGCACTCCACCCCTGACGAGGCGTTCACCACCGGCGACACGCACGGCGTCGCGTCGCCCAAATTGGGCGCGCTCTTCCGCCTAACGAACGACCTGGGCGCCTACGCCAACGTGTCGCGCGGATTCCGGTCCACCGACGGCATCATCGACGATCCCACACTGGCGTTCATCACCGCGTGGGCGTACGAGAGCGGACTCAAGGTCGATCACAACGACATCCACGGCTCGGTCGCGCTGTTCCGCATGGATGTGAGCAACGAGCAGACGTTCAATCCGCTCAGCGGCGCGTCGAGCAACGGCGGCGCCAGTCGCCGTCAGGGCGTCGAAATCGAGCTGCAAGCGCCGATCGCGCCGATGCTTTCGTTCTCCACCGACTGGACGTTCAATGATGCGCGCTACAAGCGGCTCATCACGCAAGAGGAGGATGACCCTTCCGCCGTCGACACGCTCTCGGGACTGCGCGTGTACAACACCGCCCAATACATTGGCATCGCATCGCTGCAATTCGCGCCGCACGCGATCCCGTGGCGGCTGCGCGTGAGCACCAACGTCGTCGGCCCGTACTCGCCGTTCGACGAACCAGGTGTCGTGCTTCCGGCGTATGGACTCCTGCACGTCGGAGGACTCGTGCAGATCGGCGTGGCCCAACTCGAAGTCGGCATCCGCAACGTGCTGGACAAAACGTATCCGGAGCTTGTTGCCGGCCACGTCGTGTCTCCAGGCCAGCCGCGCTCCTTCTACGGGACCGTCCACTATGCCTTCTGACGCCAAATGTCGCGGGCGCATGCAACAGGCGGTAACAAGCATGCGGTCATTTTGCGAATTTTTTCTTACTTGACGGGCGATTCCATGTCTCACAGTGTTCTGGTCCCACATATCGGAAGCCGAGAGCATTCATGTACGAATATCGTCGCCGCGCACGTTGGCTCCGCTCGATTCCGGCGCCTTCCAAACTCGAGGCCTTGCTCCTGGCGACGGTCGCGGCGTTCATTGTCGGCGAGCTCGCGTTTTTCTGGCTGCGCCAGCACGGCTGACCGACCCGGTCGGTCGGTCAGCGTCGGCCGGGACTAACGGGCCGCCGAATGGATCTCTCGCTCCCAACCGACGCGCTCGATCGACCCGCGGCCGAAACCGCGCGACGCATTGCGCTCGCCCATCTCCGCGCCGCTCGGTCCGCATACGAGTCGCTCGACGACGAGCGCGCGCCCGACGCGTTGCACGATCTTCGGGTTGCGCTGCGACGGCTGCGGAGCTGCGAGCGAGCGTTTCGCGATCAATTGCGCGACAGCATCACGACCAAGCGGCGCCGTCGTATACGCCGTGTGGCCAAGGCCACCGGCGCCGGGCGCGACGCGCAGGTGCACATCGAGTGGATCGACAGTCAGGTGCCGACGCTGTCGCGCCGCCAGCGTGTGGGGGCGACGTGGATGCTGCAGCAACTCCGCGCGACCAAAGAGCAACAGGATGCGCGAATGCACGCGCACCTCGCCCGCCGGTTCGGATCGCTCGCCGAATCGCTGCAGCAGGCCCTTTCGACCTGGCAGCTCACCGTACGGCTCGACGAGCCGGTCGTTCCGCCCGGCACCGCGCGCATCCTCGGCATTCGCCTAACTGAACTCATCGGCGCGCTGGAGACGCGCCTGGGTCGCGTGCAGGATGCGGCAGACCACGAGGCTTCTCACCGCGCGCGCATCGCCGGCAAGCATCTGCGCTACACGCTCGAGCCGGTCGTCGAGGTTGCACCCGACGCTGGCCCGTTAGTCGATCGGCTGCGCGCCATGCAGGACACGCTGGGCAAGTTGCACGATGCGCACGTGCTGGCCGCGCTCGTCGCCGACGCCATGGAAGACGCCGCGCGCGATGCGGCGCACCGGTTGGCGGCGTTGGTCCGCGAGGGCACGTCGCTCGAAGGCGTGCGGCCGGCCGGTCCGGCCGGCCGCGATCCGCGCGCCGGACTGCTCGAGCTGGCCCGGCGACTCCACGCGCGCAGCGAATCGCTGTTCGCCGCCTTCGCCGCCGACTGGTTGGGCGACCATGCACGCCCGTTCCTCGAGAGCGCCCGTGCGCTCGCCGCCCGTCTCGAGCGTCACCATACGCAGGGCACGGAGATCGAGCGGAAGTACCTGCTCACCGATTTGCCGACTGGTCCGTTAGGCGACTCCGCCGCGACCACCGTGCAGGACATCGACCAGGGATATCTACCCGGCGGCCACGTCACCGAGCGCGTCCGCGCCATCGCCGTCGCCGGCGAAACACGATGGTATCGGACGGTGAAGGGCGGGAACGGTCTCGTGCGCCTGGAGCTCGAAGATCAGATCGATCGCGACCTGTTCGATGCGCTCTGGCCGCTGACGTCGGGACGCCGTGTGCACAAGCGCCGCTATCTCGTACGCGATGGCAACACGGAGTGGACGATCGATGACTTTCTGGACCGGCCGCTGACGCTCGCCGAAGTCGAGCTCGCCCATCCCGACGACGCGCCGCAGCCGCCGCCGTGGCTCGCGCCGCACGTGGACCGAGAGGTAACCGGCGACCCGACGTACGACAACGCGCGCCTGGCTCGCTGACGACCGTTAGGCGGTAGCCGCGATCGCCGCGTCGCGAACGTCGTCCGCCGGGGAACGGCCGCGCATCGTGTACTGCTCGAAGTACGCGCGCGCCGCATCGCGATCGATGTCGGATAGAAAGGTTCGGCCCAGTCGCGCGCACCCGCGCATGGCGACATCCACCAGCTCCCGCGCCGTCCGGGCGACGTTGGGCTCGCGGAGCCCGGCACGCCCAGCGCATTCCAACCGTTCGCCGGGATCGCCAAGTACCTCGAGCGCCTCGGCGCGCGCCGTGTCGTCGTATGCGATCCCGCCTAACAGAGCGAGCGGCGCGCCGAGCCACGCCGCATCGATCGAGTCCGCTCCGCGCATCTCGAAGTAGCCGCGCGGGCGAACCTCCGGAAAGAGCGTAGTCAGATGGTGATGCCAGTCCTCGATCGTCACGCCGCCGGCGTCCAGCCATTCGCCGAACGGACGATACGCACCGTCGCCCGTGCGCCGCATCATGTCCGGCGCGGCCAGCGCGAACGCCAGATACGTATGCACCGGGTTATCGCCGGTTACCACGCCAGTGCGCAACGGGTCGAGGCGTCGCCAGCAGGCTGCCCGCACACTTTGATGATCGCTCAACGCCCCATCGTACCGCGGCGAATTGGCGAACATCGCAACGACGTAGGGCGCGGCAGCATTCAACACTTGCCAGCGTTGCCGGCTCACGTTCCCATTGCCGACGTCCAGGCACACCTGAAACGATGCCGTCTGTCGCATCATCCGCGCGCCGTGTGGACCGATGGTGCCGAAATACGCTTCCATGCGCTCGTAGCGATCCGCGTCGAGCTGGCGCGGCGTCGACCACACATCGCGCTCACTCTCGATGCCGGACGCCACGAGGTTTACTCCCTCGCGCGCCGCAAACCGCCGCAACGGCTCGAGCACCGACCGCAGGTCGGCCAGCAACGCACTTGCGTTAGGCTTGGGCGGCGCCGCGTATTCGATCTGGCCGCCCGGCTCGAACGTCAGGCGACCGCCGCCCGGCACGTGGAAGCACGGCGTGCCTTTCTCCGTTCGGGACTCTGCCCAGCATCGCGTCGTACCGAAGCGTTGGAGGAGCGGCAGCACCGCGTGCGGGCCGCGGTCCAACGCCGCGATACATCGCGTGTCGGCATCGATCGGCAGCAGCTCGATCTCCGCGCCAATGCGAGTCGCCGGCGCAGGTGCCGGCGCGAACGCGCGCCGCGCGAGATCGGCCTCTAGAACCGCGCGGCCGCGCGCACCGACTGGAACAATCGCCGTCATCGAGCGTCGACCGCTCCGATCGCGAGCGCGTACGCCGGCTCGTCGTTCGACACCCACTCCGCGAGAACGAGTCCCGCGGCCGTGAACAATCGCTGCACGCTCTCACGATCGTACTTGCAGCTGATTTCGGTTCGAATCGATTCGCCGGCGCGAAACGACACGCGCCCCACCTGCGGGATGTGCACGTCGAGCGCGCGTCGCGCCACGAGGTGCATCTCGATGCGATGCGCGAGCGTGTTGTAGTGCGCGCGATGCTCGAAGGCGTCCGGATCGAAATCCGCGCCCAGCTCCCGATTGAGCACGTACAGCACGTTGCGGTTGAATTCGGCCGTCACACCCGCCGCATCGTTGTACGCCGCTTCGATCACGCGCACATCCTTCTGCAGATCGACGCCGAGGAGGAAATGGTCACCCGGACACATCGCGTCGCGCACGCGCCGCAGGAGCGCGACGGCCGCGTGTGCATCGAAGTTGCCGATGGTGCTCCCCAGGAATGCGAACAGCACGGGACGCGGCAGCCCGCGCGGCAGGCCGAGTCCCACGGCGATGTCGGCCACCACCGGCACCACGTGAAGGCCCGGCAGCTCCGCGCCTAACCGAGACGCGGTCTCGGAGAGGAAGTCGGCGCTCACGTCGATCGGCACGTACGTGATGTGGCCGCCCGGCGCTTGCATGGCACTCAACAGCAGCCGCGTTTTGGCCGCGCTGCCGGCCCCCAGCTCCACCAGCGTGCGCGGCGCGAGGCGGGCGATGACCGGCGGCATCTGCGTCGCGAGCAGCAACCGCTCGGTTCGCGTGAGGTAGTACTCGGGAAGCCGCGTGATCTCCTCGAACAGCTCCGATCCGCGGCGATCGTAGAACAGCGTCGGCGACAACTCTTTCTGCTGGCGCGACAACCCCGCCCGCACGTCGTCGCCTAACGGAGAAAGCGGCCGGGCCGCGGCGGCACTCATCGGTCGTCCCTCGCGCAGCGAAACCCGCTGAAAATCTGCCGGCGAATGGGATAGTCCCAGTTGCGAAAGGTGTTGCGAATTGCCCCCGGCCGCGTGGCCCACGACCCGCCGCGAAGCACCTTGTACTCATCGCCGAAGAAGACCTGCGAGTACTCGGGATACGGATAGCTCTCGAACCCCGGATACCCCACGAAGTCGCTCGACGTCCATTCCCACACGTCGCCGATCATTCCGCGGCACCCGATTGGCGATACGTTGCGCTGATACGCGCCGACGCGTGCCGTCCCGAACGACAGTTGATCCACGTTCGCCATGCCGGCGGTCGCGGGATCATCGCCCCACGGATACACCAATGCACGCCCCGCCGATGGATCCCACGATGCCGCGGCTTCCCACTCGAACTCCGTCGGCAGCCGCTTGCCCGCCCAACGGGCGAACGCATCGGCTTCGTGGTAGCACACGTGACAGACCGGCTTCGCCGGGTCGACGCGCTCCACGAGATCCATGCTGCGCGTAGTCCAGCCGTCGTCGTCTCGCTGCCAATACTTCGGCGCACGAACGCGGGCTTCCTGGAGCCACTGCCATCCCGCGTCCGACCACACCGCACGCGCGTCGTAGCCCCCATCCGCCATGAACGCCAGATACGCTCCGTTAGTCACTGGGTGCATGTCGATCCAGAACGGCGCCAGCTCGACTGCGTGGCGCGGCCGCTCATTGTCGTATGCGCGGCTCCGGTCGGTCGTGCCGATCGTCACGCGTCCACCGGGGAACCGCACCATCCGTGCTACGTTAGGCAGGCTCGCCGCGCCGCCCGGCACGCTCGTGCGGCGGGACGGGCGGTACGGCGCCCCCTGCTTGAGCTGCAACGTTTGCAAGATCGTCTCGTCGTGCTGGTACTCGTGCTGCGCGACCATCGCATACACGTAGCCGCTCCGGAGCAGCGCGTGGCCGTCGTCCATGTCCGCCGCGCGCAGGCGATCCAGCACGCGCTCGCGAATTTCCGCCATCAGCACGCGACACTCGGCGAGGCTCGGCAACGCGAGCGCTCCGCGTACGCGCCGCGGATACTCGAACGGATTGTACAGGCCGGGCATCTCGACGAATTCCACCGGCCCGTCGAGATTGCGGGTCAGCCACAATTCCTCGAAATGCGCAATGTGGCCAAGATCCCAAATCACGGGACTCATCAACGGATCGTGCTGCAGGTGCAGATCATGCTCGCTCAACGGTTCGACGAGCATCAACGTGCGCGCGCGCGCTTCGTCGAGCGCAGCGGCGATCCAGTCGGCCGTGGGTGCGGCTGCTTCCAGGTGAGCATGGGTCATCGGTCGAGCGGCTGGAGTGACGGCCGCGACTCGCGCGGCAGCGGTTCGGGCGCCGCGCTCCGGTGCCCGAGTCGAAGTAGATACCACTCACCGTCCCGATGGCAAGCCGCATGCGGCCGGCCGTGGGCGGACGACCTTTTCAAGCAATTCGCGTTCTCGATCGTTCCGTTTGAGTCCGGCACATCCCGCCTCGATCCAGTCACCTGGTGTAAACAGAATTACACGACAACGAAGTTCCTCACCTTTATCCGGAAACGGAGCACGTCATGGCCGACTCGATCGTCGACGTCCTTGTTATAGGATCAGGGCAGGGGGGCGGTCCGCTGGCAGGTGCGTGCGCGCGTGCGGGCCGCCGAACCGCGTTGGTCGAACGACGCTTCATCGGCGGCACGTGCATCAACGACGGCTGTACGCCGACCAAGACCATGATCGCAAGCGCTCGGGTGGCGTACCTCGCGCGGCGCGCCGCCGACTTCGGCGTCCGTTGCGGAGACGTGTCACTCGACTTGCCCAAGGTGCTCGCACGCAAGCGTGCGATCGTCAGCGACTTTCGCCAGGGCAGTGAGCACGCGCTCACGACCGCCGGTGTCGATGTGATGTTCGGCGACGCCAGGTTCATAGGCGAACGTCGCGTCGAGGTGCGCGCCTCCGACGGTACGAAGCGAACCCTGCGCGCGGACACCATCATCATCAATACCGGCGCCCGCCCCTCGCGCCCGCCGATCCCGGGCCTCGACCGCGTGTCCGCCTTGGACTCGACCTCCATCATGGAACTGGAAACGTTGCCCGGGCATCTGCTCGTGCTGGGCGGCGGATACGTCGGTGTCGAGTTCGCGCAGATGTTCCGCCGATTCGGCAGCCGCGTCACCATCGTGAACCAGGACGCGCAGCTCCTAACGCACGAAGACACCGACATCGCCCAGGCGGCGGCCGACATCCTGCGCGACGACGGCATCGAGATCATGCTCGGCGCCCGCGCCACGGCCGCCGAGCCAATGCCTAACGGACTGCGGCTGGACGTCGCGGCCGGCGACGGTGCGCACCAGGTCGATGCGACCCATCTGCTCGTCGCGACCGGTCGCGTGCCCAACACCAACACGCTCGAACCCGGCGCCGCCGGTATTGCCGTCGACCCCCGCGGCTACATCACGGTCGATGATCGCCTCGCGACGACGGCGCCCGGCGTCTACGCCGTCGGCGATGTGAAGGGCGGCCCCGCGTTCACCCACATCTCGTACGATGACTTCCGCGTCCTGCGAGCGAACCTTCTGCACGGCGGCTCGGCCAGCATCGCCGGGCGGATCGTTCCGTACACGGTGTACATGGACCCGCAGTTAGGCGGTATCGGACTCACCGAGCGACAAGCGCGCGCCCAGCATCGCAATATCGCGGTGGCCACCATGCCCATGTCGCACGTGGCGCGCGCGGTCGAGGTCGCGGAGCCACGCGGTCTCATGAAGGCGATCGTCGACCGCGATACACACCACATTTTGGGCGGCGCCGTACTCGGCTTGGAGGGCGGCGAGGTCATGAGCATGCTTCAGCTCGCCATGATGGGCAATCTTCCGTACACCGCGCTCAGAGACGGCGTTTTTGCGCATCCAACAATCGCTGAATCTTTGAACAACCTCTTTGTAGGGCTCACTTAGGTGTAGTAAGGCGGAGGGCGAGGCGCGCGCTCGGCGAACCCGTCCGCACCGAGTACATTGAAATGCTGGGCTGGCCTGCATGTCCCGATCTATTCGATAACGGCATTCGATGACGATCGAACTCCAACCGACTCGTCTGCCCACACGTGAGCGTCTCGCGCGCACGTGGCCTGCCGTGCGACCGTGGATCATCTGGGGCGCCATTCTCGCGGCCGCGACCGTCGCGATGTACTTCGTGCGATACGACATCAACGAAGGCCACGTCGCGCTCGCGTATCTCTTGATTGTCCTCGGCGGCAGCGTGAGCGGCGGACGTGCGCTTGGATTGGCGCTCGCGTGTTCCGGCTTCCTCCTCATCGACTACTACTTTCAGCCGCCGTTCGATCAGTGGAACGTCAGCAAGCCACTCGACTGGGTGGCGCTGATCTCGTTCCTCGTCGTGGCGGCGGTCGGGACGCAGTTGCTGGTTCGTGCGCAGGAAGCTGCGGGCCGGGCACGACAACGCGCCAATGAAGTCGCGTGGTTGT
>DATNAM010000045.1:0-4251 GCA_035572595.1 Gemmatimonadaceae bacterium
GCCGATGGCTTTTCATTCTCCCACGACGGCGACTATTACACCGCCCATCTCGTCGCCAACGCCGAGCGCGTGGTGGACCTGTTCATCGCCCTCATGGAGCATCTGCCGCCGGCGGTGGACCTCGCCATGACGGATGCGCGATCCGGACGCTCGTGGAAGGGCGAAGCGCTGGCGCTCCCGGACGTGCGCGAGGCGATGTCGCGCATCAAGACGCTCCTCGCGACTAACGGTGGCACCGAGATCTCCGTGTACACGAGCGAAGATCAGCTCACCGTGAACCCGGTGCTGGAATTGTTCGTGTACGCGCGCACCGACCAGTGGCTCTACATTCTCAAGGGGAAGGGACTCGAGGAGCGGCGCCTCGTGCGCACGCGCAGCTGGCGCGGCGTCGAGCGCGAGTACGCGGACGCGCCGGAGCTGGTGGCCGCGCTCGAGCAAATGGCGGCATCGCTGCGGCTCAGTCCCGCGTGAGCGCGACGCCCTGGGCGTACGCCATCGCGGCGGCCGCGGCCAACGTGGTCGGCGCCGCCGCCGTCACGTGGCGATCACGGTGGAGCGTCGCGGCGCTCGAGACGCTGGTCGCGTTGTCGGCCGGATTCATGATCGCGGTGTCGATCCTCGACATCTTTCCCGAAGCGATCGCGCGCAGCGGCGACCTTGGCGCGTTGGCGGCGCTCATGGGCTATTTGCTCGTGCATTTCACGCAGCACACGCTCGCGCCGCATTTCCATTTCGGCGAAGAGACGCACGAGGTGACCGAGTCGGTGGGCGTATCGGCCCTCGTGGGTTTGTTGCTGCATACGTTCGTCGACGGCGTGGCGATTGCGTCGGCGTTCATGGTGAGCCATGCGTTGGGCACGCTGGTGTTCCTCGCGATCGTGTTGCACAAGGTGCCGGAGGGTCTCGCCATTTCGAGTCTGTTCCTTGCCGGTGGATCGAGCCGCCGCCGCGCCCTGTATGCCGGGGTGTCGCTCGGCGTGGCGACGTTGTTGGGCGTGTTCGTCACCGGACGCGTGACGGCGCTCGCGATGTACGGGCTCGGACTGTCGGCCGGCGTCACGCTGTACGTGGGCGCATCGAACCTCGTGCCCGAGTTCCAGGGCAAGCACGGGTGGCGGTTGCAGCTGGCGTTTTTCGTCGGGTGCGGATTGTTCTTTCTGGCGCGATCCGCCATGCGGTCGTGAGCGTGCCGTCGCGCGGCGGACGGTCGGCGCGCTCACGCGCGGAGCCGTCGCTCTTCTCGGCGCCGGAGAGCGCGCAGCCCTTGGCCACGCGCATGCGGCCGCGATCGTTGGACGACGTCGTTGGGCAGGAGCAGTTGTTAGGCACAGGCACCGCGTTGCGCGCGGCGATCGAGAAGGGCACGGTCGGCTCGATGATCTTCTGGGGGCCGCCGGGCTCCGGCAAAACCACGCTCGCGTTGCTCCTCGCCCGCTACACCGATCGCGTCTTCGTGCCGTTCTCGGCGGTGACCGACGGCGTGCCGCGCGTGCGCGAGATCGTGGCCGAAGCCGAAGATCGGCTGGCGACTGGAGGGCGCGGCACGATCCTGTTCGTCGACGAGATCCATCGGTTGAACACCGCGCAGCAGGACGCGTTTCTCCCGCACGTGGAGCGCGGCACCATCACGCTCGTGGGCGCGACAACCGAGAATCCGTCGTTCGAGATCAACGGCGCGCTGTTGTCGCGCTCGCGCGTGTTCGTGCTCAAGCCGCTCGACGCGGCGGCGATCGAGGCTCTCGTTAGGCGTGCGGTGTCCGATCGCGAGCACGGTCTGGGCGCCGAAGCGCTGGTGCTGGACGACGACGCCGCGCATCTCCTCGCCGAAGAAGCCGACGGCGACGCCCGGCGCGCGCTCACGGTGCTCGAGGCCGCGGCGGCGCACGTCGGTGCGCACGGGCACATCACCGTGCCCGTAGTGCGCGAGGCAATGCAGCTTCGCTTCGCGCGGCACGACAAAGCCGGTGAAGAGCACTTCAATCTGTTGTCGGCGTATCACAAGTCGCTCCGCGGCAGCGATCCGCAGGGTGCCCTCTACTGGATGGCGCGAATGCTCGAGGGCGGCGAAGATCCGATGACGATCTTTCGCCGTGCGATCGCGATGGCCGCCGAAGATGTCGGTCTCGCCGATCCGAACGCGCTCCAATTGGCCGTTGCGGCGCGCGACGCCTACCACATGTTGGGCGCGCCCGAAGGGTACCTTCCGTTAGCCGAGATGACCATCTACCTGGCGACCGCGCCCAAGTCGAACAGCGCCAAGGCTGCGTTGGGCGCGGCACTCGACGCGGCGCGCGAGACGCCGGCCGAGCCCGTCCCGCTGCACATTCGCAATGCGCCGACGGGCTTGATGAAGGAACTCGGCTACGGCAAAGGGTACCAGTACGCGCACGACGCGCCGGAGGCGTACATTCCTCAGGAGTATCTGCCGGACAAGCTGCGCGACACGCTGCTTTACGAGCCCGGCAAGTTCGGCTTCGAGAAGGAAATCGCCAAACGACTGGCATGGTGGGCCGAGCTCAAGCGCAAGACTGAACACCCCGAATAGCGCACACATCGCAACGGAGTCGCACATCTCGAAAGATCCGATCTCTCTCGCTCCGCCCGTCGAACGCGCCCTGTTGGTCGGCGCGCCGCCAAAACGATCCGGCGCTCGCCATCACCTAGCCGAGCACCTCGCGGAGCTCGCCGAGCTCACCGACACGGCCGGCGCCACCGTCGTGGGCGAGGTCACGCAGTTTCTCGAGCGGCCTAACCCCGGCACGTACCTCGGCAAGGGGAAGTTGGATGAGCTGGTGGAGACCATCGGCCGCGAGGGCGCCACGCTGCTCATCTTCGACGACGAGCTGACGCCGGCGCAGGCCCGCAACATCGAGGAGATCACCGGGCGCCGGGTGATGGACCGGGCCGAGCTCATTCTCGATATTTTCGCGACGCGCGCGCGGACGAGCGAGGCGCGCATGCAGGTGGAGCTGGCGCAGCTCGAGTACATGCTGCCCCGCCTAACGCGGATGTGGACCCACCTCGAGAAGTTCCGCGGCGGCATCGGCATGCGGGGACCGGGCGAAACGCAGCTCGAAACCGACCGCCGCCTCATCAGCAATCGCATTCGCGTATTGCGCGACCGCCTGGCCGACGTGCAGAAGTCGCGCGTCGTGCAGCGGCACGGACGCCGCGCCGCGTTCCGCGCGGCGTTGGTCGGATACACCAACGTCGGCAAATCCTCCATTCTGCGCAGCCTGTCGGCCGATCAGGGGATCTTCGTCGAGAACCGGCTGTTCGCGACGCTCGACCCGCTCACCCGCGCGGTGGACCTGGGCGACGGACGGCAGGTGCTGGTGAGCGACACCGTCGGGTTCATTCGCAAGCTGCCGCACCACCTCGTGGCGTCGTTCCGCGCCACGCTCGAGGAGGTGCGCGAAACCGATCTGCTGCTCCACGTGATCGACGCCAGCCATCCGACGTGGGAAGAACAGCGCCAGGTGGTGGACGCCGTGCTCGGCGAGTTAGGCGTGGAGGACCGGCCCGTGCTCTACGTGTTCAACAAAATCGACCGCCTGTCGCCGCCGGAGCTGCGCGCGCTCGAGGACCGCGTGACGCCCGTCATGCCTAACGCGGTGTTCGTGTCGGCGACGTCGGACGATGGGCTGGAGCCGCTGCGCCGCGCCTTGCTCGCCGCCGAGCGCAAGGAGCGGCCGCTGAGCCAGGTGCGCGTGCCGCTGTCGGACGGAAAATTGCTGGCCGAGCTGCACCAGCACGGCGAGGTGATCGACCAGCGCGCGGAGGGCGACGTGTGGGTCGTGACGGCGCGCATGGATGCCGCGACGGCCGGACGCTTGGCGCGCCTGGGCGCGGTGGTCTCGGCGGCCTAACGCAAAGAAGATTTCAGCCGACGGGCGTCGGCCGCTGGACGGTCGGCCGGCGCGGGTCCGCCCACGGATCCAAGTCCGGCTCCGGCGCCGCGATGGGCACGGGCGCCGGCGCGATGACGGGCGTCTGCGTTAGGCGCTGCTCCCATACCGCGCGCAAGAGCGCGATCGCGCCCTCGGGGCACTTCTCCACGCAGATGCCGCAGCGCGTGCACAGGTCCGGATCCAGATGCAGCTGCTTGGGCGCACCCGCCTGCATCTGAAACGCGCCCTCGGGACACGCACTCACGCACCGGCCGCACGACGTGCAGTGCTCGTCGACCACCGGCAACACCGTGCAGTCCAGACAGCGCGACGCCTCGCGCCGGATCTCCAACTCGGCGCG
>DATNAM010000046.1:0-2681 GCA_035572595.1 Gemmatimonadaceae bacterium
GTCATCGCCGCGTACCAGCGCGAACTCGCGATCATCGAGCAGGCGCTCGCGAAGGCGCGCGAGCTCGCCGCCACGCAAGCGCAGCAGCCGGGCGGTGTCGCGCCGCAGACGGCGACTGAGATTGGCGACCTTCAACAGAAAGCTGCAGCGGTGCGCGATGCGTTGGCCGAGATCCAGCAAGGCGCACAGCGCGTGAAAGTGGAACTCGCGCAGGGCGTGTCGCGTGACCTGACGACGTTCCTCACCGAGACGGTCGAGAAGGCGCACACGGCGCGGCAAGCGTTCAGCGAATTCGGCGCCTCCGTCATCGAAACCGTGCAACGGATCCTCGCCGCGCTCATTCAGGCGAAGATCGAGCAGGCGATTCTCGGACTGCTGGGCCTGGGGCAGTCGTCGTCGTCCGGGGGCGCCTCCGGCCTGGCCGCGCTCGCGGGCAACTTCGTCGCGACGCAAGGCTTCGCCGGCGGCGGCATGGTCTCTGGCCCCGGCGGCCCAACCGATGACAGCGTTCCGGCCATGCTTTCGGCCGGCGAGTACGTCGTGCCGGCACACGCGGTGAGTCGGTTAGGCGCAGACTTCTTCGACACGGTGGTCACGGGTGCGCGCATGCCGGCGCCCGTCATCGGTCGCCAGCATTTCGCCTCAGGCGGCCTCGTTGCCGTGGGACCGATCGGCGGCCACACGCCCCGTGGCGCTGACCCGACGCACATCAAGATCACGCACGACCCGGGGCTCATTCTCGACGTCGTGAGTTCACCGCCAGGGCAGAAGGTGCTCGTGCAGGCCGCGCAGAAGAATCCAGGCGCCTACCGGCAATCACTCAGGCTACCGAGCCAGCCCTAACCGGAGTACCCGAGATGAGCACGTCCGCCTTCACTGACCAAGCAAAGCAAGACTTCCTGAACGGCGTCCACCAGCCGACGGACGTCTACAAGATCGCGCTCTATACCGCATCGGCGACGAACGACAAAACGCTCACCGCGTACACCGCGACTAACGAAATCTCGGGCGCCGGCTACGCGGCGGGCGGTATCGCGCTCACCGGCTTTACCGTCGGCATCTCGGGCGACACGGCCTACATCACGTGGACGACTAATCCGTCGTGGCCGACCGCGACGTTCACCGCGGCGAGCGCCGTCATCTACAATAGCACGCGCTCGAACAAGGCCCTCGCTGTGATCGACTTCGGCGGCTCCTTTAGTGTGACCGGCGGCACGTTCACGGTGCAGCTGCCGGCTGCGGGCTTGAGCGCGATTCTCCGCATCGCCTAACGCATGCCGACGACCGTCACTCCCTCGGGCGTCCAAGCGACCAGTGCGTTAGGCACAGCCGTCGAGGTGGCCCTGGCGCTCGCCGCCGGCGTCCAAGGGCAGTCGGCCATTGGGCGCGTCGGGCTCGCGTCGACGTCGGTGACCGTCGCGCCGGCCGGCGTCGCGGTGCTCGCCGCGCTCGGCGCGCCGACGGCCAATCCGCAACCACCCGTCTTTCTCCTCGCGCCCAACTGGGTCTCGCCGGTCGAGCTCGTGAGCACATGGCGCACCGACGTGCTGCAGGGCGAGGATGGCACGGAGCAGCGCGTGAGCCAGCGCGCCGCGTCAGCCGATCGCATCCGGTTCGGCGTCTCGCTCATGGATCAGGGTGAGGTAGGCACGGAGCGGCTGATCCTGGCCGGCGGCCAGGACGGGCGCGTGCTCATGCCGCGCTGGTGCGACGCCACGGCGCTCACTGGTGCGGTGACGATCGGCGCGACCTCGATTCCCTGCGATACGACGGACCGCGCGTTCGTTGCTGGAGGCCAGGTGCTCCTCTGGCGGCGGCAGGCGCAGCTCGCGGAGGTGCGGCTTATCAACGCGGTCTCGCCCACCGCGATCGACATCACGGGCGACGCGGCGACGATGGCGTGGGCCTTCCCGTCGGACACGCTGGTGGTGCCCGTTGCGCCCGCGCGCCTCGTGCTCCCGCTCGCGCGCACCTACGTCGGCGGTGTGTTGGTCGACGTGAAAGTCGAAGCGGAATACGAAGTCGAGCAGCCGCCGGACTTGGGTCCAACGGCGAGTACCGCCGTCACGATCAGCATCGGGCTCGACGAGGGCGCGAGCAACATCTTCCGGCCCGGCGCCTTTATCGTGGCGCACGCCGAAGTGCGGGACGCGGACGATCTCGAGATTCCGGAAGCCGTCGTCGTGTGGAGCGTCGACGACCCGACGATCTGCACCGTGCAATCGGTCGGGATCTTCGGCCACCAGGCCATCGTGGGCCGCGTCGATCCGAGCCTCGTCACGTCGACGACGCTGCACGCAACGAGCGGCGGCGCGACGGCAACCGCGATCGTGGGGCCCTGATGCAGGGCGCGCCTCCCTTCTCCTATCTCGGCTTCGACGTGCTCGCTTGGGTGCCCGACGGCATCCAGGGGAAATCAGGCTCCTGGGAGACGCCGCTCGAGCGGCTCGACGTGCCGTCGGGCGCGTTCGCCGTCACGGCGCCGGCGCTGCATCCGATCCACGGCGCCAAGATGATCTATCGGTCGCAATCGCGCGACACGGACCACGCGCCGCTCTGGACGTGGATCGAAAGCCGGATGGGGCGGCTCACCCCCTTCTGGTGCCCGACCTTCCAGCGCGACATGGACGTGGTGGGGCTCACGTTAGGCACGCTCACGGTGACCGCGGTGGGCTACGCCG
>DATNAM010000047.1:0-2547 GCA_035572595.1 Gemmatimonadaceae bacterium
GCGCGCGATCCCCTCGACGATCGGCTTGAGGTCAGCGGGGATGGCACCGTGGTTCTCCTGCACCCACCGCGCAACCGCGTCGCCAGCGCCTTTGCGCACGTGCAGCGCGCCCATGTTCACGCCGCTCATGCGCGTCGATGCTGAGAACGGCACGAACTCGGCTTCGGTGGCGGCGTCGGCGTCGCTCGCGCGTGCACCCGTCGCCGCGACCAGGACGCGCCGTCCGTCGGCCAGCGCGCGCCCGCGCAACCCGAACTTCTCCTTGGCCAGCACGACGATGCTGCGGCCTTCGGGCGTCTCATCGGGCAGCGAGGCGAGTTGGGCACGGTCGGCGAGATGCTCGAGCGTCACGCCGCCCACGGGTATGAACTCCACGGCCTGCCGGTTGCCTAACGTAATCGTCCCGGTCTTGTCGAGCAGCAGCGTGTTCACGTCGCCCGCGGCTTCCACCGACCGCCCGCTCATCGCGATCACGTTCTGCTGGATCAGCCGGTCCATGCCCGCGATGCCGATGGCCGACAGAAGGCCGCCAATGGTGGTCGGGATGAGGCAGACCAGGAGCGCGATGAGCACCGGCACCGGCACCGACCCGCCGCTGTAGATCGCGAACGGCTCGAGGGTCGCCACGGCAAACAGAAAGATGATGGTGAGGCCCGACAACAAAATCGTGAGCGCGATCTCGTTAGGCGTCTTCTGACGCTGCGCGCCTTCCACCAGCGCGATCATCCGGTCCAGGAACGTCTCGCCCGGGTTGGCCGTGATCCGGACGATGAGAAAATCCGAGAGCACGCGCGTGCCGCCGGTCACCGCCGACCGGTCGCCCCCCGATTCGCGGATCACCGGCGCCGATTCGCCGGTAATCGCCGATTCATCGACCGATGCGACGCCCTCGATCACTTCGCCGTCGCCGGGGATGACGTCGCCCGGCGTACACAGTACGCAATCGCCGCGACGCAGCCTCGTGGCCGGAACGGGCTCGGCGGACAGCCGGTTCGCCGGGTCCTCGAGGCGTTTTGCCGTGGTCGTGGTGCGCATCGCACGCAGACTGTCGGCCTGCGCCTTTCCGCGGCCTTCGGCCATGGCCTCGGCGAAGTTCGCGAAGAGCACGGTGAACCACAGCCACAACGCCAGCTGGAGCGTGAAGCCAACGTGGCCGGCGTGCGTGACGATGTCGCGCACGAGCACCAGCGTCGTGAGGGCACTGCCTAACAGCACGACGAACATGACCGGGTTTCGCGCCATGTGACGCAGGCTCACGGTCTTGGCGAACGCTTCGCGGATCGCCCGCGTGACGATCGGCGGGTCGAAGAGCGGACGCTTGGTGACGGCCATGTTAGAACACCCGTCCCGCGTGCATCAGGAAGTGCTCGACCACCGGGCCTAACGACAGCGCCGGAAAGAAGGTGAGCGCCCCGACGATCAGGATCACGGAGATGAGGAGCCCGACGAAGAGCGGCGTCGTGACGGGGAACGTCGCCGCGGACTCGGGCACGATGCGCTTCTCGGCCAGGAAGCCGGCCAGCGCCAGCATCGGCACGTGCATCGCGAACCGCCCGATGAGCGTGTTGAGTCCGAACAGCGTGTTGTAGAAATACGTCGAGCCGGTGAGACCGGCGAACGCACTGCCGTTGTTGCCCGCGGTCGAGGAGAATGCGTAAAGAATCTCCGAGAGTCCGTGCGGTCCGGCATTGTTGAGTCCCTTGAGGCCGGCCGGCGTGACGGCGGCGAGCGCGGAGAGCACGAGAATCGAGCCCGCGAACACGAGCACGAACAACATCGCCATCTGGACCTCTCGCGCCTCGATCTTCTTCCCCAGGTATTCCGGCGTGCGACCCACCATGAGGCCGGCGATGAACACCGTCAGGATCACCATCACGATCATCCCGTACAACCCCGCGCCCGTGCCGCCGAAGACGACTTCGCCTAACTGAATGTTCACCAGGGGCACCATGCCGCCCACGGGCGTGAACGAGTCGTGCATGCTGTTCACCGCCCCGCACGACGTGGCCGTCGTCACGGTCGCGAAGAGGGCCGAGTTGACGATGCCGAACCGGACCTCCTTGCCTTCCATGTTGCCACCCGGGTTGCCGGCGGACGCAACGACGTCGACGCCTTCCCTGGCATGGATCGGATTGCCGCGCGCTTCGGCGCGGTACACCGTGGTGACCCCGGCGAAGAACAGGATGTACATCGCCGCCCAGATCGCCCACCCGTGGCGCTGGTTGCGCGCCATCCGGCCGTACGTGTACGTGAGCGCCGACGGAATCGCGAAGATCGCCAGCATCTCGAGCAGGTTCGTGAGCGGCGTCGGGTTCTCGAACGGGTGCGCGGAATTGGCATTGAAGAATCCGCCGCCGTTGGTGCCGAGCTCCTTGATCGCTTCCTGGCTCGCCACCGGTCCCATCGCGAGCACCTGCTTCACGCCTTCGACCGTGGTCGCCGTCACGTAGTGCGATACGTTCTGGATCACGCCCTGCTGCGTGAGCACGAGCGCGAGCACGAGCGACATCGGCAGCAGCAGGTACAGCGTGCCGCGCACGAGGTCTG
>DATNAM010000048.1:0-6490 GCA_035572595.1 Gemmatimonadaceae bacterium
GTGGTGTACGTCGACAAGGGATACCACTCGATGGGCATGGCGGTCGAGCCCGGCCCGGACGCGCCGCCCGCCGCCTAACGGCACCGCCAGTTAGGCATGGCGCTCGGCGCCCTCGGCGAGCGCGGCGACCTCGGCCACGAACACGGCCATGTCCTCGCGCGTCGTGCGGAATCCGATCGGACAGATGCGCAGCGACAGCGCGCCGCGGATGCGCGTACTCGAGATGAAGAACCGGCCACCCGCGTTCACGCCGGCGTTCACGCGCTCGTTGAGCGCGTCGAGCGCCGCCGGATCATCCAGGCCCCGGGGATGGACGCGGAAGCACAGAATGCCTAACGTTGCCGGCGCCAACACTTCCATGGACGGTTCGCGCCGCACCAGCGCCTCGGCGTGCGCCGACAGCGACAGACTGTAGGCGATCGCCTCGCGTAAGGCATCGGTGCCGAAGTACGTCACCGTGAGCCACACCTTGAGCGCGCGTGCATAGCGCGTCAACTGCTCCCCATAGTCGGCGAAATTGATCTCGTCCCCGTCGCTCTCGACGTCTTTGAGATAGTCGGGATAGATCTGGAACGCCGCCTTGAGCCGTTGCGGCTCGCGCGCCATGAGACACCCGCACTCGAACGGCACGTAGAGCCACTTGTGCGGATCGAGCGTCACCGAATCCGCGCGCTCGATGCCCGCCAGCGCGCGCTTGCCGTCGTCGGACAGAACGGAGAACCCGCCGTACGCGGCGTCGACATGCAGCCAGATTTTTTCGCGCGCCGCGACATCCGCGAGCGGACCGAGCGGATCCACCGCGCCGGTGTTGGTCGTGCCGCCGTTCGCCACGATCATGAGCGGCTCGAGCCCCTGCGCACGATCCTGGGCGATGGCGCGCGTGAGGTCTTCGATGGGCAGGCGGAAGGCGTCGTCGCACGCGAGCAGCCGCACGTGCGACCGCGGGATGCCGGCGATCCACGCCGCGCGAATGGCCGACGAATGCGTCTGGTTGGACGCGTACACCGTGAGGCGCGCGATGCGCGAGGCGTCGTCGCCCACGGCCGAGTGCCGCGCGGCGATCATCGCTGTGAGGTTGGCGGCCGACCCGCCGGTGGTGAGGATGCCGCCGCTTCCGTTAGGCATGCCGAGCCACTGGCGGAACCAATCGAGTACCAGTACCTCGATCTGGTTTGGGCCCGCCGCCACCGGCCACACGCCAGCGAAGAAGTTGTAGCCCGTCGCCAGCCAGTCTCCTAACGCTGCCGGAAACGTCGGGCAGCTCGGCACGTAGGCGATGAAGCCCGGGTGCGGCTCCCGCGCCGCGTGCGCGAACACGCGCTCCTCGAGCCACGCGAGCATCGCGTCGATGTCCATCCCGCGGTTGGGCGGCGGCGCGGCAATGAGCCGCTCGGTCGCCCGGCGCGGCAGCGTGTCCAGTACCCGCTGCTGCCTGAGCGTGGACAGATGCTCGGCGACGACGTCGGTCACCTTGTAGCCGAGTCGCCGCATCGTGTCGGCGTCGAGATCGAGTGGGGAGCGCGGAAACGTTCCGGTCGGTGCGTCTGGCATTGGTTATGAGAGGCGGTGAGGCGAGAGATAGCGTGCGGATCGCTGGCCCGGCATGGGCAAACGACACTACCTTATACGCGATATCACCTGTCGGTTCCAGTCATGAGCTCGCCCGTCCACCTGCCTGTCGAGGTGCAGCCGATCGACGCCCGGCCGAGCGCGCCGGTGCCGCTCCGCACGCTGTCGTTCGCGCGCGGACTGTGGCGCATTGCGTCGGCCGGCGCCTCGGCCGGCAATCGTGTCGAATTGCTCCGCGATGGCGGCCAGGCGTTCGAAGCCATGTTGGGCGCGATCGCCGAAGCGCGCGACAGCGTGGCGCTCGAGTGCTACCTCGTGACGTCCGATTCCGTGGGCAACCGGTTCGCCGACGCGCTCGTAGCTGCTGCGGCGCGCGGCGTGCGCGTGCGCATGGTATCCGATTGGGTGGGGAGCCGCGGCGCCGGACGCGCGTACTGGAAGCGCCTGCGCGATGCCGACGTCCACGTGCGTATCTTCAATCCACCCGGCCCGCGTCCCTGGTTAGGCATGCTGCCGCGCGATCATCGCAAGCTATTGGTTGCCGATGACATCGTCGGCATCACGGGCGGCTTTGGCCTGAGCGAAGCGTGGTCGGGCGGGATGCGTCGCCGCCGCACCGCGCCGTGGCGCGACACGGCGGTGCGCATCGAGGGACCCGCCGCGGTCGACATGTCGCGCTCGTTCCAGCTCATGTGGCGGCGCGCGAACTTCGAGCCGCGCCCGCGTCGTTGGCGGCGGCGCCAGCTCGTTCGTCCGGCGCGCGGCGCCGACACCGATCCGCAAACATCACAGGGCGCGGTGGTCGGCATCGTCGAAGGCGAGCCATGGCGCCTGCGCGTCGCGCGCGCGCTGCAGTGGCAAGCCGCGTCCGCCGAGAAGTTCATCTGGATCGCGAGTGCCTACTTCTACCCCGCCGCGCCGGAGCTCGAAGCGTTAGCCGGCGCCGCGCAGGACGGCGTCGACGTTAGGCTTCTCGTGCCGAGCAAGTCCGACCACCCGTGGGTCCGCCGTCTGACGCGCCGCGTGTACCACCGTCTGCTCCGCAACGGTGTCCGCATCTGGGAGTGGAACGGCGTGATGATGCACGCCAAGACGAGCGTGGTCGACGGCCACTGGGTTCGCGTCGGTTCCACCGACTTCAACCCGCTCGGCATTGCGATCAACTACGAGCTCGACGCGATCATCGAGGACTCTACGTTAGGCGAAGCCGCCGTCGAGATGTACCTGGCCGACCTCGCCTCGTCCACCGAAATCCGGTGGCGGGGCCGGGCGGCAAACCGGTAGACGAAGCTGATCGCGAGTCAAAAGACACTAACGGATAAGAACAGGAGGACGGATCAACCCGACCACTCGATTTTTTGATCCTGGTGAAGCGCGTCCGAATTCTGGTTATCCGTTTCATCCGTTGAATCCGTTCAATCCGTGTCCTCATGAGCGTGGAAGCCCAGCCCCTCGAAGCCCAAGATCAAACGCCTGGATCTCCACGCTCTGAGGACACGGATTGAACGGATTCAACGGATGAAACGGATAAAAAAACGGATCCGAGAGATCCAATGGAGCTCGATTTCTCACCCCGGGATGGCACCCACGCTGCCGTGTGTACTTGCTATCAGAAACTCGGAGCGGGTTCGCCTAGTGCGTCCCATAAAACGTCCCGACGTCCTCCTCGAGCAAGCTGTACGTGGAATCGCCGTCACCGTTCCCCGAGCACGGACTGCCCGCCACCGTTGGGCTCCAGTCGCGCCGCACCCAGAACTTGATCTTCACCCGCCCGTGCAGCGGCAGCGGCGGCACACGATTCGCGACGACACAGCGGTCGTCGGCCAACTCCGTGAGCGTCGTGTCGAGCGATAAGCGGCCCTGCGCATCGGACGACAATCGCGCCACCGTATAAACGGCCTGATCCGTGGAGAGTTCGAACTGATAGCGGTGCGATGGCACGAGGCCCGCAGCACGAAGCTGCAACGACAACGCCGGCGCGCGCGAACGGAACCACACCGATCCGCTCGCACCGCCGCGCGACGGCGGCACGACGTTGAAATTGCTGTCCTTGGTTGCGATCGCGATGCGCGTCACGCCGTCGTCGTTCTTCTTGGATGACCGCGAGCTCAAGAGCCCCTTCGGACCGTACAGAAACATGGCAACCACGATGGTGACCACCACCGGGAGCGCGGCGCGTCCCACCACGGATGCCCAACCGGCGGGGCGCGAATGGACGCGCGCCGGCACCTCGTTGCTCCTCGGGTCGCTCATGCTCGCCGCCCTCGTGTTGCGTTGGCATGGGTTAGGCAAGACCAACTTGTGGCTCGACGAAGCGAATTCATGGTACGTCGCTCACCTGTCGTGGGCCGCGTTGTGGGCCAACCTGCGCGCCAGTCCGTTGGGCCCAATCTATTTCGTGGCGCTCAAGCTGTGGACCGGCGTCGCCGGCACGTCGGAATCCGCGCTGCGCGCGCCGTCGCTCCTGGCCAGCGTCGCGCTCGTTCCACTCATCTACGCGATCGGCGCGCGCACGGTGTCGCACCGCGCCGCGTGCATCGGTGCCGCGCTCGCCGCCCTGTCGCCGCTCGATCTCTACTTTGCGCAAGAAGCGCGCATGTACATGCCGCTCGCGCTGCTCGCCGCCTGCGTCGTGTACGCGTACCTCGTCTGGCGCGACGATGCCATCCGCGCCCGCGATGCCGCGTCGCGCCGCACGGCGCTCGTGCTCGGCGCGTACGCGATACTGTCCATGCTCATGCTCGGCACCAACGCCGTCTCGGGGCCGTTGCTCGTCGCGATCAATCTCGATGCCCTCATTGTAGTGGCGCGCGACGTGCCCGCGTCGCGCCGCAAACGAGACATCGGACAGTGGGTCGTTGCTAACGGAGTGATCGCGCTCGCCGCGCTCGGCATGGTGTTGTTCGTCGCGCCGCGCGCCGCCGAAGCGAGCCAGGCGTGGCGCGGTGCGTTGGGCATCGTCGGCGCGCTGCGCGCGCTCCTGCAATACCCCGTGACCACCATCCACGGCGTGTACTTCTATCCCGATGAGCTCGCGCGCGCGATCGGCGATGCGCGCTACACGCCCAGTGTCGCCGCCATGCGGCGCCTGGGACTGATCCTCATCGCGCAACCGTTCGTCATCGGTGTGATCGTCGTCGCCGCGATCCGCGTGTTGGGCGAAGCGCGCCGCGCGAGCGCGCGCGTGCTCACGCTCGCTTTGCTCGTGCCCGTAGTAATCGGTGCGGCGATCTCGATTCGGAGCCAAGTCGACCTCTCGCGTTATTTCCTGTACAGCAGCTCGTTCTTCTATTTGCTCCTGGGCGCCGGCATCGCGCACCTCTCGAATCGCGCCGCCGCGCTGGCGCTCGCAACCCTCGCCGCCGCCATGGCCACCGGTACGCAACGGTCGTACGCGGTGTACTCGCGCGACAGCGATTATCGGAGCGTCGCGCACGACTTGATGGCGCGTCGCGATGAGGCAAGCGCCGTGATCGTGCAGCCAGCCGAGATGTTCGAGCCGCTGTCGTACTACCTGCACGGACAACTCGGCTTGCCGATCCGTCGCGTCGCGCAGCACGCGCCGTTCGCACCGGCGATCGCGAACGTCGGTGCGGTTCCCGTGTGGGTCGTGCTCGACTACCGGTCGCCGCTCTATGGGACGCCTCCGGATACGCTCGAGTCTGCGTTGGGCGAATGCGTGGCCAGCGACATGTACGATGCAGGAAGCGGCGCGGGCGTGCGCCTCGTGCTCGCACAGCCCGCTGCGCAATGTGGCGCAGCCGCCCACCACCACACCACCCAGCCCCCGCCCGCCGGTGGCGCCACCTGCGCTACGTGCCGCTGAACTGAATGTCGTGAAGCTCCGAGAGCGCCGCGCCGAAGTCGTCGTCGCCGTTGCCCGAGCAGGCAGCCGTCGAACCGCTGTTGCCGGTGACCGAGCTGCTGCTCTGTCCGCCCGAGCGCGGCGCGCCGTCGTTCTTCACGACCACGCCGATCACGTGCGTGCCTGACAACGGCAGACTTGGACGCTGGGTCGCGCCCATGCACACCTGGTCCATGAATGCGAACAACCGACCTGATGCAATGAGCGCGCCGGTCGGATCGGCGCGGGCGCTGGCGACGTCGAACGGTTGTCCATCCACCGACAGCTGCACGCGATAGGCGCGTCCGCTCGTTAGGCCGGTGGCGCTCATGCGCCAGTCGAACGTCTGGCCCGAGTGCGAATACCAGAACGTCCCGCCCGCCACGCCCGGCCCTTGCGCCACCGGGTTCATCTGCGCGTCCTTCTGGACCAGCGGCAGCGAATCGAGACCCACGCTCCCGGCCGGAAGCACCGACGGACCCGCCGTCTGCGTCGCGTACGCCGCCGGCACCGTCGTGTCGCCGCGGTCGCAGTGCAGCAGCAGCGCCATCAGCACCAGCGGCAGGATCGTCGACACCGGACGCACGATGCGCGCGACGTCGGAGCGTCCCGTTGATCCGTTAGCCGCCGCGGCCGCAGCCGCCGGCGTCGGCAGCGGATGCGCGGTTTCATCCACCACCACCTGCGGTGTCGTCGCGAGCTTCACCTTGCTCGTGTTCATGAGGTGCGCGATCGAGTATCCGCCAACCAACAGATATCCCGTCGCGAACAACAACAGGAACGGCAACGCGCCCCATTCGCCCACGTACAGGGCGTACACGAACGCGGCCGCCGTGTAGATGCCGAGGATCAGCTCGAACATCGTGCTGTTGGTGAAAGCGCTCCGGTACCGCCGCCGGCGCACGGCCTGCGATTGTCCGGTGGCCAGGTTGTACTTGGGCGTGCGCAGGAACGGCGTACGCTTGCCCAAAAATCCTTCGATGGCCGCTTGTGCGTTGTACACGCTCAACCCGATCGACGCCGCGAGGAACAGCGGGAAGCACGCCATCCGGCGCCGCCAATCG
Organism: Gemmatimonadaceae bacterium; assembly: GCA_035572595.1. Classification (GTDB taxonomy): domain Bacteria; phylum Gemmatimonadota; class Gemmatimonadetes; order Gemmatimonadales; family Gemmatimonadaceae; genus JADGGM01. The sequence goes on from DATNAM010000048.1 coordinate 6,478, forward strand.
ACATGGATTTCCT
>DATNAM010000049.1:0-4121 GCA_035572595.1 Gemmatimonadaceae bacterium
TCATCGAGGCGGACGCGACGTTCGTCGCCGTCGTCTAACCGGCGGACGGTCGCCTCGCCCGGCGCGGCGTTAGGCGCACCGATGATCACCGCGTCTCGGGCGCCGGCGGCGCCGGCCGCCTTGAGCTGGCGCGAGAGCTGCTGGCCGCCCAACGCGTACTCGACGCTCACGCCCCGCTCGCGCAGCCGCGCCGCGACGTGCATCGCGCGCGCCACGTCGGCGCCATCGCCGAACGCGACCCACACGTCGATCCCCGCCGCCGCGGCCGGCATCCGGCCGCGCGCGCGCAACAATTCGCCCAACACCACGTCGCCCATGCCGAAGCCTAACGCAGGCAGGCTGGGGCCGCCGCTCTGCGCCAGCAGCGCGTCGTAGCGGCCGCCGCCGCAGATCGCGCGCAGCTCGCCCTTGGCGTCGAACAGCTCGAACACGATGCCGGTGTAGTACGCCAACCCGCGCACGATCGAGAGATCGGGCTGCAGGTATTCGGCGCCGCCCAACGCTTCGACGTACTGCGCGAAACGGAAGAAATCTTCTACCGCACGTTCGTTCTGCGTGAGCGCCAGCGCCTTGATCGCGTCGAGACTCCGATGCTCGGGAATGTCCATCACCGCGCGCACGGCTTTGGGATCGAGGCCGAGCGTCGCGAGCTTTTCCTCGGACACGTTGCGCGGCTGACGATCGATCTTGTCGACTACCGCGAGCACACCCGCAACGGCCGCATCGGGAACGCCGGCCGCGTGCAAGTAGCCCTGCAGAATGCGCCGGTCGCTCACGCGCGCACGCACATCGTCCGGGCCCAGGCCCAACTGCCGCATGATGTCGATCGCGGCCGCGAGCAATTCGGCGTCGGCCGTCACATCGGGCTCGCCCACGATGTCCATGTTGAGCTGGAAGTGCTCGCGCAGCCGGCCGCGCTGTTGGCGCTCGTAGCGAAACAACTGCGGAATCGAAAACCAGCGCACGGGCTTCCGCAATGCATTGGCGCGCGCGGCAACCATGCGCGCGAAGGTCGGCGTCATCTCGGGACGCAGCGCGACCTCGCGATCGCCTTTGTCGACAAAATTGTACAACTGGCCGACGATCTCGTCGCCACTCTTTTTCGTGTAGAGATCGAGCGGTTCGAGCGGCGGCCCATCGTACTCGACGAAGCCGAACCGCCGCGCAACCTCACGCCATGTCGCGAAGATGTGCGCGCGTTCCGCGAGCTCGGCGGGATAGAAATCGCGGAATCCGGGTAAGGCTCCGAGGGACATCCATGCAATTTATCCGGCGAATGGAGACACCTGCAAGCGCAACATCGCATCGCCCACAGTGTGGAACGAGCCGGTGATGAGCGTCGTCGCCGCGTCCGCGCGCGATGCGTCGAGCGCGGCGTCGAAATCGGCGTGCGCTTCGGCGTGCCACCCATGTGCGCGCGCAAACTCGACGGCGTCCGACAACACCCACGCACGATCCGATGGGACACTCGGCGGCGCCGTGAGCACGAAACGATCGACGTGGCTCGCCAGCGTCGTCATCATCGCACGCCAGTCTTTGTCGCGCAGCACGGTGAGCAGACATACCAGCGGACGCGGCGGACTGAGCGTCGACAACGTGTCGCACAGCACCTCGGTGCCGGCAGGATTGTGCGCCACGTCGAAAATGAGATTGCCGCACCACTGAAATCGCCCCGGGATTGCCACGTCTTGCAACGCGTGGGCGGCGTTGGCAGCGGCGGTCGCATAGCGCCCGCCCGCGAGCTCGAGCATCGCGATCGCAGTGGCGGTGTTGGACGCCTGATATCGCCCGACGAGCGGCGTGTGCAGACGCCGCTCGACGCCGTGTGCGCCGAGTGTGAACGACGTCCCGCCGGCGCCGACGTCGATGTCGCCCAAGCTCCATTCGTCGTGAATGACCAGCACGCGCGGCGATCCCGCGGCGGTCGCGAGCTCGGCCAACTGCGCACGAATGACGGGATCGGGTTCGCCGATGACCGCCGGTACGCCGCGCTTGAAGATGCCGGCCTTCTCGATCGCGATCGCCTGCGTGGTGTCGCCGAGATACTGCTGGTGATCGAGGCCGATCGAGGTCACGCCCGCCGCGTCGGGAATGACTACGTTAGTCGCGTCGAGCCGCCCGCCCAACCCAACCTCGAGCACCGCGACGTCGACCCGCGCGCGCGCGAAATGCTCGAACGCCATGCACGTCGTCGCCTCGAAAAATGTGGCGCCCAACCGTTCCACCTCGGGCGTCCACCGCGCGATGAAATCGACCACCGCGTCTTCGCTGATCGGCACGCCGTTCACCACGATGCGCTCGCGGAAGTCGACCAGATGCGGCGACGTGTAGCGCCCAACGCGAAGTCCCTGGGCGCGCAGCAGCGCGTCGAGGGTCGACACGACACTTCCTTTTCCGTTGGTCCCGGCGACGTGCAGCACGCGCAACCCGTCCTGCGGATTGCCGACTGAAGCGAGGAGCGCGCGTGTCGTGTCGAGGCCGAGTTTCCACCCGCCGCTGACGCGGGCGAAGAGAGTGTCGAGTGCCTCGCGGTACGTCGCGGCGGGCGTCAGGCCGATGTCCACCCTGCCGCCGCGGGCTGACCGCTCATGTGGCGCAGCAATTGGCCGACCGTGCTCTTCAAGTCGCGCCGATGCGCCACGACGTCGAGCATCCCGTGCTCGAGGAGAAACTCGGCCGTCTGGAATCCTTCGGGCAGATCCTGGCCGATGGTCTGCTTGATGACGCGCGGTCCCGCAAACCCGATCACCGCGCCGGGCTCGGCCAGAATGGCGTCGCCCAACATGGCGAAGCTCGCGCTCACGCCACCCATGGTCGGATTGGTGAGAATGGACACGTACGGAATCCGTCGCTCGGCGAGCTGCGCCAGGAGTGCCGACGTCTTGGCCATTTGCACGAGCGACAGGATGCCTTCCTGCATGCGCGCGCCGCCGGACGCCGACACGAGCACGAGCGGATATTTGCGCTCGAGCGACCGCTGTCCGAGCCGCGCGATCTTCTCGCCGACCACGGATCCCATGGACCCGCCCATGAACGCGAAGTCGAGGACTCCCAAACTGATCGGCATTTCGCCAAGCGTCCCGCCCACGGTGACGATGGCGTCGCCTTCACCGGCCTTGGCGAGCGCTTTCTTGAGGCGCGACGGATAGTCCGGAAACGCGAGCGGGTCGACCGACCTCAAGTCGACGTCCAATTCCTCCCAGGACCCGTCGTCCATGAGGATGTTGACGTAGTCGCTGGCTCGGATGCTCCGGTGGTAGTCGCACTGCGGGCACACGTTGAGGTTGCGGACAAACTTCTCCCGCAAGTCAGTGTGCCCGCACGCCTCGCACTTTTCCCACGCATCGGCCGGGATTTCGAGTTTTTCCCGACGCGGCTGGCGGGGTTTGCGCTCTTTTCGGAACCAAACCATGGAGGGTAATGTGCGCGGGCGGGGCGAGGTTTGGAAGCCGGGAGCGCGCGCGTGCGCGCGCTTGGGGAAACGCTGGCGCTTTGGGAACGGGGAAGCGGCGGCGACGCCGCCTTGGGGGCGGAGGCCATCAATTGTCCACGGAATCTGCGGGCCGGGGTGTTTGGCGGGTAGGCACGCCAACCCGCAGACAATTGATGTGGTTCCACCCCCAAGGCGGCGTAGCCGCCGCTTCCCCGTTCCCCCAGCGCAGCGCTTCCCTTAAGCGCGCGCAAGCGCGCGCTTCCCTGCTGATCTATATCGCCAGCTCGCCAACTCTCGCCCCGCGCCCTTCACTCGAAATGCGCGACAACAGCCCGATCGCCAGCCAACACGCCAACATGAACGAGCCGCCGTACGAGAAGAACGGGAGCGGGATGCCGGTGATCGGCATCAGGTTGAGCGTCATGCCGACGTTCACGATGATGTGCACCAGCCAGCTCGAGGCCAGGCCCATTGCGACGAGGCTCGCAAACGAGTCGTTGGCGCGTTCGGCGATGCGGACGGCGCGCAGGAGCAAAAACAGGAACAGCATCAGCGCGACCGTCACGCCGATGAAGCCGAGCTCTTCGCCTAACACAGCGAAGATGAAGTCGGTGTGCTGTTCGGGGAGGAAGGCGAGGCGTTTCTGGGTGCCCATCAAGAAGCCCTTGCCTAACCAGCCGCCGGAGCC
>DATNAM010000050.1:0-3872 GCA_035572595.1 Gemmatimonadaceae bacterium
CGGAGCACGCGCTACGGCATCACCCCGGATGGCCAAGATGCGCTCTTCTACCGGCGCAGCCGCTCGGAGATTCCCAACCAGTCCAACGCGATTCCCACGTTAGCCGATTCGAGCATCGTCCCTCAGGCTGTGCGTGTCCCAGTCCCACGTAGTGGGACTGGACACAGCCATGGGACAACAGCGGATTCCACCGAGACAGTGCCGGAGTCCCACTCAATTCCCACGAGTCCCACCCAATTCCAAGCGCCGGGGCAGTTGGATTTGGTGGACTTGCGCGCCGAGATCGACGAGCGGCTCGGACTGCAACTGCGCGAGGCGATCGACAAGTGCGCCGAGGGCGGCACGTGACCGTCGCCGTCTCTGGGCTCACCGACGAGCAGATCCGGCGCCAGCTCAGCGACCAAGGCTGGCCCGCCGCCGCGATCGAACGCGCGATCGCCGGGCAGCACGCACCACGACGCTCACCGGGCGCGCCGACACCCGTGCCGCCACCCGCCGGCGCCGTCACGCTCGTGCTGCCGTGGTCGTGCCTGATTAGCGACAACCGACACCGCGGGCCCGTGAGCTCGCGCGCCGACGCCGCCGCGTACAAGCTCGCCCGGACGCGCGCGCACGCCGAAGCCGCCGAGCAGTGGGGGCCGCGGGCGCCCTTCTCTGGACGGATCGCCCTGGTTGCACGTATCTTCCCGCCTAACGCGCAACGCCGGGACGTCGGCAACTTCGCCAAGTGCGTGAAAGACGCGCTGTCCGGCGTGGCGTACGCGGACGACGTGCAGGTGGTCGACGAGCGGTGGATCAAAGCGGCGATCGACGTGGACCGCCCGCGCGCTGAGATTCTGATCGAGGAGCTGCAATGAGCGACGAGACGGTTAGGCCAGCGCTGACGGCCGAGGAGTGGCAGAAGCTACAGTGCGATGAGGAGGCAAAGCCCGGCGTGACTCTCGAGACCGTGAGGCTTGCAAACGATCTCGAGGGACGGCCGATGCTCGTGATTACCCACCATCAGGAAGCCGACAGGTGGACGGCGCTCGGCACGCGCCAGTTGCATCAGGCCGCTGCGCTCGCGCTTCATGGTCAGCCGTTCGGCCCGAAGTCCCACTGGGTGGAATGGCTCGACACGGAAATCGCAATCTGGGAGCGCCAAGAGTATGTCGGAGCAGGCGTGTTGGTTCTCCGGGAGCTGCGAGCGTTCATCGCGGCGCTGCTGCCGCCGGAGCCCACGTAACCTGACTATCTTTCCCACCCATGAGGCGCGCGCCCTCATGACGCCGCTGCCGACGCCGGCAGACCACGCACGACCCACGCCCGCTGCCGACTTCCGACAGCGCGGCCACCGCTACGTCGCCGGCGACGTCCGCACCATTGGCTGGTGCACCACCGCCCACGTCTGCTGCCCGTTAGGCCACGACGTCCGCCACGGCTGGGTGACGATCGGTGAGACCACACGTCGCTGTGGCTACAAGCACGGTAGCACCGAATGCGCGCTCCTCACGTGGGAGCTCTGGGTGCCGCACGCGGGATTAGTGCTCGTGGCAGAGATCGATCGGCGAGACTTGGAAGCGATCCGGACGCTCACAATGCCCGAGACGCTCGCGTACTTGGGTGCCACGATGTGGCCGGTGCCTAACCGGCGGAAGTCCGCGTGAGCACGCCACGACCGAAACGGCCCTCGGCCTTTCTCCGCCGGTGGTGCGCCGAATACGTGCTCGACTTCAACGCCACCGCGGCGACCATGCGCGCGGCGCCGCGCTCGAATCCCAAGACGGCCAAGCAGCGCGGCTACCTCCTGCTCCACCGCGAGGACACGCAGGCCGAGCTCGCGCGGCTCGAAGAAGCGCTCACCGAGCAGGCCGGCATCAAGCTGCGGCGACTCCTGGAGGAACTTCGCGCCGTCGCGTACTCCTCGATCGACGATTTCGTGATCGACGCCGAGGGACGCGTGCAGCTGCGGGACGGCGCGCCGGACGAGGCACTGCGCGCCGTCGCGAGCATCAAACGCAAGCAGCGCTTCATCCCGCGCAAGGACGAAGATCCGATCATCGAGACCGACACCGAGATCCGCCTCTGGTCCAAGCCGGAAGCACTGCGACTCGGGATGCAGCACGTTGGCGCGCTCGTCGATCGGTCCGAGACCACGCTCCGCACGAAGGACGGGAAGCCGCTCGAGGTGCGCGTCGTGTATGACGATCCTGCGCCGCCCAACCCAGACGACGTGCCGTGACGTGGTGTCGACGGTGCACCTGCCGCGCCCACACGCGGCCCAACGCCAGGTCGTCGTCGAACGCCGGCGGTTCAACGTGCTCCAATGCGGCCGGCGATTCGGTAAGACGACGCACGGCATCGATCAGTGCGTGCGCACCGCGCTCGACAAGAAGCCAGCCGGCTGGTTCGCGCCGACGCACAAGTACCTCGCCGACGCCTGGAGGACGCTTCGCCGCATCCTAGTCGAAGTCACCGTCGACAAATCGGAGACCGAGAAGCGCTTGGAGCTCGTGACCGGCGGCGTCATCGAGTGCTGGTCGGTTGATGATCCCGACGCCGGGCGCTCGCGAAAATACGCGACGGTCGTTGTCGATGAGTACGCGAAGATCCGCGATCTGCAGGACGTATGGACCTCGATTCGCCCCACGCTCGCCGATTACCGCGGCGGTGCCTGGTTCTTGGGCACGCCACACGGGAAAGGGTACGCGCACACGCTCTTCGTGCGCGGCCAGGGCGAGGATCCCCACCGGAAGTCGTGGCGCTTCGGCACGGTGTCCAACCCGTTCATTGCGCCCGATGAGGTCGAGGACGCGCGGCGCGACATGCCGCCCGCGGCGTTCGATCAGGAATTCTTAGGCATCCCGGCCGACGACGCCGGGAATCCGTTCGGCGTTGACGCGATCGCCACGTGCTTCGCGCTTGCGAAGCCCGACGAGCTACAGCGGTCCGCGCCAGCCTACTGGGGGATCGATCTCGCCAAGTGGCTCGACTGGACCGTGCTCATCGGGCTCTCCGAGTCGGGCCGCATGTGCCGGTTGCATCGCTTTCAGCGGCCGTGGCGCGACACGCTCTCCGAGATCCGTCGCATTGTCGGCAACACGCCGGCGCTCATGGACTCGACCGGTGTCGGCGATCCCATCTTGGAATTCCTGCAGGAGGGCGATCCCAACGCACCGCGGCCGCCCGCGCCGCCGGAGATGGGCGCCTCCGCGTCGACCCGCCGGCAGGCGTATTTTCAACAGGAGCAGTTCGATGCGGCGCAGCGCGCGCAGGCGTTGCAGAAACGCGCCGAGGCAGCCAAGCAGCTCGTCCAGAGTTGCGACAATATCGATGGCATCGTATATACTGCGACGTCCAAGCAGCGTCTGATGGAGCGGCTGGCCGTCGCCATCCAGGAAGGGATCGCGCTCTTCGGCGACGTCGTGCAGTTAGAGCTCGAGTCGTTCGAGTATCAGTACAGCCCACGGACGCGCGTCGTGCGCTATGGCGCACCGGAGGGATTGCACGATGACTGCGTGAACGCGCTCGCGTTAGCGGTCGAGTGTTACCAGACGGCAGGCCGGAATAGCATGGGTCGCGGACGGCTATTGGCGGTATAAGAACGCACGCGCTGCACACAATCGAGAGGACCGCTGCGGGCGGCTGACTCCTGTTCAGGAGCGGCCGCCCGTTTTTTCATGTTGCGCGGGAGAAGCCGGTGGGTACCACCGTCACGGGCGAAGCGTCGTTAGGCCAGATCCCGACGTCCCAACTCTACTCAGGGACGATCGGCGCCGCTGCCGTCCCCGATGCGCAGAAGCGGTGGATCGAGTTCACGCATCCCGAGTTCCGCATCCAGAAGCCCAAGTGGCTCGTCTCGACCGAGGTCTACTCGGGCGCGATTGTCGATC
>DATNAM010000051.1:0-3655 GCA_035572595.1 Gemmatimonadaceae bacterium
GTGCTCGCCCGCGATGCCGGCGTACACATGATCGACCGTAACTCCGGCCATGCGCTCTGCGTCCTGCATGGCTTTGGTGATCGAGCGCGTCGTCTCTTCGATGTCGGCGACGACGCCGCGGCGCAGTCCTGCTGTTCGCGCTTGACCGACGCCCAGCACCTTGAGGTTCGGATGCTTGGGGAAATCGCCTACCACCTCCGCGATGATTGCGGTGGTGCGCGAGGTACCGATGTCGAGCCCGGCAACGAGGCGTTCGGGGTTCATTGCAGCCTGGCGATGACCTGATCTCTGTATCGAAGATCGAGCTCGGCGACGCGCGCATGGCGCCGCGCGAGGTCGGCCTCGACGGGAATCACATCCGCGAGCCGCTCTGCGCTCACGCCTACCATTGCTCGTACCATGACGGACGACAGCGCGACATCCAACTCGTCGCGGCTTGCGCCGTTCGACCGTCCGCGATGCACCGAACTGATCTGTGCATAGAGTCGCGGCGCGTGCGCTCGAACGTCGGCTAACATCTGGAGCACCGACGGATCGGCCGATTCTACAATCGGCAGATCGATGTTGGTTCGACTCGGATCGATCGGCAACGCGCGTCCCGCCGCATCCACCACTCGCATCGCGTCTCCAGCGTTTCCCTTGCCGGCGCCGGGCGCCCCTGCTCCGCCCTCGACCAACGCAACCGGCGCGTTCTCCACCAATCGGACGACAAGAGTTCCGGGAAGCTTACGCTCGATCGCGACGCTTTGCACCTGTGGGTCGGATGCCACACGACGTTCGATCGGCGTGAGATTCATCCAGATCGACATGGTGGTGTCGATCCGCATTCGTCCGATGATGCGTGACGGCTGCACGTACACGGCGCCATCGATCTCGACTTGTCGCACGTGAAAATAGCCGAGCTGCGACAACACGAGCGGGCCCCACCATGGAATGGCGGCGAGGATCGCGAGCGCGAGCACACCGGCAGGAATTCGCCAATCAATATTGCGCAGCCGCTCGACGAATGTGGTCATGCGGCCGCCAATTTCTCGAGGAGCTCGGGACCGGTTCGCGTGATGTCGCCCGCGCCGAGTGTGAGCACCACGTCGCCCGACCGGACGTTGGCGGCCAACGCGGCGGCGAGCTCGGTGCGCGTGCCATGCCATGCCAGCGAGCCGCCGGCCGCGCGCGCGGCTTGGGCGATGAGCGCGGCGCTCACACCGGGGATGGGTTGCTCGCGCGCGGGATAGATGTCGGTGAGGAAAATCGCATCGGCCAGGGCTAACGCAGCGCCGAAGTCGGCGGCGAAGTCGCGCGTGCGAGTGTAGAGATGCGGCTGAAACGCCGCGACGAGCCGGCGCCCGGGGAACGCGTTGCGCGCCGCGGCGAGCGTGGCGCGGATCTCGGTGGGGTGGTGCGCGTAGTCGTCCACCACCGTCACGCCCTTTGCTTCGCCCAGGCGTTGAAAGCGTCGCTCCACGCCGCCGAACGCCGCGAGGCCGGGCGCCATCGATGGGACATCGACCCCCACCGCGAGACCCGCGGCGAGCGCGGCCAGTGCATTGAGCACGTTGTGGCGGCCGGGCACGCGGAGCGACACGTCGCCCAACGGACGGCCGGCGCGCGTCACGGTGAACGCGGACCCGTCGGGGTGGACCCGCAGATCGCGCACCGTGAGGTTTGCGTTAGGCGCGGAGATGCCGTAGCGCACCACGTCGGCGCCGGCCGGCACGTCGAGCGCGGTTGCGCCCGGATCGTCGGCGCACAAGATGATGGTCCGCGCGGCGCGCACGAATTGCGCGAAGGCGCCGCGGATGTCGGCGAGGTCGGCGTAGATGTCCAAGTGGTCGGCCTCGAGGTTCGTGACGATCGCCACCGTCGGCGCGAGCGCGAGGAACGAGCGGTCGTATTCGTCCGCTTCCACCACGAATACGTCTTGACCACCGAAGCGGAGATTGCCGCCCCACGACGGCACGCGCCCGCCGATGACACCGGTTGGCTCGCGGCCCGCGGCGGCCAGCGCTTCCGTGGTCATGACGCTCGTGGTCGTCTTGCCGTGCGTCCCGGCGATCGCGATGAGCGCGCCGTGCGCGGTCGCCACCGCCTGCGCCAGCGCCTCGGCGCGGCGAATGACCGGAATGCCCTGCGCACGCGCCGCCTGCACTTCGGGGTGTGACTGCGGAACGGCCGAGGTGACGACGAGGGCGCAAATACCGGCGATGTGCGCGGGATCGTGCCCGGCCGCGACCGGAACACCCAGACGTACGAGGTCGGGCGCACCGGCAGGATTGGCGTCACAGCCTGTGACTCGCGCGCCGCGCCGCACCAGGAGTTCGGCGAGCGCGCTCATGCCGGCGCCGGCGGCGCCCATGAAGTGGACCGGGCGGGGATCAGAAAGATCGATGAGGGGCATCGATGGGCGCCAATCTAGCGATACGCGACCCGGCGGCTCAAGTGCGGAAATTTGTCCCGGTGCGCGTCGCCCGAGGCGGCCTCGAGCCCTTGTTGCAACACGGGCTTGTCGTCCCAACCGGTTTGTACTAACTCTGTTGGGCCAGCCACCGGAGGTCCCCATGACGCTGTCACGTCGGTTCCGCACGATCCGTTCGCTGTCGACGCTCGGTGTGGTGTTCACGCTCGCCGCGTGCGGCGGCCCATCGCCCACGGCGCCGACGGCGATCCGGCAGCTGCCGCGGGCCCTCACGGCGGATGAGCAGCAGCTCATCACGCAATCCAACGGGTTCGCGTTTTCGCTGTTGCAACAGGTGTCGAGCCTGGCGCCCGACTCCAACCTCTTCATGTCGCCGCTCAGCGCGTCGATGGCGCTCGGCATGACCATGAACGGCGCGGAAGGCAGCACGCTGGACGCGATGCGCTCGACGCTCGGCTTTTCATCGATGTCGCTCGCCCAAGCCGATGCATCGTACGAGAGTCTGATCGCCTTGCTCCGCGGGCTGGATCCGAACGTCACGTTCCAGATCGCGAATTCGATCTGGTACCGGCAAGGATTCGCGGTGGAACCGGATTTCCTTCAGACGGACAAGCAGTATTTCGACGCCACCGTGCAGGGACTCGACTTCAGCGCCCCGTCCGCGGTATCGACCATGAACGCGTGGGTCTCGTCCAACACCAAGGGCAAGATCACGAACATCGTCGCGAGCCCGATCGATCCAGCCACGGTGATGTTCCTGATCGACGCGATCTACTTCAAGGGCGCATGGCAGTACCAGTTTGCGCCCGACAAGACCCGGAGCCAGCCCTTCCACCTCGATGACGGATCATCGGCGCCCGTGCCGATGATGGACCTGACCGGCGTCTCGGTGCTCGAGGGCGGCACAGCGGCCTACCAGGCGGTCGAGCTGCCCTATGGCGGCGGCGCGTTCGCGATGGATGTGATCCTGCCTAACGAAGGCACGACGCTGGACGCGGTGGTCGCCCAACTTGGCGACGGCGGCTGGCCGGCGCTGCTGGCGCAGCTCTCCACGGCGACGGGGGAAGTCCAGATCCCGCGGTTCACCCTCGCCTGGGGCGCGAGCCTGAACGGCCCGTTGTCTGCGTTAGGCATGGGGATCGCGTTCGGACCGAACGCCGATTTCAGCGGCATCGCGAAGGCCGGCGGCCTGCACATTACCGACGTCCGGCAAAAAGCATTCGTCGACGTCGACGAACAGGG
>DATNAM010000052.1:0-3942 GCA_035572595.1 Gemmatimonadaceae bacterium
TACGGCGACGCGTTCGTGCAGGAAGTGGTTCCCTACCTCGAGCAGCATTTTCGCATCATTCCCAAGCCGTACGCGCGGCAGGTGGAAGGCGCGTCCACGAGCGGATGGCAGACGCTGGCGCTCGTGCTGCAGCATCCCGACTTCTTCGGCGGCGGATGGGTGCTGCAGCCGGATCCCATCGACTTCAGGCACTACCAGCTCACGAACATCTACACGGATACCAGCGCGTTCGAGATTCCCAACGGGATGTTCACGACCACGGAGCGGCAGTTCCAGCGCACGGTGGAAGGCCAGGTGGTGTTGACGACCCGCGAGCTGAGCCGCTTCGAAGATGTGTTAGGCAGCCACGGACGTTCGGGCTATCAGCTCGAGGCCTGGGAAGCCGTGTACGGCCCGGTGGGCGCGGACGGCTACCCGGTGCCGGTGTGGAACAAGCAGACGGGGCTGATCGACCACCAGACGGCGGCGTACATGCGCGATCACGGCTACGACCTCCGCGACTATGCCCAACGCAACTGGCCAACGTTAGGCCCGAAGCTGGCCGGCAAGCTCCACTTCTTCGCCGGCGACATGGACAACTACTATCTCGACCTCGCCGTCTACGATTTCGAGAACTTCGTCGACAGCACGACGAACCCGCACTCCGACGCCGACTTCACGTACGGCCGCCCGATGAAGGGACACGGATGGCATTCGTATACGTGGGCGGAGATGGTGAGGAAGATGGCGGACGCTGTGAAGCGGGAAGCAGGACCGGGAGAGTCGACGGCGGAATGGAACTACTAAGAGCGGGGAAGCGGCGGCTGACGCCGCCTTGGGGAAGCGCGTTGCTTAGGGAAACGGCGGCTCGCACCGCCTCGGGGAAGAGGGCATGTCCCTCGTCCGTTTCCCGTTTCCCCAAGCAACGCGCTTCCCTAAGGCGGCGCCAGCCGCCGCTTCCCTGATTTCTCACCGGTGCCAAATATCCAGCACACCCGACGCACTGTGCTCGTTCGCGTTGCCTTCCGGCAGCGCGATGCGGCCGTCGACGACGATCGGGCTGTTCCAGTGGCCGCTGCCGCATTCGAGCGTGGTGATCAGGCGGCCTGACCGCGGATCGTACACGCGGAGGCCGCCGTGCGGGTCGTACACGTACAGCAGACCGCCGGCGACTAACGGGGTCGTGCCGCCGTTCTTGTTCTGCCACGCGGGCGCGAGCTTGTTGTCGCGGAACGTCCAGGCGGCGGTGCCGCCGTTGTCGGCGGCGAAGAGCCACGTGCCGTCGGACGTGTGCATCACGGTGAGCGCGGTGAAGAGTCGCGCGCCGGACGGTGTCGATACGCTCTCGAGCTCGCCGCCCTTGTGCGGCGACGCGCCGCTCATGAGCGTGGTGTCGATCAGCTTGATCGTGCCGTCCTTGCCGCCCTGCGCGATGTAGCCTCCGCCTAACAATGCCGGCGACGTCGAGCCGACGTCGGTGTCGGTCTCGTCGAGCGACTGCGTGTTTTCGGGCGTGTAGTTGCCTAACATGGTCGACGCGGTCGAATCGAGGCGCAGCGTGGCGTCGCCCCAGTTCGTCTTGCCATCCCAGTGTCCGTTGCCGGTGGCCACGTAGATGTTGCCGGTGGCGGTGTCGATCACGGCGCCGGTCCGTCCCCAGATCGCCGAGCCGCTCTCGGCGCACGTGCTCGGGTCGATCATGGACGTGGAGTCGCTGCACAGCGAATTCCACGTGTGCAGCAGCTTGCCGCTCGCCGCATCGAGGATCGACACGTGGCCCTGGTAGGGCGGCGCGTCACCGATGTATCCGCCGGTGGTGGCAATCACGCGGCCGTGATAATAGTTGAGCGACGATGCGATCTTCTCGCGGTGCGCGAGCCTGGTGATCGCAGTGCTCCAGAGCGCGTGTCCATCGGCCAGGGACAGCTTCTGGATGTTGCCGTCGGGCGTGGCGGCGTAAAGAGACTGGCGATCCGGATCGGCGACCGGCGTCGCGTTGGTGATCTGGCGCGTCCCGGCCCACGATGAATAGTTAGGCGGCGTGTAGGTCCAGAGCACCGCGCCGCGAGCGGCATCGATGGCGATCGTTTTGCCGTACGTGGTAGTGACGAAGAACGCGTCGTGAGCGGCGCCGCCGATCTGGACGCCGTGCAGATAGATCGCGGCGGCATCCACGGTGCCATCGATCGAGACGCGCGTCTTGGTGAGGGATGCCACGTTGCCGGCGTCGATGCCCGTGGATGCGGGCGAGCTCCCGGAGCCCGCGACGTCAAAGCCGAATCGCGGCCAGTCTTCGCCTAACGCAGCGGCGTTGTCGCGCCACGGCGCCGGCCGCATCGCCGCCACCATCACCGCCGCGCCTGCCAGCGCGCCGACCGCTACTATTCCGGTCCGCCAGAACCGTCGCATTGCACGATCTCCTTGTCGTCTGTTTGCCTCTCGATGGTCGGGCTCGCGCCGCCACCACTAAACTGGGTGGCGCGGTACGGTCCGTCTAGTCACGAGATTGCGGAAAAACGGGAAACGGGAAGCGCTCGGATGAACGCGCTGCGCACGCGCCCCGCGATTTGCGGCGCCAGGCGGTCGACGCCGAGTCCGGCGGCGGTCAGGAACTCGCGCGTCCGCGATGTCGTGATGCGCGTGGGCTCGATCTCGACGTCGATGAATCCGGCTTCGCCTAACGGACGGCGATACTCTGTTCGTCCAGTGCGCCGGCCGCGCACCCCACCCACAGCTCCATGCTGCGGCGCGCGTCGTCGGGCATCGGGCCGCGCACCACGTCGCCCGCTTCCAGCTGCGCCAGCGCCGTTGGATTGCCGCAGCCGAGTGATGCGCGCACGGCGGCGGGAGGCAACGTGTCGGAGGTCGCACCGGACGGCCAGGGGAATACCGGCATTATATCAATAGCTACTGATATATCACATCACGCCGCCGCGGCGCGGGCCCGCGCCTCCTCGATCGCGTCCACGCACGGCGGAAGCCCGTCGCGCACGCTCGCCACGGCGGGTGCCCAACCGGTGGCATCCTTCAACCGCCGGTTCGCGATGCGCACTGACCGCGAGGCCATCTCGCCTAACGAACCCATGAGGCGCGTCACCCACCGCGGCAGCGGCGTCGGCGCGGGCAGGCGAAGCGCGCACGCGATGGCGCCGACATACGCGCGGTGCGTGACGGGCTCGTCATCGACCACGTTGTAGACGCCGGCCGGGGCGCCGAGTGCGGCCAGCACGGCCGCGGCGGCATCGTCGTGCGAGACCGACGAGATGTACGCGCCCTCGGGTCCCGGCAGCGGCGACCGGCCCTTGCGCACGTAGCGGATCATGTCCGCCAATTGCGTGGAATCGGGTCCGTAAAAGCCGGCGAATCGCAGCACCACCGCCGCGCGGCCGGCACCGCTGAATTGCGCAGCCGACGCCTCGGCGTCCGCCACGGAGCGGTTGTAGCGCACCTGGCGGAGCGGCGTCGATTCGTCGATCCACTGTGCGCCGCGATCGGGGTACACCGGTGCGAAGGATTCCTGGATGAATCGCGCGACGCGCGATGCGGTCGCAGCGCCGACCAAGTTCGCGACGCCCTCGCGACGCAAGCGATCGTTCTCGCGCCATGCGCCCGGCAAGAACATGCGCGACGTGGACGGGATGTGCGTGGCGAGATTGATCACGACCTCGTGGCCGCGCACGACCCGGGCGAGCGCGTCCTGATCGAACAGACTCACTGTTACGGCCTGCGCACCGCGCGCCTCGAGCTGCGCCCGGCGTTCGGCGCTGCGCGCGACTGCTGTCACACTATGTCCGGCATCGAGCAGCGCGGGGACAACCCGCCGCCCAACGACCCCCGTAGCTCCGGCGATGAAAATGCGCATATCGATCACTCCTGATGAACGTTGCATGAACGCCCGGCCCACCGAAGGCATCGAGCGCCTACATCATTGGAGACGGGACGCGCGGCGTCCTGTGACAGGCG
>DATNAM010000053.1:0-3508 GCA_035572595.1 Gemmatimonadaceae bacterium
AAGCCGGTGAGCGAAGCGCGATTCGCGGCGACGATTCGGCGGCTGGCGCGCCGACTGGCGACGGGGGCCGCGGCGGAGGAGCCGACGATCGTCGTCTCGGTGCCCGGCGGCACGAAAGTCCTCCAGACATCGGAGATCGACTGGATCGAGGCGGCAGACTACTATGCGCGCCTCTGGGTGGGCAACAAGAGTTATCTCATCAGAGAATCGTTGTCCCAGCTCGAGGAACGGGTGGGCCGGCACGGTTTCGTGCGGGCGCACCGGCAGGCGCTGGTGCGCGTGAGCGGGGTCCGTGCGCTACGCAACGCTCCCGAAGGAGAAATGACGGCCGTGCTGCGCTCCGGTGCGGCGGTGCCCGTCTCGCGCCGGCGGCGCGCCGCATTCGTCGGCGCCGTGAAGGGCGTCGCGCGCGGTGAAGGCGATCCGACTACTCGAGATACCAGAACGGGTTGACCCAGGCGTCGCCGCGGCGCACGAAGACCTCCGTCGCGGTTCCGTCGCGCGTGGAGCGATCGGAGCCGGTGAGGAGCACGAGATGGTACTTCGCGACGAGCACGGCGACTACGCCGCGCAGCGCGATGCTCGTGCTGTCGAAGCGGAGCTCGACGAGTTTGCCGCCGCTCGCGGCGAAGCTCCGCCCCGAAGCGATGCTGGCGTCTCGGGCCTCCCACCCATTCTGGCTGCCGGCGGCCAACGCCGCGGGGATGAGCCGACCGAGCGCCGCGGTGTCGCCGGCAAGTGCGTCGACCGGATCGGGGTGAATCGAAGTCGCCTGCGCGTGCGCCGAGAGGAGCGGCGTCGTGATGACGGCCGCGAGCAACATGATCGTTCGCATACCATCTCCGAGTAGACCGGCGCATGGTATGACACACTCGGCGCGCCGACCACTCCAAGACAGCGAACGGTGGCACCAGCGCAGACAGCGGTCGCACGCGGCACATGCACGCCGTTCGCTGCCCCGCGGCCGCCGGTCCCTGCGCTCGCATTGCGGGGTCGGCGATGATGCCGAAGGTTCCACTCAACTTCGACGAACCTCGGAGAGGTCTCGATGGCTACGATCGCCCAGGCAACTGCCCGATCGGACTACACGGCCGCGCCATCAGTCGCGCCGCCGAAAGGCCGAATTGCTTCGCTCGACATCGTGCGCGGGCTGATCATGGTGCTGATGGCGATCGACCATGTGCGCGTCTATGCCGGGGTGCCGGCGGGCGGGCCGACGGCCGGCGTCTTCTTCACGCGTTGGATCACCAACTTCTCGGCGCCGGGCTTCGCCTTTCTCGCCGGCACGGGGGCGTTTCTCTACGCGCGGAAGGTGAACGACCGCGGCAACGTGGCGACCTTCCTCGCGACGCGCGGTCTCTTTCTCGTGCTGCTCGAGCTGACGGTGATGCGGCTGGCGTGGACCTTCAACCTCGACGTCGCCAACTACAACCTCGCGGGCGTGCTGTGGATGCTCGGCTGGTGCCTGGTGCTGATGGCCGGCCTCGTCTGGCTGCCAACGACGGCGATCGGCGTGATCGGTCTCGTGGTCATCGTCGCGCAACCGGTGTTCACGCCGGTGTCGCATTTTCTTCCCGAGGCCGTGGGAGACTTTCTCTACCTTGGCGGACAGGCGCACGTCGGCGTGCCGATCGATGTGCTCTATGTGATCGTGCCGTGGATCGGCGTGATGGCCGCCGGATACGCGTTCGGCGCGATCACGACGTGGGACGCGGACCGCCGCCGCCGCGCATCCCTCTGGATTGGCCTGGTCGCGACCGCGGTCTATGTCGCGATCGCGAGCATGATCGCGCTGCGCGCGCCGGCGTCTCCGCGAGCGATGCCGCTCCTGTTCAGAGTGCTCAACCAGCGCAAGTATCCCGCGTCGCCTCTCTTCCTGTTGATGACGCTCGGCCCGCTGATCGCGCTCCTGCCGGCCGCGGAGACGATGCGCGGTTGGCTTGCGAAAATACTCACGACCTTCGGGCGAGTGCCGCTGTTTTTCTATCTGCTCCACATCCCGCTCATTCACGCGCTGGCGTGCGGGGTGTCGTTGGTGCGCGAGGGGAGAGTCGACGCGTGGCTGATCGGCAACCATCCGATGGAACCAGGTCCCGCTCCGGTGGGTTATCGGTGGTCGCTGCTTCTATTGTACGGCGTGTACTTTCTGGCGATCGCGCTGTTGTACTGGCCCTGTCGGCGCTACGCTGAGACGAAGGCGAGCGGGCGGTATCCGTGGCTCCGGTATCTCTAACGGGCAACCGCGCGGCGCGACCACGCCGATCCACCATGGCCGAGCATGAACTACCGCGTCGCCGACGAAGAGCTGGTAATCGAAGACGCCGACCACAAATTGCGGTGGCGCGGCAGGCCGGAGGAGCGGCCGGTCGAATGGGCAACGCCGACTCGGATCACGGATGACGGGCTCGCCCTGTACCACTACTACCGTCCTGACCATCCGTACGGCGGGTTTCAAAACCTCGTGCGGGTGCGGCCAGACGGCTCGATCGCCTGGCGTGCAGAGCTCCCCGAAAGCGATGACAAGTACGTGCACGCCAAACTGGTCGAGGGCCGGGTATTCGCGTACAGCTACGGAGGCTATGACGTCGAGATCGATCTGGAGACGGGGAGGATCGTCCACAGAGTATTCTCGAAGTGAGGCGTTGCCGGACAGTCGCGTTCTTGGCGATGTGAGCCGTTGCGCGATGACTTACGAGATCCGGACATTGTTCGCGGGCGGGGCGGTTGTACGTTAGCCCAACCCGACGAGCATCATGATAGCGACCGCCAACATCGCCGCCGCATTGGGCTGGCTCGCGAGCACGCTGAGCGCCGGCCCGGCAACCTACAGCGGCCGCGACCACCAGCTGCACGTTCGCATCCCGCGCATTGCCGCGGAATCGCGCGTCGACGGCGTTCTCGACGAACCGGCGTGGCAGCACGCGTCGCTGTTGACGGGGTTCTCCGAATTCTCGCCGCAGGACGGAATTCCCGCCGCCGATTCGACGCAGGTGCTGCTCTGGTATTCGCCGACGGCGCTCTACGTGGGCATTCGCGCCTACGAAGCGCACGGCACGGTCCACGCCGCGCTCTCCGACCGCGACAAGATCTCGGCGGATGACAACGTTCAGATATTGATCGGCACCTTTCACGACCAACGGCAGGCGTACGTGTTTGGCGTGAACCCGCTGGGCGTTCAAATGGATGGCACGATCGTCGAGCAGGGGCAGAGCCTCACCGGCGCATGGACTCCGACGCTGTCCGGGCGTGTGGCTCCAGACCTGAGCCAGGACTTTGTGTTCGCCTCCAAGGGCCGCATCACCGGGTACGGCTACGAGGTCGAGCTCCGCATCCCGTTCAAGAGTCTCAAGTATCAAGCGGCCGATCCGCAGACGTGGGACATGAACGTCGTGCGCGAGGTGCAGCACTCGGGGTTCGAGGATTCGTGGGTGCCGGCGGTGCGGTCGAACGCGTCGTTCCTCGCCCAGTCGGGCGCGATCGACAGTCTGTCGGGTCTCGAGCGCGGTCT
>DATNAM010000054.1:0-12697 GCA_035572595.1 Gemmatimonadaceae bacterium
CGTATCCATCGCTTCGAATTCGCGACGCGATCGAGGGAGTCCTCGAGAATACGGAGTGCTTCCGGCGCGTTCGCGCACACCAGGAAATCCCTAACGTGCTTCTCGCCATGCTTCGTGTTCACGGTGACGGTGACATGCGGCGCGTCGAAACCGCCGCCGGGGCAGAAGAACGAGCCCTCGATGTTGTCGGGCAATTCGGCGAAATGCATGTGGAGCGCAAAGATCCAGAGGCCCCATACGTTCAGCGAATCGATTCGCGCTTCCTCGGTGCGCCCTGCGTCCTCCGGATTGAGCGATTCGAATACCACACGCCCGTCGTGATCGAGCTCGAGCCGGTACGCCGGACAGGTACCGTAACACGACGAGCGTTCCAGCACGAAGCTATCGAAGTCGCGCAGGGCGGGTCGTTGGGCATGAAGCGCAGTGCCGAACAGGACGCACCACGCGAAGCACGCCACGCCGATGCGGCGTACGCTCACCATGGCGTCACCTGTCCTCGCGAATCAAGGGACGGATGTCGTCCACCAGATGCATGAGCACGATCCCCGGCGCCTCGTTCACCACGTAGTGCGCGGCGCGATCGATCTTGAAGAACTTCTTCTCCGGCGCCGTGATCGTCGCGAAGTACTGCTCGACGATGCTTTCCGGGGTGGTGCGATCGTCCGCGCCGGCAAAAAAGAAAACCGGACAGTTGAACGTGGTGTCGGCCTCGAATGCCACCGTCTCCATCTGCGGCCACAAGATCGGCACCGAGCTGCCGGCGCCTAACTCAGCCGACCGCTCGTCGGCATCCGAATAGTCGGGGCTCACGGACGCGGTCTGTTGGGCATTATCGCGGCTCCGGCCGTACACCATCCCGCCTAACGCGACATCCCACCGTCGTTCGATGTACACCTTCCTGAGCGGCGTTCGGCCGTTGGGCTCCGGATACGGCGCGATCGCCTCGAGCGCCCGGATGGCCGAGTCGTTCCCGACCGTGTGCGCGCGGGCAAGCGTCTCTTGGTAGCCGACCGCTTCGTTCCATTGGCCATTCACCACCTGTCCCACTCCGATGTACGCGTAGAGCAGGTCCGGCCGGTGCTGTGCGACGCGGAGGCCGAGGATGCTGCCCCACGAATGACCCATGAGGAAGATCTTCGGCTTGCCGTACGTGCGCCGGAGATATTCGATCAATTCCTCCGCGTCGGCCTGCATCCGCGCGATCGTCATCGTCGAATCTGGGCGGCGGCCGGCCGAAGTAAAGGTTTTGCCGGCGCCCCGCTGATCCCACTGCACCACAGTGAAGAAATCCTCCCATGGCCGCTGGAAGGTCCAGCTTTCCGGCATCATGGGTGAGCCGGGGCCGCCGTGGATGAACAGCAAAATCGGGTTTGCCGGACTATTGCCGCGCACGCTGATCCACTGCTTGATGCCGCCGATCTCGACCGCCTCGAGGGTGTCGATTCCCCCAGGGGCGATCGCTTGCGCGCTGGCGATTGCCGCGCGCGCGTCGACTGGTGGTGTGCGCGGTGCGGGTGCCTGGGCGAAGGCAGCCGATTGTACAGGCACCGACATGATTACGAGGGTCAACACGACACGAGCGCGGCGACAGTTCATTGCGTTAGCCCTTCTTGCTCTCGCCTAGCGGATCGACGTGGCGGTGCAGCATCTTCCACGCGCCGTGTTCACGGCGAATGACTGCGGTCACTCGCAACGTCAATGGTTCCGGATCGCCTTGCACGTACGCCGCTGATGCGGCGCCTTACGCAGTCACATCGACTTCCGTCCGGCCACAGGAGATTATGCCGCACTCAACGGTCCAAATCAAGACGCACGACGGCACCTGTCCAACACACGTCTTCACTCCCGCCGGTCGCGGTCCGTGGCCCGGCGCGATCCTCTTCATGGATGGCATCGGCATTCGTCCGGCGCTCTTCGAGATGGCGGAGCGACTGGCATCGGCCGGCTACTATGTCGCGATGCCGGATCTGTACTACCGCATCGGTCCCACGTCATACGATGCCAAATTGGCCTTCACCGACCCGGTGCAGCGCGCGGACCTGATGACGCGCGCGATGCCGTCGGCCAGCATCGCCAACGTGATGCGCGATGCGACCGCGTTCCTCGCGCACCTCGAGGATTCGCCTAACGTACGCGGGACGACGTTCGGCGTCACCGGGTACTGTCTGGGCGCGAAGTTGGCGCTGTCGGCCGCCGGCACGTTCCCGGAGCGCATTGCGGCCGCGGCCTCGTATCACGGGTCGGATCTGGCGACCGACGCGCCGGACAGCCCGCACCTTCTCGCGCCGCGCATGAAAGCGCGCGTGTACGTTGCCGGCGCGATCGACGACAAGAACTTCGACGAGGCGCAGAAGGCGCGGCTCGACGAAGCGCTCACCACCGCAGGCGTGCGACACACGGTCGAGACGTACAACGCGCGCCACGGCTGGGTGCCGTCGGACACGCCGATCCACGACCCCGTGGAAACGGAACACCACTGGCGCACGCTGCTGGATCTATTCGGGTCTACGCTGTCCTAACGCAGCGCGGGCGTTGCCGTTGCGGCTATGTTTTCTTGGCCGAGGCACACCCGCCGGGTGCCTGTCCCGTATAGTGGAAGATCGACGTGGGCTTCGCGGCCGTCAGATCGCCGACCGCGTCGAGCGCGTGCCCCGTCAGCGGTTTGAGGAAGAAATTGATCGCTGATGTCACCCAGCCCGGCACCTGCCAACCGAGCCCCGAATCGAGGAACGCGTCGAGCGTCGCTTGGCGACACGTGAATGCCTCGGTCGGTGAGCCCAAGAGACTGCCGCCGAATCGCACCGCGACGTACACGCCCACGTTGAATCCGAAGGCGCCGATGCCCACCAGCGCGCGGATCGAGAACGCCATCGCCAGGGACGAAATACCAACGGACACATTGCTGAGTGATGCGGTCAGATCTTTCACGGTCGTCGGCTGACTCGGCGTCGCGATCGTCCACGCGCCGCCGGCGCGTCCCGCCCAGATCGCGCCGCCGAAGTTGTACTCGCCTTCGGCCGAGAGAACCGTCGATTGCGCGCTCAACCCCGAGTTCACGTTGAACATCGTCGCGAACGTCAGCGAGAGCGGGACGGGTCCGCCTAACGGAATGGCGAAATCGATCGGCACCCAGTGCTGCACGTGCATGTTCACGAACTTGGTGCTCGCGCTGTACGCGCCGACGCTCAACCGCACGCCGGCCGATCCTTTGATGCTGATGCCGGCACTGTCGACGCTGCCATTCTTGAACTTGTACACGCACTCGACCCTGGGCGCGTGCAGCGTCACGATGCCCGATGCGCTCGCCGAGACGCCGTTCTTGTTGTAGTAGTATTGCAGGCCCACTCCGGAGTTGTCGGCGACCGGCTTGAGGCGGAGGTGGTCGTCGTCGGCGTTGAGCCACGGAATCGCGCCCATGACCTTTTGCGGCGCGCCCAGGGGATTCGGCGCTTGCGGCGCGGCCGCGGCCTGCGCCACGATGCCTAACGTCCGCAGGCCGCCGGCGTCCAGCGCGCCGGTCCATTGATTCTCCTCGGACGCCCGCGCGTCAACCCAGCGCCGGCCCCGGCGACGATACGTGACGCGCTTTCCGTCTGCACCGGTGCGGGACATCGAGGCCGGCAGCCAGCGGCCGTGGTCGATCCGCGACACGACCACGGTTTCTTCGCCGCCGCTCGGCGCGTCATCCAGGCTCGCGGTCTTCGTTAGGCTGGTATCCTGCAAGCCCGGATAGTCGGGCGCGACGTACGCGATCATCTTGTCCGGGTCCACCGGCGTGTCCATGATGAATCGCCCGTTCCGGATCACATCGGTGAGCTGCACCGGTCCCAGGATGGCCGTCACGGTCGAACCGTTGCGCTTGAGACTCAGCACGCGGCCCACCGCGCGCCCGGTGGCAAAGACGATCTTTCCCTCCGCGAAATCGCTCACGTTGGGCGCGTTGGCGTCGAAGGTCCACGACATGCCGTCGCCGCCCGCCGCGCGGATGGCTTGATCGCCGTGCTCCATCACGATCACGCCGGGTTGATACTCGACATCCGGACTGTGCCTGGGCGAGATGCCGAACTGTACCTCGCTCGGACTCAACGTGTGCGGATCGATGGCGGTCAGCACCGTGGTCCCGGGCGACGCTTGCGGATGGTCGAGCCATGCCGGAGGTCCGCCCGCGCTTGTCTGTTGGGCAGACGCGGCGGGCGGTGGCGCGGCCGTGGGTTGCTGCGGCGACGCCGGTGGTGTCGGCTGCGGGCTCTTCTTGCATGCGGTGGGTGCAACCACGGCACCCAAGAGCGCGATCGCGATGGCGCGGCGGCATGAGGCGATGGACACGATGCTCTCCGGTTGGTCGCGCACCGGCGCCGAACGTGCACGGCGAAGCGGTGCTCGAGTCTCGTGCCCGGAGGATGCGTGCTCGGCGTTATCCGCGACGGCGCGCGAGCGTTACGGTCGCGTTATCGCGGGAACGACGCCGTGAACCGCAACGCGATGACGCGCTTGATGATCTCGAAGTCGCGCACGTTGGCCGTGATCAACGTGGCGCCAAGCTCGCGGCAGGTGGCCGCGATGAGCAGGTCGTTCTGGAAGGACGCAAGGGCGAGACTCGCCTGGTACCGTTTGCTCGCTTGAAGGCGCCGGCGCGCTTCGGCGGCCAAGCGCCACGTGGATTGGCTGGGCAGGAGCACCCGATCACGCGTGCGAAAGGGACGGACGAGCCATCGCTCCCATGCGGCGGCGCGCATCTGATCGTGGGCGCCCACGGTGACCTCGTAGACCACGACGGCGCTGACCCAGAGCTGTTTGACCACGCGCTGCTGAAACTGGGCGAGTGCCTCACCGAACGCGGGGTCGGTGAGGCCTCGGATGTACAGGTTGGTATCGAGGAGGTACACGGCGCTGTCGCCCAAGTGCGAGCGGGCCGCGTTGCCTAACGGCCGCCGCGGCGGGTGCCGGCCGCGAAGCCGCCGAAGTCGAGGGCGTCGGGCGCGTCGAACACGTCACGAAAGCCGCCGCTGCCGAACAGTGCGGTTGCGCCGGTGGCGAGCTCGTGCTCGAACGCGAGCACATCCAACGCGATTTCCATGGCGCCGATGATGGCATCGCGCTCGGTTTTCGCGCCGAGTGCCACGCGGAGCTGATCGAGACGGTGCTGGTCGAGATCGAAGTTCTTGCGGCGCACGGCGAGCGCGGGCTCCCTGACGCGCGCCCCGGCGGGGGCCGGCGATGTGGCGTACGGTTTGCCGGCGGTTGTGCCGCGCGACGCGCCCTTCTTGCGTGCCGTCATGGGCCGCCTCCTATGTGTATGTTGCACATCGACCACACGTAATATATGCAACGCGGCGCTATTAGCAAAGAGGGAGCAGCGACGCGTCACGTGCAACGGCGTGACGGCGGCCCCAAAGGCGCGACGCCGTCCCGGCCAAGGTCAGTCGGAGCGCAACGCCCGAACGGGGTCGATGGTGGTGGCTCGCCGGGCCGGGATGTACGCGGCGACGGCGGCCACGATGCACAGCACCACGCAGGCTGCGCCTAACGCCAACGGATCGTAGGGCTTGACCTGGAAGAGCAGCGACGTCACCAGCTTCGCGCTGAGGTAGGCGACCACGAAGCCGGTGAGGAGTCCGGTTGCGGCGATGGCCGCCGCGCGAGCGAGCACGTCGCGCCGCACGCGTTCCGGCGTCGCGCCCAACGCAATGCGGATGCCGAGCTCGCGCGTTTGGTCGCGGACGATGGAGGCCATCACGCCGAACAGGCCGATGGCCGCCAGCAGCAGCGCGACGACGCTGAACCCGGCCATGAGGAGCGTATCGACGCGGGGTTGGGCGAGCGGTTGATCGAGGATCTCATCCATGGTCCGGGGCGCGTTGAGGTCGAGCATCGGATCCACGTCGTGACCGGCTCGCCGCAGCGCCGGGACCAGCTCGCCCAACGGAACGGTGCTGCGCAGCGCCGCGTAGCCTTGCCAGAACGATTGCACGGACGGCAGGTACACCACCGGCGACGCCTCGCGCAGCACGCGGAGGTGGGTGTCGTGTGCCACGCCGACCACGGTACGCCATCCGTCTTTCCCAATGAGGCCGTATTCTTTGGGCAGGCGGAGGCGCTTGCCGATGGGATTCTGTCCGGGCCACAGTTTTCGCGCGACGGACTCGCTGACGATGGCCACCAGCCCCGACGTGGCGCGATCGTCATCGGTGAACGCGCGCCCATGATCGATGTGGACGCCGAAGGTCCTGAAGTAGTCGGCGCCGGCCAGCTCGACCGGGATCATCGGGAAGGTCGTGCTGTCGGTCATCGACGGGTCATCCGTCTGGAACCGGAGGATCCAGATCCCGTTGCCGAGCATCGGCGGAGCGACAATTTGCGTGGCGGCGGTAACGCCCGGGATTTCCCGGACGCGCCGTACGACGGCGTCGCCCTCGGCGACCAACTGTGAGTCGTTGCGGACGCGGTGGCCGTCGAACGAATAGTCGATCACGGATGCGTGCTCGCTGGCGAAGCCCAGGTCCTGGTGCTCGAGCTGATCCAAGCTTCGGGCGAGCAGCGCGGCTCCGCCTAACATGACGGTGGCGAGCGCCAGCTGGAGCGCCACCAGCATTTGCCGCGCCGTGCGGCGGCTCCTGGTCTCGCGTCCGGAGCGCGCATCGGCGCGCAGCGTCGTGGTCGCACCCGGGCGGGCGGCGGCGAGCGCGGGTCCCACGCCGAACAGCAGCATGGCAATCGACGACACGATGATCGCGACGAGGATCGGCGCCGGTGCGAGCTGGATCTGGTCCAGCCGCGGCAAATCGGGCGACGCGAACGTGCCTAACGCGCCGATCAACCCCACGGCCACGCCCAACCCGGCCACGCCCCCGGCGGCGGCGATGAGCACGGCTTCGACCACCAGTTGGCGGATGACATCTCGTGGCGCGGCGCCGAGTGCGCGCCTAACGTCGAGCTCGTGCCGGCGGGAGGACGCGCGGAGGAGCATCAGGTTGCCGACGTTGAGGCAGGCGATCACGAGCAGCAACGCGACGCCGCTGGTCAGGAGCACGAGCGCAGGGCGGACGTCGCCTAACACGGTGTCCTCGAAGGTCGCGGCATGGACGCCGCCGAATCCGACTTGCGGGTCGATGCGCCGCTCGAGGGCGAGGTATTCGCTCGCCGCTTGGGCCACGGTGGCGCCGGGCACGAGTCGCCCGACGGCGAAGGCGGACACGCCGGATTGCCAGCCGGACCACATCGGGATCCA
Source organism: Gemmatimonadaceae bacterium (assembly GCA_035572595.1). GTDB lineage: Bacteria > Gemmatimonadota > Gemmatimonadetes > Gemmatimonadales > Gemmatimonadaceae > JADGGM01. Next base: position 7,229 of record DATNAM010000054.1, read on the forward strand.
GTAGTCGGCGCCCGCGGGGTAGTCGAAGCCGGCCGGCGTCACGCCGACCACACGATAGGCCGCATCGGTGTACGGGTCGATGAGCCGCTGGCCCAACACCGCGGGATCGGCGCCGAAGGTCTCGTGCCAGGCGCGCCAGCTCAGCACGAGCGACTCGGTGCGCGTGGAATCGAGCGTCGTGTTGGCCGCCTCGTCATCGTTAGGCGTCAACAGCCGGCCCAGGGCCGGCTGCACGCCCAACACGGCGAAGAAGTTGCCGGTCACCATGCCGCGATTGAGGTCGATCATCGCGCCGTTGTGGCGCAGCGGCGTCGGCGACGCCGGCCAGTGGGCGACGGCCGCGATGTCGCGCATGGTGCGCGTGTCCGCCCGGACGATGGACAGATCCTTGGTGCCGGTGGCGACGTCGCTGTTAGGATCGCCCCGGTACGTCCACATGACCACGGCGCGATCTTGCCCGACGACCGGCAGCCGGCGGATGAGCACGGTGCGGAACACCGTGAACATGGCGACCGACATGCCGATGCCGAGTCCCAGAATGGCGACGGTCGTGATGAAAAAGCCGGGCGTGCGCCGGAATCCGCGCATCGCGAAGCGCGCGTCACGAGCGAGGCGGCCTGAGAGTCGCATGGTCACCATGGTCGAGATCGGATGCGGGAACGTTGGCCGCGGGGCTCGACGGCGGCAAGAGGTGCGGGGTGACCGCCGAAGCATGAGTTCGCGCCCCCCGCGCTTGGCGAGTACACAAGGAACTTGTACAAGTTGCTTGTGCAATCGCGTATATTGCGGCATGCGCACCGCACGCGCCGCCGATCCCATGGCCGTCCGACTCGCCGTCGTCATCAAACGCCTGCGCGACCGCATGCGCGAAACGCGGCCCGACCGCGCGAAAGCGCTGCCGATCTCGCAGCTCGCCATCCTCAAGCGTCTGCGCGATGGCGGCCCGACCACCGCTTCCGTGCTCGCCGCGGCCGAGCACGTGAGCCAGCAGGCGATTGCACAACATGTGGCCTCGCTCGCGCGCACTGGGCTCGTGCGGGTCAAGTCCGATGCAACGGATGCGCGCAAGCGACTCATCCACGTCACGCGCGCGGGGCATCGGCTCTTCGAGGCCGCGGCCGATTCCCGGCACGCGTGGCTGACCAGCATCATCGATGAGGAGCTCGGCGCCAACAACAGGCCTGCGCTCGAAAAAGCGATCGCGTTGCTCGAGCGGATTGCCGCCGCCGATCAACACGCGGCCGGTTCAGGGACGCACCGCGCATGAGCGACCCGATTCCCGAGATGGAGGCGCTGTCGATCGCGGGGCGCGCCGGGCGCGTCGCACGCACCACCTTCTTGTCGCTGCGCAACCGGAACTTCCGGCTGTACTTCATCGGCCAGCTCATCTCGAATTCGGGCAACTGGCTCACCAACATCGCGCTCACGCTGCTCATCCTGAATCTCACGCAGAGCGGTCTCGATGTCGGATTACTCGCGGCGTGCCAGTATGGGCCGATGCTCCTCTTCTCGGCGTACGCGGGCGCGGTCGCCGACCGCGTCGACAAACGCCGCATGCTGCTCGTGACGCAGAGTCTCGAGATGGCGCAGTCGATCGGACTGGCGACGCTCGCGTTCATGCACCATCCGCCGATCGCCGGACTGTATGCGCTCGCGCTGGCCGGCGGCACGTTCCTGGCCTTCGACAATCCGTTGCGCCGGTCGTTCGTGAGCGAGATGGTGCCGCCGGACGATCTGCCTAACGCAGTCGTGCTGTACAGCACGATCGTCAACGGCTCGCGGATCTTCGGCCCCGCGTTGGCCGGCCTCCTCATCGTGACGGTGGGCTACGGCTGGTGCTTCGCGGTCGACGCGGCGTCGTACGTGGCGGTGCTCATCTGCCTGCTCCTCATGCACGACCGCGAGCTGTACCGCCTGGCGCATCGCGTGATGGACAAGGACGCGGTGCGCGCGGGGTTGCGCTACGTGCTGTCGACGCCGGTCTTGTGGATCAGCTTTGCGATGCTCGCGTTCATCGGGACGCTGTCGTACAACTTCAGCGTCACGCTGCCGATCTTCGTGACCCGCGTGTTGCACGGGACGGACCGCACGTACACCACGCTCTATGCGATATTCAGCGTGGGCGCTGTGGTGTGTTCGTTCATCGTCGCGCACCGCGGGCTCGTGCGTCTCGGGCATCTCGTCGTTGGAGCGGCGGCACTCGGCGTCACGATGCTCATACTCGCCGTGACGTCGTCGGTGGGGTTTGCGGCGGCCGCGGTATTCCCCGTCGGGATGGCGAGCATCATGTACATGACGGCGACCACCACAATCGTTCAGATGGAGGCGCGTCAAGACATGCACGGCCGGGTACTGGCACTGCAGACGGTACTGATCGGCGGGCCGATGGCGGTAGGCGGTCCGTTCCTCGGCTGGCTGGCTGATTCGTTAGGCGGACGCGCTCCGTTGATTTTGGGCGGCATCGCGGCGCTGGTGGCGGCCGGGATCGGATATCTCGCGAGCGTGGAGTTCGCGGGCCGCGACCGGTCGGCCGCCGATGCGACGATGCATCGCGCGGCGCAATGACGTCGCGCGACATGTATTCCGATCGGCAAGTGGCGGTGACGGTGATCGCAACGAGCGAGGTACTATAGTAGGAACAGATGTTACGCAGCGATTCATTCGGATTATCGTGCGCGTAAGGCGCCGGGAATAACCGCGCGCCTGGACCGGTCACTACATGGAGGGGTTCGAGCCCTCCATGATTCTCACTTGGAGACCGGTCTCATGAGCCACCACCACGACGACGCACCTGGCCGCCCAACGAGCGGCAACTACATCACGACATCGGACAGCGACGACGCCACCGACCGCCGCGGATTCCTCAAGTGCATGGCGTGGGCCGGCACGGCAACCGTGTGGGTCATGGCAGGCGGCGTTCCCAAGTCGGTGCTCGCCAGCCGCATTCCGTTCCTAACGGAACCGGAGCGCAACAGCATCTTCTTCGCGCAGATCAGCGACAGCCACATCGGCTTCAGCAAGGAAGCCAACAAGGATGTCACGGCAACGCTGCAGCAGGCAGTGGCGCGACTCAATGCGCTGCCGCAAACGCCGGCGCTCGTGCTGCACACCGGCGACATCACGCAGCTGGCGAAGCCGAGCGAGTTCGACACCGCGCACCAGGTGCTCACCGGCATCAAGAGCGACCGCGTCTTCTACGTGCCGGGCGAACACGACGTCGCCACCGACAATGGCGCGTCATATCTCGCGCGCTATGGCAAAGGGACCAAAGGCGGCGGGTGGTACAGCTTCGACCATAGCGGCGTGCACTTCATCGGGCTCGTGAACGTGCTGAATCTCAAGGCCGGTGGACTGGGCACGCTCGGTCCGGAACAGGTGGCGTGGTTGAAGAAGGATGTGTCCGGGCTGTCGAGTAGTACACCGATCGTCGTGTTCGCGCATATTCCCTTGTGGACGGTCTATCCGGCTTGGGGATGGGGCACCGATGATTCGGAGCAGGCGTTGGGTTTGCTCAAGCGGTTCGGATCAGTGACGGTGTTGAACGGGCACATCCACCAGATCATGCAGAAGGTCGAGGGCCACATGTCGTTTCACACGGCGATGTCCACGGCGTTTCCGCAGCCCGCGCCCGGTACCGCGCCGGCGCCGGGTCCAATGACCGTGGATGCGGGTCGCCTAACGAGCGTGCTGGGTATCGCCAACGTCACGTTCGTTCCGGGTCGCTCGTCGCTCGCCATTGTCGACGCGACCATCTCGGGTCAGCCGCCGGCGTTCGACGCGGCGGCACAGGACGCGGCCGCCAAGCGACAAACGCGCCGTGCGCTGACACTCGGCCCCAACGACATCGGCATCGACAACTTCCAGTTCTCGCCGCCGACGCTCACCGTCGCCCGCGGTACCACGGTGACGTGGATCAACAACGACGACGTGCCGCACCTGATCGTGAATGTCGAACGGCGCTTCAAGCAGTCGCCGGTGCTCGACACGGGCCAGCGATTCGCCGCCACGCTCGACAGGGCGGGGACGTACAAGTACTTCTGCTCGCTGCATCCCATGATGCAGGGCACGATTGTGGTCCACTAGCGGAGGGTCGCACCGGAGCAATGGCCCAACGGACCGCCGATGGTTTCGAAGCGCGCATCCTGCCGCATCTGGACGACGCGTACACGCTCGCCCGCCACTTGTTAGGCGACGACCACGACGCGCAGGACGCCGTCCAGGATGCGGCCTTGCGAGCGTTCCGGCACTTTGCCGGCTTTCGCGGCGACAACGCGCGCGCCTGGTTTCTCTCGATCGTGCGCAACTGCTGTCACACGCTGCGCGCGGGGCGGGCGGTGGACCGGGCCACCGTTCCGTTCGGCGAACAGCACCTCGCGATCGTGCGCGACACGGATCGCACGGACGCGGCAGCGATCGCCCAGTCCGATCGTGCGTTAGTCACGCAGGCGCTCGCCGAGATGCCGGTGGAGTTTCGCGAGGTGCTGGTGCTGCGGGAAGTGCAGGGTCTGTCGTACGCCGAGATCGGCGACGTCGTCGGCGTGCCGGCGGGGACGGTGATGTCGCGGCTGTCGCGCGCGCGGCGCCGGCTGGCAGAGAAGTTAGGCCTGACGGGCAAGGAGGCAAGCTGATGCAATGCGCTGAGTGCCGAGCCCTCCTCGATGCGTATCTGGACGCCGCGCTGCCCGAGGGCGAGCGGGCGGCGGTGCGCGAGCACTTGGCCGGCTGCGCCGAGTGCTCGCGCGAGCTTGCGGCGCTCGAGCGCGCGTCCTCTCTCGCGCAGGAGCATCTGGTGCACTATCGAGCGCCCGACGTGTTGAAGGCGCGCATCGCGAGCGCGATCGCCGGCGAGCGCGCCGAGCCGGCGGCGGGGCTGTCCTCACCGGCCGCCCGGTCGCGCCGCTGGTGGCCGCTGGTGGCGGCGGGCGTGCTGATCGCGCTGGCGAGCAGCGGCCTAACGTACGCGGTGCTGCGCGGCGCCGGCGGCACGGCGCAGATGGTGGCCGATGAGGTGCTGGCGAGCCACATCCGGTCGCTCATGCCCGGCCATCTGACCGATGTGCAATCGACCAACGAACACAATGTGAAACCGTGGTTCAACGGCCGGCTCGACCTGTCGCCGGCCGTGCCGACCCTCGATTCGGCCGGCTTTCCGTTAGTCGGCGGCCGGCTCGACTACGTCGATGGCCGCGTCGTCGCCGCGGTGGTGTACGGGCGGCGACAGCACCTGATCAACGTGTACTCGTGGCCGGAGCAGGGGCCTAACGAGGACGAGGCGACCGCGAGCGCGCGCGGCTATCACATGCTGCACTGGCGGTCGAACAACGTCGACTACTGGGTCGTGTCGGATCTCGAGTCGGGCGAGCTGGCGAAGTTCGTGGCGCTGTACAGGCGGACAGAAGGCTGAACAGGCGGACAGAGCCGGAGAAAGAACAGCGACAGGCGGACAGAAGGCGGACCACAGACGGACAG
>DATNAM010000055.1:0-8817 GCA_035572595.1 Gemmatimonadaceae bacterium
TCGGCTCCTCGATGCCGCCGGCCGCGGGCACCGTCCAGAAACGCGGCGCGGCGCTCGGCGCCCACGTGGCCCGTGTGGACGAGAACACGATCGACTTGCCGTCGGGCGTCCACCCTTGCACGAGGTCGGGCGCCGGATGCCACGTGAGCCGCTTGGGCTCGCCGCCCTCGGCCGGCATCACGTAGACGTCGGTGTTGCCACCGTAGTTGGCGCTGAAGGCGATCCACTTGCCGTCGGGCGAGAAATGCGGGTTGACCGCTTCGCCCGCCGTGCTCGTTAGGCGGACGGCGGCGCCGCCGGCGCGCGGCACCACCCAGATGTCGCCCGCGTACGCAAACGCGATCTGCGTGGCGCTCACCGTCGGCGAGCGCAGCATACGGGTGCCGCCCTGGGCGGCGACGTTCGGAGCAAGAGCGGCGAGGGCGAGAGCCGCGAGACCGTATCGAAGCCCGGCAAGACGATGGAGTGACATGACGGGAAGACGGGTGAAGGGCGAGACGAACAGCGGACGCAACACTACGGCAGAGACGATAAGTTGCGCCCCGTACCACGACCGCGCCAGCACGACCCTCGCCGCCCGTACCGTGATGCTGGTCCAATGGCGATATTCTGACCGCCCGATAGCCCGCCGCTTACTCAAGACCATCTCACCCGACCGTCTCATGCGACCGTCATTGCTACTCGCCGGCGTGCTGTTCGTCGCCGCCCTTCCGCGCGCCGCTGCCGCGCAAACCTTTCAGAGCGACGATCCGATCATCAAGCGCATCTGGGCGATCGGAATGGACAGCTCCGAGACGGAGCACCTGTCCAACGAGCTGTTCGACTCGCTCGGACCCCGGCTCACGGGCACGCCCGACCTTAAGCGCGCGAACGATTGGTTGGTGCACACGTACACCAGCTGGGGCATCCCGGCGCGCAACGAGCAGTACGGCACGTGGCGCGGGTGGCGTCGCGGGTATTCGCACATCGATCTCATCGCGCCGCGCGTGCGGTCGCTCGAGGGCACCATGCTCGGCTACAGCCCGGGCACCAACAAGAAAGATCTCACCGCGTCCACGATCATTCTGCCGCACTTCGCCGACAGCGCGGCGTTCGCGCAGTGGCTGCCTAACGTGAAGGGCAAGTTCATTCTCGTCTCGGCGCCGCAGCCCACGTGCCGGCCCACCGAGGATTGGGAGACCAACGCCCTGCCGGCCTCGGCGGCGCGGATGGACAGCCTGCGCGACTCGCTGCGCCGCGAATGGGGCGGGCGCAACGTGCGCGGCACGGGATTGAGTCTGGCGCTCGGCACCGGCGAGCTCGGCCTCGTGCTCGAGCAAGCGGGGGCTGCCGGCATCCTCACGTCGCGCCCCAAGAATGGGTGGGGCACGATCGAAGTGTTCGAGACCTACGACACCAAGGCCCCGGCCGTCGCGCTGAGCTGCGAGGACTATGGCCTCGTGTTCCGCCTCACCGAGAACAACCAGCACCCGCAGGTGCGGCTCAACCTCGATGCCCAACTGTTAGGCGAACAACCCATCTACAACACCGTCGCCGAGATCAAGGGCACCGAGCATCCCGACGAGTACGTGGTGCTCTCGGCGCACTTCGATTCGTGGGATGGCTCGTCGGGCGCCACCGACAACGGTACCGGCACGCTCACGATGATGGAGGCGATGCGCATTCTGTCCAAGGTGTATCCCCATCCCAAGCGCACGATTCTCGCCGGCCACTGGAGCGGCGAGGAAGAAGGCGAGGTCGGGTCCAAGGCGTTCACCGAAGATCATCCCGAAGTGCTCAAGGGCCTGCAAGCGTTGTTCAATCAGGACAACGGCACCGGTCGCATCGTGCGTTTGAGCGGCGCCGGTCTCCCTGACGCGGCCACGCACATCGCGCACTGGCTCGACGAGATTCCGCTCGAGCTGCGCAACCAGATTCAATTCGGCGGCGCCGGCTTCCCGGCCGGCGGCGGGAGCGACGACTACTCGTTCTCGTGCTACGGCCTGCCGGCCTTTGGGTTAGGCGCGCTGCCGTGGGACTACGGCAACTATACCTGGCACACCAACCGCGACACGCCGGACAAGATCGTGTACGACGATCTCAAGTCGAACGCGACGTTGACGGCGATGCTCGCCTACCTCGCGTCCGAGGATCCGACGATGATCAAGCGCGATCGGATCGACATCGCGGCCGTCGCCGCGCGACTCGCCGCCCAGGCGCCGCCGCCGAACGCCGGCCGCAACGCCGCGTTCCGGTTCCGTCGCCTGCCGACGGCCTGGCCCGAATGCGCCAAAGCGCCGCGGACCACGAAACCGCGGCTCAAATAACACGAATAGCTCGCGGGTCACTGCGGCCTCGGCGACTGGCATCTACGACAAAAGGATAACGACAAGGATGCAATAGATGAGGAGGATCGCTTCTGCGCGATGGCCGGTGCATCACATGCGCGCGCGGCGCTTTCCAAGTGGGTGAACATTGAGCGTGAATGCGCACCCGAGCGATCTTCCTCGTCTCTTACATCTTTTGTCGTCATCCTTTGCACGCCTAACGCCTAACGGTCCAGCGGTCGTTCGTCGTGTCCGCGTCCATCCAGATCCCGTGATCGAGGGCGATCGACGCGATTGCTTTCCTGGCCGGCACGGTGACCGTGGTGTGGTGCAGATTGGCGCGCCAGATCGCCGACGTCTCGTGCACCGTGTCGACGCTCGCGTCCGAGTACTGCACGAGCAGATCGACCGGCGCCGGGAACCCGCCGATGTTGTCGAGTGCCACCGCATAGCCTTTGGCGCCGCGGTGCGCGCCGGTGATGGCGAGATCGATGTAGCCGTTGCTGAAGAACCAGCTCTTCCAGAACCAATCCAGGTTCTGCCCCGACGCATCGTTGAACGTGTAGAAGAGATCCCACGGCGTCGGATGCTTGCCGTGCCAGCGATCCATGAACGCGTGCAGGCATTTCCGAAACGTGTCGTCGCCTAACATACGTTTGAGCGCCAGGTAGCCTAACGCAGGCTTCCCGTAGGCGTTGTTGCCGTACGCCACGCCCTTCAAGACATCCTCGGGCGTCACGATCGGCAGATCCTCGAGCGGCGACGGATCGTGAATCCATTGCGTGACCCGGAACTGCTTGAAGAACGCAGTCGCGCGCGCCGCGCCCAGGTCCGACGTGCCGATGAGGTTCTCGAACGTCGTCGCCCACCCTTCGTCCATGAACGCGTAGCGGCTCTCGTTGATCCCCATGTAGAACGGGAAGTACGTGTGCGCGATCTCGTGCTCTACCACGAAGCGCGAGAAGATCGTATCCGGCGTCGAGCCGTCGTTCACCATCATCGGATATTCCATGTCCGCCGAGCCCTGCACGATCGTGCTCTTCTCGTACGGATACGGCACGCCCGGCCAGTTGTGCGACAACCAGTCGAGCGAGTGATGCGCGAAGTCGACCATGTGATGGTAGTCGGCGGCGGTGTCGTTGTACGCCGCCTGCACGCTCGCGCGACGGTGCGCCGTGTCATCCACGAGCACGCTCGCCGCGTCCCAGTCGTAGTGATTGCTCACCGCGAACGCCATGTCGGGCACGTTGTGCGCGGTGAAGTGCCAATGATTCACCGGCTGCTGCGTCGTGATCTTGCCCGCGGCGAGGTCGGCACCCGTTGCGACGTGCACGGTCGTGTCCGATGTGAACGACGATTGGAACCGCTCGAGCGCTGCCGGCTGCAGATCGGCCGACGGATCGACGAGCGTTCCCGTGCCCCACACCACATAGTTGGCCGGCACGTCGAGCGTCACGTCGTAATCGTTGAAATCGCTGTAGAATTCCTGCTCATCCGTGAAGTCCATCGTGTCCCAACCGTTGTAGTCATCGTAGACCGAGACACGCGGATAGAAGTACGCCAAATAGTAGGTGGTAGAATCGAGCATGCCTTCGCGGCCGGCGCGCTTTGAAATCTCGTAGTGCCAGTCGAAGCTCAACGTGACGGAGTCGTGCGGCGCCAGCGGAGTGCCTAACCGAACCGGCTGCCACGTGAAGAAGCGCGCGCTGTTCTGCCACGGCGTTGGGGTGCCGTTCACCGCGAAGGTGTCGATCTGCACGCCCGGCGTCAGATAGTCTTCGCCAGTGCCGCCGGCGCGCGGCGCGCCGGGACGGTGCACGTTCAGGAACAACCGGATGATCAGCGCGCGCAGCGTGTCGGGGCTGTTGTTCATGTACACGATCTGCTCGCTGCCGTGGATCGTGCGATCGGGCGGCATGGCGCTCACCGTCATCGTGTACCGCGCGTGATTCTCCCAGTACGCGGGCCCCGGGCGGCCATCCATCAACCGCGTGTGCTCGGCGTACGTCTTCTTGATCGAGCGCGGCATGTAGAGCGACGTCACGGCCTGGGCGCCCGCGCCCGGCGCGGCACACGCCACGGCCAACGCCGCGCCCCCTATCGTTAGGCAGGCGCTGCGGAATCTCCGAACGGATAGTGTCATGTCCCGTGAGAAGAAAAGGAGAGAGTCAGGACTGCGCTTCCGTCCGAACTCTCTCCTCGCGCACGCGCCGCCGCAAGCAGCGTGAGCCTTACTGCGCCGCCTTCGCCAACGCCTCGAAGTCCTCATCGGACAAGGTCAGCGTTGCCGCCGCCATGTTGTCCTCCAAGTGCTTCACCTTGGACGTGCCCGGAATCGGCAGCATCACCGGCGAGCGATGCAGCAGCCACGCCAGCGCCAATTGTGATGGCGTCGCGCCGAGTCGCTTCGACAACTTCTGCAGCACACTGCCCTCTTTCGCCAGCGCGCCCGTCGCGAGCGGGAACCACGGAATGAATCCGATGCCGTGTTTCGCCGAGTGATCGAGCAACGCCTCCGCCGTGCGCTCGGCGAGATTGTATTTGTTCTGGACGCTGACGATGGTCGCATACCGTTGCGCTTGCTCGAGCTCTGCGATCGTCACCTCCGACAATCCGATGTGCCGGATCTTTCCTTCCTTCTGGAGCAGCGCCAGCTCTCCGACCTGGTCGGCCAACGGCACCTGTGGATCGATGCGATGCAGTTGAAAGAGGTCGATCCGCTCCAGGCCTAACCGGCGCAAGCTCATCTCCGCGTCTTGCCGCAGGTACTCCGGACGTCCCACCGGTTTCCAGTCGCCCGGACCGCCGCGCGTGAGTCCCGCTTTCGTGGCGATCACGAGGCCGTCGGGATACGGATACAGTGCCTTCTTGATGAGGTCCTCTGCGACGTACGGACCGTACGCGTCCGCGGTATCGATGAGATTGACGCCGAGCTCGATGGCGCGTCTGAGCACGCGCACCGCCTCGGCCGGATCCTTGGGATCGCCCCAGATGCCGGGGCCGGTCAGCTGCATGCTGCCGAACCCGAGACGGTTCACTGGAAGGTCGCCGCCAATGACGAAAGTGCCGGAGCGGTCCGCGGGGCGTTCGAGCGTCGTGGCCATGAGAAATCTCTGGTGAAGATGCGTGTCCGTTAGGCACTCGGCGCGCGCGTCGGACCGACGCGGATGCCGATGCGCCATCCCTCTACTTGGCGAACGACATCGTGCCGCCCGCTGTTCCCGGCACGCATCTGCATTTCGCCGGCCCGGACGCGCGCTGGCTGCGGCCTTGCTGACGCCGCTTACTTTCCTCTCCGGCAAACCGCCCCCCCCGCGGGGACCATCGTGTTCGCAAACGGCATCGATGCGCTTCCCCGTCCTGTTGATTATCTGAAGAAGAGGCATTACCCTTTCCTCTAGTTCACCTGAAGGAACGAGGCAATGGCCGACGCCCGCAGCGATCTGGTTCAAGGGACGCTCGAGATGCTCGTGCTCAAGACGCTGGCGCTCGAGCCCATGCACGGCTGGGGCATTGCGCAGCGCATCGAGCAGTTGTCCAACGATGTCTTCCTCGTCACGCAAGGATCCTTGTATCCGGCGCTCGTGCGGATGCGCCGGCGGGGATGGATCAACTCCGCGTGGCGTATCACCGAGAACAATCGGCGCGCGCGGTATTACGCACTCACGGCGGCCGGTGCGCGACAGCTCGACGCGCAGCGCGCCGAGTGGCGGCGTGCGTCCGGCGCCGTGAACGGCATCCTCAACGCGCGGCTCGCGCCGGGGGCCGCATGAGATTCCTTTCCGATCTGGGCGCGCGACTCGCGAGCATTGTCTGGCGCGGCCGCGAAGAGCGCGAGCTCGACGAAGAGCTCCGCTTCCACGTGGACATGGAAGCCGAGCGCCGGCAGCGGGGCGGCGCGGCCGCCGACGCGGCCCGCCGGCGGGGCATCATTGCGTTAGGCGGAGTGGAGCGCACCAAGGAAGATGTGCGCGACGCCCGCGGCACCCGCCTCTTCGACGACACCCTGCGCGACGTCGCGTTCGCCGTCCGGACGTTGGCGCGGTCGCCCGCGTTCGCGATCGTCGTCATCGTCACGCTGGCGTTAGGCATTGGCGGGACGACGGCCATCTTCAGCGCCGTAGATGCGACGCTCGTCCAGCCCCTGCCCTACCAGGAACCGGGACAGCTCGTCCGCCTCTACGAGGGGTACACCGGCGACCCCTCGCCGCACAACTTCGTCTCGCCGACGATGTTCCTCGCCTACCGCGAGCGACTGTCCTCGTTCGACCACCTCGCGGCCGGACTCACGTACGACAACCAGGGTGCCGACATCGGGGCGGGCGGACAGCCGCGGCGCATCAACGTCCTCCAGATCACGGCCGGCTATTTCGCGGCGCTCCGGCGCCCACCCGCGTTAGGACGCGAATTCGAATCCGACGAAGAAAACGCCGCGCCGTCCGTGATCCTGAGCCACCATCTGTGGGCCGATCGCTTTCACTCGCAGGCCTCGGCGCTCGGCGCCGAGCTGGTGATGGACGGACGGCCGTACACCGTGGTCGGCGTCATGCCCAAGGGATACGAGGATCCGCTCAGGCCCGGCGCCGATGCGTTCATCCCGCTCGACCTCACGCCCGGCCGCGACCCGAGCAACATCGACAACCATTATCTCACCGTCATCGGGCGGCTGCGCCCCGAAACACCCATCGCCCGCGCCCAGGCCGAGCTCGACGCGCTGGGTCTTGCGTTAGGCAGGCAGTACGCGGACGCGGCCCGGGCCACCGCCCGGCTGTACTCGCTCAAGCAGGACATGGTCGGCCCCGCCAGCCGCGCGCTCGAGCTGGTGCTCGGCGCCGTGGGGTTGGTGCTGCTGCTGGTGTGCGTCAACGTCGCCACCCTGCTCCTCGTGCGCGCGTCGGCCCGCGCCCACGAGTTCGCGCTCCGGTCTGCGTTAGGCGCGCAGCGCCCGCGGCTCGTGCGCCAGATCATGGTCGAAAGCTTGGTGCTGGCGCTCGCCGGCGATGCCTTGGGCCTCGTCCTCGCGCGCGCCGCCATGACCGGCATCGTGCACCTGGGCTCCGGATCGGTCCCCCGCCTCACCACGCTGTCGCTCGACCCGCGGCTGCTCGCGTTCTCCATCGTCATCACGTCCGCGTGCGCGGTGCTGTTCGGCCTCACGCCGGCTTTGCGCGCGGCGCGCACGGACCCGATCGATGCCCTGCGCGGCGAAGACCGCGCGCTCGCCGGCAGCCGGGGCCACAACCGGCTCCGCAGCACCCTCGTCACCGCCCAGGTCGCCCTCGCGTTCATCCTCGTCGTGGGCGCCGGACTCCTGCTCGTGAGCTTCCATCGCCTCCGCGCGCTCGACCTCGGCGTGGACACGGACCACACCCTCGTGTTCGAGCTCCATCTGCCGGACACGCGATACGACTCCACGGCTCGCGCGGTGTTCTACGATGACATCGCGTCGCGCTTCGCTCACTTGCCGGGCGTGGTCGCGGCCGGCGGCATCTCCAAGCTGCCCGCCACGGGCGAATATCACGAGTGGGGCACGCGGCCGCTCACCGGGCCTAACGTTGGGCAGAAGGAGGCGAACGTCGGCGCCCAGCAGCGCGTCGTGTCCGGCGACTACTTCCGCGCCGCGGGAATTCACATTCTCGAGGGACGCGCGTTCGATGCGCGCGACGCCGCCGGTACGCCCAAGCGCGCCGTGATCAGCTCGCTCGCCGCCGCCAAACTGTTTCCGGGCGTCGACCCGATCGGCCAGTTGCTCCAGACCGGCGGTTTCCAGTGGCAAGTGATCGGCGTCGTGCCCGACGTCGCCTCCGACGTCCAGGGCGACCGGCTGCCGACCGTCTACCATGCTCACGCACAATTCGCCGGCGATCGCGATTGGGCGCTCACGCAGGTCGTCGCCACGTCCGGCCCTCCCGACAAATTGGTGCCGCTCATCCGGCGCGTCATCGCCGACCGCGATCCGCAGCTCGTGATGTATCGGCCGATGACGCTCGCCCAAGCGATCGGCGCCGGCGCGGCGCAGCGGAAATTCACGCTCATCATTCTGAGCAGCTTCGCGCTGGTCGCGATGCTGCTGGCTGCGTTAGGCCTGTTCGGCGCGCTCGCCTATGCGGTCAAGCTGCGCTCGCGTGAATTCGGCGTGCGGATGGCGATCGGCGCCGATCGCGGCGCCATCCGGCGCCTCGTGCTTCGGCAGGGATTCGTGGTCACCATCGCCGGCATCGCGATCGGGCTCGTGGGCTCGGTGGCGTTCGCCCGCATCATGACGTCGGTGATCTTCCACGTTCGGCCGCTCGAGCCCTCGGTGCTCGGCGGCGCCGCGATCGTCATTCTCCTCGTCGGCGCGGTCGCGGCCTATCTTCCGGCGCGCCGCGCCACCACCGTCGACCCGCGCTCCATTCTTCAGTGAGCGCGGAATCGCGCCGCAACAACGCGCCGCGGCGCTACGTGCCCGGCGCCGCGGTCCGGAGCGTGGCCCGCACGTAGCGCCGCACGAACGCCGACGGCGGATTGT
>DATNAM010000056.1:0-6893 GCA_035572595.1 Gemmatimonadaceae bacterium
AGCGTCACGAGCGCCGTGTTCCTGAGCGTCGCCGTGTACGCGGCCGCGTATCTGCGGTCTAACGTACCGCGCGGCGGCCGCGTGTTCGTGTCGTGCCTGCTCGTGTTCCTGGGCACCACGTCGCTGGTCGCGTTGAGTCAGCACATCGCGCTCCTGTGGGTGGGCCTCGAGGGCACGACGCTCTCGCTCGCACCGCTCATCTATTCGCGACACGATCGCCGGTCGCTCGAGGCGGTGTGGAAGTATCTCGTGCTCTCGTCGGTCGGCATCGCGCTGGCGCTGCTCGCCGTGTTTCTTCTCGCCGCCGCACAGGCGCCGGATACCGGTGCGCGCACGCTGCTGCTCACCGACCTGACAGCGCGAGCGACGCGGCTCGACACGGGATGGTTACGAGCCGCATACGTGTTCGCGCTGGCCGGCTTCGGCACCAAGATGGGTCTCGCGCCGCTGCACACGTGGAAACCTGATACCTACGGCGAGGCGCCCAGCCTGGTGGGCGGGCTCCTGGCAGGAACGCTCACGACATGCGCGTTCCTCGGCGTCGCCCGATTCACCCAGATCGCGACCGCGGCCGGACTCGAGCCGTTCGTTAGGCCGCTGCTCATCGCGGCCGGCGTGCTGTCGCTCGTGATCGCGGCCGCGTTCATCATCGGACAATCGGACGTCAAGCGCATGCTCGCGTATTCGAGCGTCGAGCACATGGGATTGCTGGTGCTCGGACTGGGCGTCGGCGGTGTGGGAGCGTACGGCTCCGTCCTCCACATGATCAACAACGGCCTCATCAAAGGCGCACTGTTTCTCGCCGTCGGCAATCTCGTGCTCGCGGCGGGAACGGCGGTTGCAGCCGACATGCGCGGGATGCGGATGGCGCGCCCCGCCTCGGCTTTTCTCGTCCTCGCCGGGCTGTTTGCCATCACCGGCTCGCCGCCCTTCGGCTTGTTCGTGAGCGAGTTCTCGATCATCGACGGCGCGCTGCAGCAAGACCATCCATGGATCGCCGGCATCACCGTTGTCATGCTGACGCTGATCTTCGTCGGACTGGCGCGGATGATCATCGGGATTCTCTATGCGCCGACGCTGGAGCCGCACGAAGAGGCGGCGCGCGGACGCGAGCGTCCGTCGTTCGTAATCGCTCCGGCGTTTCTGACGGCGATCGTGTTGATGTTCGGCCTCTACATTCCGCCCTCGCTCCAGGCGGCGCTGGCGCGGGCTGCCGTAACGCTCGGCGGACACAGCCCATGACGGAGACGTCCGCGTTGCGCATCCGGAACCGTCGCGCGGTGCCCCTCGCCGACATCCCGATGCTCGGCCTAACGGAGTTCGGCGCCCAGCTCGAGGATGCGATCGCCGGCGACTGGCGTATCGTGACCCTCTTCGGCACACCCGAGGCGGACGACGCGTTGCGGATCATGTGCGTGATGGCGCACGATGCGCGCGGCGAGCTGTCGGTGACCAGCAGCCTTGTGGGCCGTGAATATCCGGCACTGGGCGGACGCACGCGACAGGCCGCGCGCTTCGAGTGCGAAATCGCCGAGCAGTGCGGCACGCGGCCGCAGGGACATCCGCGGCTGCGTGCGCTGCGCCGTCATGCACCGGATCACGTGCCATCGCGCTGGCGCGCCGACTCGACCGACAGGCTCGGTTCCGAGTTTACGAAGGTCGGTGGGGACGAGGTGCACGAGGTCGCCGTCGGTCCCGTGCATGCGGGGATCATCGAGCCCGCCCATTTTCGGTTTCAGGCGCACGGCGAGGAGATTCTGTCGCTCGAGGTCATGTTAGGCTATCAGCATCGCGGCGTCGAGCGCCTGCTCGAGAGCACGCCGCGCGAGCGCGCGATCTATGTGGCGGAGTCGATTGCCGGCGACAGCGTCATCGCGCACACGAGCGCGTGGTGCGGGGCGATGGAGGCGCTCGCACGCAGTCACAAGAGTCCGAGAGCGCAGGCAATTCGCGGGATCGCGCTCGAGATCGAGCGCCTTGCGAATCACATCGGCGACCTGGGCGCGCTCTCGGGCGACGTCGCCTACCAACCCGCCGCCTCCTACTTCGGCCGAATGCGCGGCGACTGTCTGAACCTGCTGATGGCGATCTCGGGCAATCGCTACGGGCGCGGATTGATCCGGCCGGGCGGCGTCGGCTTCGACATCGACGCGGAGATTGCGCGCGAGATCGAGCATCGCATGGCGCGACTCGGCGACGAGTTCCGCGACATCGCGGCCCTGTTCTTCGGCACATCGTCGGTGCAGTCGCGACTCGAGGGCGTGGGCGTCGTGTCCGCTGGGAGCTGCATCGCCAACGGGTTTGTCGGCATCGTCGCGCGTGCGTGCGATGTGCCGCGCGACGCGCGCCACGATCATCCGTATGGCGTCTTCCGATTCGCGCAGATTCCCGTGGCGACGGCGTGGGCAGGCGACGTGTACGCGCGCGCGCTCGTGCGGCGCCTCGAGGTCCAGCGGTCGATCGCCTTCATCGCGGAACAGGTGGACGCATTGCCCAACGGCGAGCCCCGGTCGCCGTGCGGCCCGCTTGCGCGAAGCGAATTCGCCGTGGCGCTCGAGGAAGGGTGGCGTGGCGAAGTGGTGCACGCCGTACTCACGGATGACTCGGGTAACGTTAGGCGGCACAAGGTGATCGATCCATCGTTCCACAACTGGCCGGCGATCGAAATCGCGATGTCCGGAAACCAGATATCCGACTTCCCGATGTCCAACAAGAGCTTCAACCTGTCGTACGCGGGCCATGACCTGTAACGCGGGCCGCAGTCACGCGCGCGTGGACTCCGCGGCGAGCGACCACGATTCCTCCCTCCCGACATGCTTGCCTACCTGCGCGCGCTGCTGAGCCAGCGCCGGCCGACCTCGCCGTTCCCGGGCGCCACGCCGCCCTTTCCACCGCGCTTCCGCGGCGCGCCGGCGATCGTTCGCCTAACGGATGGCGCGCGGGCGCTGCCCGTGGTCGACCTCGGCGCGTGTCTCTTCTCGCCCGAAGAGGCAACGCCGCGGGAGGGCATCGCGCTCGAGTTCACGCCGGGCATCGAGATGGCGACCCGTGCGCGCCGGTCACTCTGTACCGATACCGGGGTGATCGAGTTCGGCGAGGCGCTCGACCAGCGCATGCGCGCGCTGCTCGGCCGCTCGCTTCGCCTTCGGTCGGTCGTCGCCGGAAGCTGCGCCGGCTGCGAAGGCGAGCTCGCCGCCCTGTCCAACGCCGTCTTCGACATCGCGCGATTCGGCGTGCAATTCGTCGCCTCGCCCCGGCACGCGGACGGCATTGTGATTACGGGAGTCGTCAACCGGAACATGCTGGGCGCGCTCGAGCGCACCTACGATGCGGTTCCGGATCCACGCCTCGTGATCGCCGTCGGCGCGTGTCCGGCGAGCGGCGGGCCGTTCCGCGGCAGCCCTGAGATCGTCGGAATCCCCGATTCCATCCCGGTCGATCTCTGGATTCCGGGCTGTCCTCCGCACCCGCTCACTATCATGCACGGCATCCTGCGCCTGCTCGGCCGGTTAGGCACGGACCGGTTAGGCACTGAAAGGTTAG
Source organism: Gemmatimonadaceae bacterium (assembly GCA_035572595.1). Classification (GTDB taxonomy): domain Bacteria; phylum Gemmatimonadota; class Gemmatimonadetes; order Gemmatimonadales; family Gemmatimonadaceae; genus JADGGM01. The sequence continues at coordinate 3,544 of DATNAM010000056.1, forward strand.
GCACCGGCCGGTCGGTCGCCCGCGGTCGCGCGCCCGACGCGCTGCCGAGCGCCTGATGCCCGGACACAAAGCCTCCGAGGACGCGCGGCGCAGACAGATCGTCCGCGCCGCGTACGAGATCGCATCGCGGTCCGGCCTCGCCGGCCTAACGGTAAGGCGCGTCGCAACGCGGGCCGGGCTCAGCACCGGGCTCGTGATCTTTCACTTCACGACCAAGGAGCGGCTCGTCGTCGCCCTGCTCGATTACGTGCTCGAGACCACGACGGTACTGCGCGTCACCGACGAGATCGCCGCCATTCCGTCGCCGCTCGACCGGCTGCTCGCGCTGCTCAAGCAGGAGATGAATCGCCTGTCCTCCGAGCCGCGGCGCCTCAGGCTGTTCTTCGATTTTTGGGCCAAAGGCCTGACGCAGCCGGCCATCCGCATGAAGATGCAAGCCGAGCTGGATCGCTATCGGGACGCGCTGCGACCGATTGCCGCCGAGGTGCTCGCGTCGGAGCGGGAGCGATTCGTGGGTGTCACGGCTGATGGGTTGGCGGCGGTCGCCGTGAGCGTCATCAAAGGCTGTGCGGTGCAGTCGATGATCGACCCCAAGAATTTCGACATCGATGAATTCCTCGCCGCAACGAACGGACTCATAGGGCAACTGGCTCCGGCCGCGGGCTGACGCAGCGTGGCGCGACGCCCCCGAGATCGCCGCCGTTCGGCACCACCGCGCCGCCGGCGACGGTGGCTCTGCCGCGGCCTGCCCGCCCGCGCTATCGGTTAGGCGGGCGACGCGACTTTGTCGCCGCGCTTGGGCAGCACCCAACCGGGCCGCACGAAGTGGCACGTGTATCCGTTGGGGATGCGCTCCAGATAGTCCTGATGCTCCGGCTCGGCTTCCCAGAAGGGACCCGCCGGCACCACCTCCGTCACCACCTTGCCGGGCCACAATCCCGACGCGTCGACGTCGGCAATCGTGTCGCGCGCCACGCGCTCCTGCTCGGGCGTGGTGTAGAAAATCGCCGAGCGATAGCTGGGCCCAAGGTCGTTGCCCTGGCGGTTGCGCGTGGTGGGGTCGTGGATCTGGAAGAAGAACTCGAGCAGGTTGCGGAAGCTGGTTTTCGTGGGATCGAAGATGATCTCGATCGCCTCGGCGTGCGTGCCGTGGTTGCGGTAGGTTGCGTTAGGCACGTCGCCGCCGGAGTATCCGACCCGTGTCGAGATGACGCCCGGCTGCCGGCGCACGAGCTGCTGCACGCCCCAGAAGCAGCCGCCGGCGAGAACTGCGCGTTCGGTGTTGGCGCTGTTGGCCATGGTTGTATCCTCCCCTGCTCACCGTAACCCCGCCGCCGGATCAATTCAAGACGGAGAGCGTCAGGAGACCGGTCATCAGTCCGCGCGCAACACGATGTTGGGGTCGACGCGCGCCGCGCGCAGCGCCGGCATGGCGCTGGCCATGCAGGTAACCCCAACAAGAACGGCCGCCACCACGAGCACGACGACGGGATCGTGCGCCGACTCGTCGAACAGGAGCGGGGTCAGCCACCGGCTCGCGATGAGCGCGAGCACGATGCCGATGCCCATGCCGATGGCGCCCAAGCGCAGGCCGTCGCGCAGCACCAGGCCGGTGAGATTCGCGACGCGGGCGCCGAGCGCAATGCGGACGCCGATCTCGTGCGTGCGCTGGGTGACGTTGTAGGCGATCACGCTGTAGATGCCGATCGCCGCCAGCACCAACGCCAGTGCGCCTAACGCCGTGAACATCGTGGCCCCGATCTGCCACGCCTGCTCCGCGTTCCCGACGATTTCGGCGAACGGCATCACCGTCACGTACGAGATCCCCGGCATCGCGGCTTGCAGGTGGCGGCGGACAGGCTCGAGGTAGTCGGCGGCGCGGCCCCGGACGCGCACGTAGAGGCCGTACGTTGCGCGATCCACTTGATCGGCGGCGACGTAATAGTTCGCCTCGGCCTTGTGCGAGATGCCGCGCGTGATGGTGTTCTCGGCGACGCCGACAACGGTCGAGCATGGCGCGGTATCCGCTCCCACCTTGATGCACTTGCCTAACGCTTTCTGGCCCGGCCACAAGCGATGCGCCATTTCGGCGCTCACCACGATCGACCGCGGCGACCCGTTGCGGTCGGTGGAATCGATGGGCCGTCCGGCGAGGATGCGCGTGCCGACCGTACGGAAATACCCCGGTGACACCAGCTGCAGCTCGAAGGGGCCGAGGCGCCGCACCGAATCGATGCCCGGCACCACGAGACCCGTTCCCTCGAAGCTGTAGAATGGTGTACTCACCATCTGTGTCGCGCCCTGCACGCCAGCCAGGCCAATCGCGTCGTCCGTGAGGCGGCGCATCAGGGTTTTCTGCTCGTCGGTCGTCAGCTTCATGCCGCGCAGGTTCACCTCGACCACGAGCGTGTGGTCGACGTCGTAGCCCAACGGGATCGCGCGGACGTTCGAGAAGCTGCGCACGAAGAGGCCGGCGGCAATGAGAAGCGCGGTGGAGAGCGCGCCCTGGACGATCACGAGCACCATCCGCGCGCGCGACCGTTGGTACGTGCCCTCGCGGGTGCCGGCTTTGAGCGCCGTGGCGAGGTCGCCGCGCGCCGCGGCGATGGCCGGCGCAAGGCCGGTCGCGACGCCGACGAGCAACGTGACGACGGCGCAGAAGACGACCATGCGCACGTCCACCAAACCGCCGCTCAACGCGGCCGTATCGCCGTAGAGCCGCGAGAATCCGGCGGACACGACCCAGCCGATGCCCAACCCGGTTAGGCCGCCGGCGAGGGCGAGGAACAGGCCTTCGGTGAGCAGCTGGCGGACGAGGCGCCCGCGGCCCACGCCCAACGCCAGGCGCAGCGCAATCTCGCGGCGGCGGCGGAACGCCCGCGCCAGCATCAGGCCGGCCACGTTCGCCGCCGCCACGATCAGCGTGACGAGCGCCACCGCGCCGACCCAGAACGGAATGCGTCCGGCCGCGCCGGCGTTGGGCGCTCGGCCTAACGGAGTGGGAGCCAGCACCATGGCTGGCCGCCCGACATCGACCGGCGCCACTGACGGATCCATCGCCCGCTCGGCCTGCCAGCTGCGCCGGTAGGCCGTGGTCGCATCGGCGGCGGCCGCGGCGAGCGACACGCCCGGCTTGCGGCGCACGATGGTGTTGAGCCAGCCCCAGTTGTAGTTGTCGGCGTACGTGTGGTTGCGCAGGCCCGCGTACGCCGTGACGGGAACAAATGCCACGGGAGTGACGCCGACTTCCATGCCCGCGAATCCTTGGGGGGCGACGCCGATGATCGTGAAGGTGCCCTGCCCGATCTGCATCGACGAGCCGATGACATCGCGGCGCCCGGCATAGTGCG
>DATNAM010000057.1:0-6019 GCA_035572595.1 Gemmatimonadaceae bacterium
CGCCCGGCACATCGCTGCCAACGGGTCGCGTAGCTCAGCTGGTTAGAGCGCTGGTCTCACATACCAGAGGTCCGGGGTTCGAGTCCCTGCGCGACCATTCACGCCACTCGAGCGCTCCGCGCTCCCCCGCCTAACGGCGCACGTGGCGCGCGCTCATCCTCCATGCGCCTTCTTCCACTCCTCCACCCTCTGCTTCGCCTCGCTGATCTCCCCCTTCGTCATTCTCGACTCCAGCTCCGCCAAGGTCGCCGGCGTGTCATAGCCCCAGTTGTTGCTCAGCGAGAGCCACTTGTACGCCTCCACGTCGTCGCGTGCCGCGCCTTTCCCGGTGGCGTACGCAAACCCCACGAACATCTGCGCGGCGTGATTGTCCTGTTCGGCCGCCTTTCGATACCACTCCACGGCGGTCGCCATGGCGGTACTGTCCACGTCGCCTGAGTCCACATCCAGCGACCACCCCGTCTTGTACTCGCCCTCGGCGTCACCACCATCCGCGGCCTTCCGGTACCAGGCAAAGGCCTGGTTCATGTCGCGATTCACTCCCATCCCTTGTTCAAACATGTAAGCGAGCGCTCGCTGCGCCGGCGCGTATCCCTGGTCGCCGGACTTCCGATACCAGTCGACGGCGCGGTAACAACTTTCCGCGCTCTCATACTGGCCTCCGAGCCTGTACTGCTCGGCTGGATCGGTGGGCGCGAGGGAGTCGAGTGCGCTCGTGTTTCGCGGACTATCGCATGGTTCGTGCGAGCCGGCGGGGAACGGATTCATTCGCAGCTTCGCCTCTTCCTCGGTCGCGCTCTTCGCGAGAGTGTAGGCGTTGAGTTTCATGATTCCTTCCACCGCGGCTGCGACGACTGCCGCCGCAATCAGGACACCGGCGACAACGCGGAGCGCCTTTCCTGATCGGGCTGGGTCGCCTGCTTCCACCGCGACCTTCGGCGCGGAGGTCGCCTGGCTGACCGGCAAACCGACGAGCTCGGGCTCGGTGCTCGCCGGCACCGGCTTTACCGCGGGCTCGGCTGCGCCACTCGGAGCACCGGCCGCACCTGCTCGAGTCGCTTCTGCGCCGGACTCCGCCGCTGGCATTCTCGCCAGCAACACCTTCACGGTCTCTGCCAGTTGCACGAGATGCCGCTCGAGCGGCACGGTCAGCGCATCCAGCCAATGCCGGCTCGCGATGTAGTACTCCATCGCCGCCGACGGCCTCACGTTTTCAATCCGCAACGGGACAACAGGCAGGCCCATGCTCACCGCGCGCTCTACTTCCCGCAGCACGTGCTTCGACTGATTCGCGCCCGACGAGAACACGAGCACCATGAGCCGGGCCTCCCGTAACGCGTTGACCAGCGCCGCAGCGTACTCCTCGCCCGGCACCACGTCCCTGGGGGCGATCCAGCACCGAATACCACGCGACTCGAGCGTCGCGCACACTGCGTCCGCGGTCGGCTTGTCCTTCGACGAGTAGCTGATAAAAACGTCGTGTGCCATGGTGCCCTCGCAAATGGCGGCGATTCAACTCGAGGCTGACGGTGGCGCATTGGAGGCCGGCCGGCAAGTGTGGACGCACCGATTGCGGCCGTTATGGCAAGCGCATTGGATGAGGGGCGCGCGAAACACGAAACGCCCGTGCGCAGGTGCACGGGCGTTTCGTGTTTCCGCGTGTTGCCTAACGAGCGCCTTCTGGCCCTGCAGGTTGGGGTTGTTGGACGTCTCGCTCTTCTCTTCCTCGGCGATCAGACATTCCGACCACTACCGTCAGCGGACCCGCGCAAGAACTCCGCGACGGCACCGAGCGCCCGCGACTCCGCGATGTCGGCGGCGGTGTGTCCGCGGGCGTCCCGCGCGCCGGGGTCCGCCCCATGCGCGACGAGCAACCGCGCCGCATCCAGCGCACGCTCCGGGTCGTCGGGCAGCCACATGAGCGGGGTTTCGCCGCCGGCGTTGGTCGCGCGCGCCAGCGCGGGCTCTTCGCCTAACACAAGACGCAGCCGGTCGACGCATCCGGCAAACGTCAGCTCCCACACGTCGCGGCTCGCCGCGCCCAAGAGCGCCACCATCCGCGCCTGCTGCGCCCAGGACGCCACGCCCAACGGAATGGCGTGGTATGCCTCTTCGCGTGCGTCGACCTCGGCGCCGCGCGCCAGCAGCACCCGGGCGCTCCGCTCCGACCCGTGGTACGCCGCCGCGTGCAGCGGGCGGCCGCGCGTGCCGTCCGCCGCTTCGATGTCCGGCGACACGCCGAGATCGAGCAGCATCGCCACGACGTCGGCGCGGTCCTGCGCCACGGCCGCGTACATGGGACGCGGTTCGCGGACCAGCTCCGGATGCGCCGCGAACATCGCCGCGACCGCGGCTCGATCCAGGCGCAGACTCGCATCCACCAGCGCATCCACCGCGCCTAACGGTCGTCCCGGCGGCACCGCGCCATAGCGCACGAGCAACCGCGCCATGTCGGTGTCGCCGCGCGCCACCGCCTCCTCGTACGGTGTGGCGCGCGCCGTGGCCGGCGGGTGCGTGCCCCACGGCGTATCGGGACCCGCGCCGTGCGACAGCACCCACACGGCAAGCCGCAGCAAGTGCCGATCGACCGCCGCGTCGAGCATCAGGCGCGCGCCGTGGTACACCCTGGCGCCGCCGCCTAACGACGGCGCGCTGCGCATCGCGAACATCGGCCAGGTCGGGTCGGCCCAGTCGCCGCCGCGCCCCCGCCGCACCGACGCGGCGTGCACGAGATCCAGCAGCCACACGATGTCGTCGCCTAACTTGGGACGCGACCCGTGGTCGGCGAACACGTTGTACACCACCTGGCCGTCGAACGGGTCGGCACCGCGCTCGAGCAGCAGCCGCGCCAACTCGCGCGCCGCGGGGTGCATCGACGCCTGCTCTTCCCCGCGGCCCAACACGCACGTGAGCGCCGTGTAGTGGATGTCGGCGTTGCCGCCAAGGTAGAACGCGTTCGCGTCGGCCCCGTGATCCAGGAGCAGGCGCGCCACCTCCACCGCGCGGTTCGCCGGCCAGGGCGAGGGGAGTCGCGCATCGCAGAGATAGAGCAAGGGAGGCCAGCCGCGCGGGCCGCCAATCTCCACCGCGAGCGCCGGCTCCCGCTCGAGCATCGACGCCACCGCATCGGCCTCCCCGCACACGACGGCCGTGAAGATGTTGGTGCCGGCGATGCGCGGATTTGCGGCCAACATGCGCCCCGCTTCGTGCATCGCCCGCGTGCGTGCCGGCCCGCCGGTGCGCCAATCGAGGCACGCCTTCTCGAGAAACCGCGCGACGTGGTCCGACTCCGCAGCCGGCCGGATCGCGGCCGGCGCCGCGCCGCCCACGGCCGCGGCAACGTCGGCGTGCCCTCGCGCCGCCGCGACTTCGCCTAACGAGAGCCCCCGCGTGTCGCGCACGTCGAGCCGCGCCCCCCGATCGCGCAGCGCGCGCGCCGCCTCTCCCTTCCCGTTGGCGGCGGCAAACATCACCGGCGTCCATCCCACATCCACCCACGCATGCGTGCCGGCGTCGCCGGTCACGTACCGGCCGAACTCACGCTCGAGCGCGCCCGGATCGCGCGCCAGAATGGCGTCGATCCGATCGATGCGATCGAACGTGATTGCGTCGAAGAGGTCGATCGGTCCGGCGAGGATGAGGTCGCGCGCGTCCGCGTGACCGGCGTAATGTGCCCAACCGGCCGGAGTGCCCCACCACTTGTCCTCGCGCGCCGACGGATTGGCGCCGTGCCGCAACAATTCACGCACCGCGCCGAGATTCCCACGGAACGCCGCCGCGTGGAGCGGCGTGTACCCATGGGTGTTGTCCACCGCCGTTCGCGCGTCGTCGCGCACATGGACTGATGCGCCATGCTCGATCAGCGTTTTCATCACCGCACCAGACGATGACTCGGCCGCGCGCACGATGAGGCGGCCCCATCGCGCACCCGGCCTCAACGCGTATGGTTCCGGCGACAACAGCCGCTCGATGTCTGGCGTGCGATTCAACGCCACGGCCGCCGGTATGCGCAGCCGCGCGCCGGCGTCGAGCAACCGCGTGACCATGGCCGCTTCGCCGCTCAGCGCCGCCTGATCCAACGGGGTGAGCCCGGCGTCGTCTTGCGCTTCGGCGTCGGCGCCCAGGTCCAGCAATGCGCCTAACGACGCCAGTTGCCGATGGACGACGGCCAGGTGCAGGGGGCGGCGCCGATGATTCGCGCTGTCCATCACCCGATCGCGCTCGCCCGCCGAGATGCGCACAATGCGCCGGATCGCGTCGGCGTCGCCCATCGCGACGCTCGAGAAGATCGTGTGGACCGCGCCGTGCTCCAGCAGGTACGCGGCCACGGCGAAGTCGGATGGATTGCCGAAGCACGTGGCCCACCCGATCACGGCGAGGTCGTGGTAGTCACCGGCGCCGATCGGATCGGCGCCGTGTTCGATCAGCCGCCTAACGACAGCGAGGTTCCGCTGCTCGGCCGCGAAGTGCAGCGGCATCGCGTTGTCGCCTTCATCACGGATGTTGGGATCCGCGCCGCGATCCAGCAGCGCCTCGACCACCGCCTCGCTCCGGTCATTCATCGCGAAGTGGAGCGCCGTGCGCTTGCCGGTGTGGCCCGGCAGGGCGGCGCACTCGTTCACGATGTCCGGATGCGCATCGAGGGTCTCCCGGACGCGCATGGCGTCGCCGCGACTCGCGGCCTCGAGCAGCGCGTGCACGGCGGCGTCGCGCGTCGCCGGCGCGCCGCGGGATCGGCCTGCCAACTCCGTCTTGAGTGCCGCCCACCCCGCGAAGCCGTACTCGCGGGCCAACGCGAGCTGGACGTCGCGCAGCGTTGCGTTAGGCGGCGCCGAGGGGTGGGATCGCGCGAGCCGCGCGCGGGCGTCCGGCTCGTTCCGGCGAAGCGCGGCCAACCAGCGCTTCGCTTCCCTCTTGAGCGTCTCGAGGGAGCTCTGGGGCGTGAGTTTCCTGTCCATCGCAGCCTTCCTCCACGTGCGCGCCCGAAGTCCGCTGAGCACAGGCTCGGAAGAAGGTTCGCTGCGTACAGCCGAACCAACGTGGGTGGGAGCCAAGCTCCCTTGCCGCGGACAGGAGGCGCCCCAGCGCGCGCTGACGGAACGTTGGCCGAGGCTGGGGTGTGCTGTCAAGCGCCGGGCGCGCCCGGCGCGCCGAACGCGGCACGGCCGAGGCAGACGCCGGCGGTTCGGTTGTGTTAGGCGAGCGCGCCCGCGCGAAGACGGGTGCTAGGCGCGGACGAGGCCGCGCACGCTCCGAAAGATGCGCGGCACATCGATCGGCACACCGACCGTGGAGCCCGGCAGATCATATCGGAATGGGCGACGCTCGATGCGCGGCGCTTCGGTTCCCGTGCGCATCACTTCGATGGTCCGCTGCATGGGGTCGGCCACCCAATACTCGCGCACGCCCAGCGTGAGGTACGCGCGGCGCTTGTAGTCTCGATCGTAAACGGCGGACGATGGACTCACGACCTCGACAGCGAGGAGCCATTCCGTGACAGCCTTCCACGGCGCGCCAATCCCGAACTTCGCCGGGTACACCAAGACATCCGGCACCAAGCTGGTGAACGGCTCGAGACGAAGCTCGCCGGGTGCGGCGACGTACGCACATTCCTCGGGAATGCCGCCGACGAGCATCGAAATAATGCGCGACGTGATCACGGCGTGCGCGGTGCCCGGTGCCGGGCTCACCAGAAGAAGTCCGTCGAGCAACTCGTAGCGAATGCCCGGGTATTCGGGCAAGGCGTCGACCTGATCGACAGTGTAGCGTGGCAGCAAGGCGGGCATGCCCATACTCTAACCTCCTCTCGGCAGTGCTGGCAACTCGGCATGGCGCATGATGCCGCCCTCTCCTGTTTCGCCCGCTATCGAAACACCCACCCGCGGATCATTTCTACGCGATGCCGGAGCGCGTGCGGCATGACCGAGGCCTAACTCGGCCTTGCTGGCGTTCCAAGCCGACGTCATGTTGAGACATATACCCGTACCACGAGAGGCGCGATGCGATCGTCCGTCGTCGG
>DATNAM010000058.1:0-8983 GCA_035572595.1 Gemmatimonadaceae bacterium
TGGACATCAACCGCCACGCGATCTCGAAGCTGCTGACGCCCACCCTCGATGCACTCAAGGCCGCCGAACCATCGTTGAGAAAGGCGTCACGCAAGCAGCTTGAAGAGGCGTTCATGAAGATGACGGAGCGCCTGCAGTCGGCGCCGCTCACCATCAATCTGGAAGCGCCGCGCTGGTTCATGACGCCTAACAATTACGACACGTACACGCAGATGTACGAGCGCGCGGTGACGGCCGGTCAGATGCAACTGGCCGACTCGGCGCTCAATCCGGCGTCGTTCCGCGTTGCCGCCGACGATGCGGCGACGTTTCCGAAGAGCGCCGTGGAGACGGACTTCAAGATGCAGGGCTTGGGCGGACAGTGGCAGAAGTACGACATCAACGCGCAACAGTCGCAAGCCCCATCGCGCGGCCTGGCACCCCAGGGACGCGGATTCGGCGATGCCGTCCACAAGATGGCGCCCGGTGCGTTGAGCAAGACCGCCGCCGGCAAGTACACCGCGACCAATCCGCAATTCGATCCGAAAACCAAGCAGATCTTCGCGGCGTTGAACTATGGCCGCCGGCCGCACGGGGCGACGACGCGCTACGGGCACAGCTTTCTCGTGCTCGACGACAAATTCAAGCGCAACGCGATCTACTTCAGCGGCGACACGTTTGGCAACATCGCCGGTAACGCGCACGTGAGCGCCGAGGACCAGGTGTCCTACGATGCGTTAGGCGCGGTGTTCTTGAAGGGCATGCCATCCATGCGCACCGACTTGTTGAACAGCTGCCTGCGGGGCGCGCATCTCGCCGACACGGACAAGGAGGCATTGCTGCTCGAGGCGCACCTGTTCGAGCCGCTCGCCTTTCGCGGCGGCGCGACGACGCTCTGCGTGTCGGGCAAGGATGACGTGCCGCAAGCGGCCGGCGGAAAGGCAAAGATCACCGGCGCGGACTGGACGACCATCCAGACCAACGCCCGCGCATTCGCAACCAAGCACGGGTTGAAGTTATTGTTCATCGAGTGAACCGCGGGCGCACGAGGGAGCCACCCACATTCGTCGCCCGTGCACGACGGTCCCGTATGTCGACTCCACGCGCTCCCACAACTGCCTCGCGACGCACACGGCAGCCGGCTCCGGCGCAACATGACCCGTCACCGGTTGCCGCGAGTGCGACGGCGTACAGCTCTGAAACCGGCCGCACCTACCGGTTGGAGCGACTCATCGGCAAAGGTGGATTCGGCGAGGTGTACCTGGCGACGGCCACGCTCGCGTCGGGCGACGAGTTCACGGTGTGCATCAAAGTCAGCGGCAACCTCGCGGGCTGGCTGCGCGAAGCGTACTTCGCCGAGCTCCTGGCCACGCAAGAACGCGCGTTGCGCATCGTCGATCGGTTCGCCGAGTTCGTGGACGGCGAGATGCGCTACTGCCTGGCCATGGAATACGCCGAGCATGGCGACCTGGGCGCGTGGTTGGAGAAGGAGGGCGCGCAGAGCGAGCGGTACGTGCGGCGCGAGATCGCGGCGATCCTGGGCGTGTTGGACGCGCTCCACCGGGGCCAGGCCCTGCACCGCGATCTCACACCATTCAACGTGTTCGTGTGCGACGGCCAGCACTTGAAGCTCGGCGACTTCGGCATCGCGGCGCACCAGGTGAACCGGCGCGGCGTGACCGCCGACGCGTTCAACCGCTTGCATGCGCCTAACGAGATTGCGTGGGGACGAGTGCGCCGGTGGCAGAAGCGCGACGACATCTATCAGATCGGCTTGTTGACCGTGATGCTGCTGCGGGGCGTCATCTCGAGCGCCGTGCGCAGCAAGGATGTGCGCACGCTGCCCTTCAGCGATCACTTGAAGGAAGTGATTCATCGCTGCCTGGGCTCGCGCGGGCAGCGCTACGGTGCGGCGAGCGAGTTGATCGAAGCGTTGCGGCGGCGGCCTACGCAACCGAAGATCGGTCGCGTGAGCAGTCTGGCCGGCAAGCGCGTCTCGTTCACCGGATTCCTGGTGCGCCCGCGGTCGGCGGCGATCGCAGCGGCAAAGAAGGCGCGCGCAGTGGTGCAATCCAAGCCGGGGCATTCAACCGACATTCTGGTGCGCGGGCGGCCTAACCCGCTACAGATTGCCGGGAAGGACGGCGGGTCGAAATTGATCGAAGTGCGCCGGCTTGCGAGCAAGGGGCACAAGGTGACGGTGATCGGCGAGCGGCAGTTCTGGAAGCTGGTCGACCCGCCCAACCGTACGCGCAACAAGAAAACGACATCCACCCGCGCGCGCCGGCGGCCGACACCCCGGCATTGACGGAGAAGTCATGAGCCCTCGGTTCGTCGTATGCGGCAGCCTGGTCGTCATCGTCGTCGCGGCTCTTGCGTTAGGCACGCAGGCCGATGCGCGCACGCGTGCGATGCCGGCGGCCGAGCCCCCGCTCACCGCCACCGACTCGCAGGAGATCGCGCTCGGCGCCGCGCTGGCCAAGCAGTTCGACAGCACGCGCGGCATCCAGCCGACGCCGGAGTCGGATCGGATCCAGGCGTACCTGCAGGGCATCGCCGACTCGCTCGGCCACTACACCAAGCGCCGCCTGCCGTGGACCATCCACTTCGATCCGCATCCGGGCATCAAGAGCGGCTTCGCCCTGCCCGGCGGACACATCGTGATCTGGGGCGGCATCCTGTCGTACATGGCCACCGAGGACGAAGCGGCGGCCGTGATCGCGCACGAGATCGAGCACATCGACAACGGCCAGGTCTCGCGCCGCATCGACAGCCTGGTCACGAGCAGGCATCGCGACGTCACCGACGCGTCGCAGTGGCGCTGGGGCGAGTTCGGCGCCAGCTATGGGCCGGTGCTCGAATATCGATGCGATTCGTTAGGCGCCGAGATCGCCGTCAAGGCGGGCTATTCGCCCTACGCCTACAAGACGATGATGGAGAGCTTCATCGCGCTCGGCAAAGTGCACGCGCCTAACGCACCGCCGGCCAAGGAGCTCACCGACCGCATCGACCAGATCCAGCGCCAGATCGTCGAAGAGCACTGGGAGTCGCTCACGCAGACCAAGCGCCTGCGGCTGCCGGGCAGCGGCGGCTGATCCGAATCGCGTGACGGAGCGCACCTGCAGTCACCCAAGCGGTGCGCTCCGGGAGTGACGAATGCGGCGGCGAGTCCTCGGCTCGCCGCCGCATTTTACTCACGCGGTCACTCTCCCGGCCGTTTGATCGACGCGAACACGCTCTCGGGATACCACGCCGGCTGCGTGGGCCGATCGGCCACCGCCTTCACGATGTCGAAATACATCGCGTCGAACGCCACGGCAGTCTGGAAATTCACCGGCTGCGCCAGGTCATCCGACGGCCGGTGATAGCGCGTCGTGAGCCACGTGCTCACCGTCGAATCGCCCGGCGAATCCTTCGTGTACCCCGCCTTGAACGCGAGCGCCGGAATCCCGCGCTGGATGAAGCTGTACTGATCGCTGCGGATGAATCGCACCTGCTCGGGCTCGGGATCCTCGAGGTTCTTCAAGTGGTGCGCCTCGAGCACGGGCGCGATGTCCTTGCCTAAATCCGACTCGTTCCAGCCATAGGCGAACACGCCGGTGAGCGGAATGATCGGCAGGTACATGTCCGTGTTGAGATCGGCCACGATCTCCTGCGCCGGCACCGTGGGATGCAACGCGAAATAGGCGGAGCCGAGCTCGCCTTCTTCTTCGCCCGTCACGGCGAGGAAAATGATCGAGCGACGCGGCTTCACGTGATGGTCCTTGAACGCACGGGCCGTCTCGAGCAGGGTTGCGATGCCGGACGCGTTGTCCATCGCGCCATTGTAGATGCTGTCGCCGTTCACCGGGCGGCCCACGCCCAGGTGATCCAGGTGCGCGCTGACGATGAGATATTGGTCGCGCAGCGCGGCGTCGCTCCCGCGGAGGATGCCGACCACGTTAGGCGCATCAACCTCCGTACGTTGCACATCGAGGTGCACGCGCAGGTGCGGCACCAACTGGATCGTGGGAAGGTCTTTCTTGTCGTTGGACAGGCCGAGTAGGTCGGCGTACGTATGCCCCGACCCGACGAACAGCGACTCGGCGTCCGACGCGGGGACCGTCACCAGGATACCGCGCTCGAGCGAATCCTGGGCGAGGCCCGTCACGGGGCGGCCGCCGGCGCGAACGGCCGGCCGGTTTGCGTTAGGCGCAGGCGGATCGGAGATCGCGACGCCGGCCACCGCCCCGCGCTGCTCGAGCTCCTTCCACCGCGACGCGCGGCCGTGCGCGAACAACGTCGCGTTGAGCCCCTGCGGCATGCGGTCGAGATAGACCGCCACCTTCCCGCGCAGATCGACGCCGGCCAGGTCGTCGTGCACGTTAGGCAGCGACAGGCCGTAGCCCACGAACACCATCGCGCCCTCGGCGTCGGGGACCGACGACGGCATGATGCGCGCGCGGAGCGGCAGCGTGTCCGTCTTGCCGCTCGAGACGAGGAGGACGCTCGAGCTCTCGGGCACGATGCGAACTTGGGCCAGGTGCACGATCTGGAAGTATCCGTCGGTGCCGCCGGGCGCCAAGCCCGCGGCCTGGAACTGGCCCGCCACATAGTGCGCGGCTTCGACGTAGTCGGCCGTACCCGTGCGCCGCCCGTGCATGCGGTCATCGGCGATCACGCTGATGTCGTGCCACCATCGCGCCGCTGCCGGCGGCACCTTCTGTTGGGCATGCACCGACGGCGCCGCCATGAGCGTCGCTGCGGCCACGACGAGCAGTCGAGGACGATCCCACCAACGAGTCATTGTCTGGTCTGCGCGGAAGAAGTGTCGCCGCTCAAGATAGCGCGGCGCGCAGAGCCGGCGGAACAGTGTGCCGCGCGCTATTTCCTTCGCGCAGGCGCCCGCCACTCGCGCGCTGCGTCGAGCAGCCCCGCGAACAGTCGCCGCATGTGCCAATCGGCGTGCGTCAGGTCTTCGGGATGCCACTGCACGCCGAACACGAACGCTCCGTCGTTCGACTCGAGCCCTTCGACCAACCCATCGGGCGCGTGCGCCGTGGCGACCAACGATGGCGCGAGGTTCTTGATGCCTTGATGGTGCATGCTGTTTACCATCGCTCCCTGCTCCTCGAGCAGCGCCGCCAAGCGCGACTCCGGTGCGACCGCCACCTCGTGCACCAACTGGTCGCGCGGATTCTGGCCGCCGTGCGGGAAGTAGTCGTGCTTGATCGATCCGGGCAGCTCGGCGGCGACGTCCTGATACAACGTCCCGCCGGCCGCGACGTTGATCAGCTGCACGCCCCGGCAAATGCCTAACACAGGCTTGCCGTCCTCCATCGCCCATCGCGTGAGCATCACCTCGGCACGATCGCGATCGATGTCCGTGCGCCCACAGCCCTCGTGCCGCGCCGCCCCGTAGGTGCCGGGATCGATGTCGACGCCGCCCGGCAGCAAGAGCCCATCCAACTGCTCGTAGATCCTCCGCATCGTGTCCTGATCATCGGGCATGAGCGGAATGATCCACGGCACGCCACCCGACTCGGCCATGGCCTGCACATACCGCTGGCTCATCACCCAACACCGCGGCAGCTCGTCGGGGATAGCTTCCATCGTTTGGGTTGTAATGCCGATTATGGGGCGCGTGGCAGGCACCAGAAGAAGCTCCTCCCTGGGGAAGCGCTGCGCTTGGGGAAGCGCTGGCGCTTGGGGAAAAGGGAAAGGGGCGGCAGTTGGTTGCGGCGGTTACCCGGCCTCGAGCCCCGTTCCCTTGTCCCCAAGCGCAGCGCTTCCCTATTCCCTGTCTTAATCTATGCCTTCTGCCGTCTCTCTCACCAACTGATCGACAACATCTTTCAGCTCGCCTGTCTTCTTGAACGTCGCCAACTGTCGATCGGCGCTCGTGCCGTTGGCAAGAATCGTAAACGCGTATTCGACTTCGGCGCGCGTCCCGAGGTCGTCGACCACGTCGTCGATGAACCAGCCAATCAGCTCACGAATGAGATCGGAGGCCGGCAACTCTTGGCGCTTGCCGAAATCTATGAGCTTGCCGCTCAGGCCATAGCGGACCGCGCGCCATTTATTCTCCTCGATCAGCGACAGCGGATAGACGCGGAAGGTGAGGTTGTCGCGGCGGAGCTTCCAGAGTTTGGCGATGATCGCTTGCAGAATCGCCGCCACGCACACCGCTTCCTCGACGCGCGTGCACACGTCGCAGATGCGGAACTCGAGCGTCGGATAGCTCCAGTTAGGCCGGACGTCCCACCAGATCTTGGACCCGTTGGGGATGCAGTTGGTGCGGACCATCGCGTCGAGTACCGCCTCGTAGTCGGACCAGGCGTGCATCTCGGGCGGGATGCCCGTGCGCGGGAAATTCCGGAAGATGACGCTGCGGTACGATTTGAGACCCGTGTTCCGACCCATCCAGAAGGGCGAGCTGGTCGACAGACACAACACGTGCGGGATGAAGTACCGCGCCACGTTCATCGCGTCGATGAGGAAGTCGCGGTCCTCGATGCCGATGTGGACGTGCGTGCCGAAGATGAGCAGTTGTTGGGCGAGATCCTGGAGGTCCTGCTTGACGCCCATGTAGCGCTCGAGCGGCGTGATTTCCTGCGTGAGCCAACTGGAGAACGGGTGCGTGCCGGCGGCGGCGATCTTGAGGCCTTTGCGCGCGGCGAGCTGCATCACCGTGCCCCGCAGGCGCACGAGCTCGGAACGGACCTCGGACGGCGTGCGGCACACCTTGGTGCCGATCTCCACCATCGATTGGTGCAGCTCGGGCTTCACCTCTTCCATCACCAGATGATCGCCGGCCAGGATCTCCGTGATGTACGAGCGGAGCTCGCGCGACTCCGGATCGATGATCTGATATTCTTCCTCCACGCCTAACGTGAGCGACGGCTGCTGCATGGCGCCTCCTTTGTGCCTAACGGCGAGCGGCGACGAACGTCGGGACGGTCGAGCCGCCGCCCGCGGTCACGTTGAGCAGCGGGGTGGTGCCCAATCGTGTGAGACAGCCTTCCACGTAGCGCCCGTGGGCGACGAAGGGCGCCAGATCCACCATGCGGTCCGTGATCCGCACGGATCCGTCGACGAAACTCGGGTACGGCTCGGTGGGCAGGCGGATGCGGCGCTGCACGATGTGCGGCGCCTCGATCGCGGTGCGCAGCGCGTCGGCCCACGTGTCGTCGTCCACCTCCCAGCCCAACACGATGCCCTTGCCCCCGTATTCGTCGTTGGGCTTCAAGACGAGCTCGTCGCGGTTGGCGGCGATCCACGGCAGCAGATCGATGCGGTCCCCCTGATACACGGTGGCGCGCTCCTCGACGACGCGGGTCCATGGAACGTGCGCGTCGATCGTATCGCGTTGCTCGGGCGTGAAGAGGTGCGCGTTGCGCTCGTCGCTCAGCACGGCCAGGCTCGCTTTCTTGTGGAGGATCTTGCAGCGGAACGGATTCACCATGCACGCCGCGCCGTCGCGAACGGCGCGGATGACGGGATGGTCGATGCCGCCGCGCGCCACGAGCTCGCTCAACAGCACGCGCTTGTAGATGAGGGTGATGTGGAAGTCGCCGCACCGGAGTTTACCGCCGGCATACTCGACGTCGCGCGGATCGGCGATGACGCACGGGATGCCTAACCCGTGGAAGTAGCGCTCGAACAGCACGAACTCGCTGTACGTCGGGACTTCGCGCCAGTCGAGGATCGCGATGCGCGGCTGTTCGCGCGTGCCGCGCCAACTCCGGAACGAATCGAGCAAGGGGTGCAACACGCCGTGGCGCGCCGGGATGGGCCGCAACTCGTACTCGCGCAGGAATTGGCCCACCACCGGGAGCGCGAGGAACGCATCGGAGAGCGCGTCGCCGTACGCGAGACCCGCCGGCGTCTCGGCGTTGTATTCGGTGAAATACAACGGACCCGCGTCGGCGTCGTAGAAGGCATCGAGGCGCGAGGTGGGGCTCGCGTCGCGAAATCCGGGGTCGAACGACACCAGCGTGCGTTCCCAGTCGTCGAGTCCGAACCGATCGAGTACGGCAGGATCGGAGAGCGCCGCGTCGAGGGCGCGCGCGAACGCCGCCAGGAGCAGCGCGCACTGCCGCTGCACGAACGCATATTGTTCGCCTAACAGAAGGCGCGGGCGGAGCACGGTGCAGAGCGCGCGGTCGCCGAAGAACAGCCCGCGCGACACCAGTTGCTCATCAAGCAGCGCCTGGCTCTCGGCGGCGACGTCGGGCGTGAGCAGCGCGTGATACCGTTCGATCGCGCGTCGGACCGTCATGAGGCACGACGCCGAGTGAGACGCGCTGCCTTCACGTCGCCGCTGCGTTAGGCACGCGGCCAGAGGCCAGGAGCCCATCCCACTTGAGATCGCGCGCCTGCGGGCGCGGCTCCTTGGCCAGGCGGATCACCAGGTTCGCCATCCGCTCCACCACCCACTCGAAGTACGTGGGCGTGAGCGAATAGATGTCCATGTCCGGCGCCGGATTCATGAAATCGATGGCGTATGGCACGCCGTCCCGCACGGCGAACTCGAGCGAGTTCATGTCGTAGCCCAGCGCGCGGACGAGCGCCAGCGTGTCGCGTACGATGCGCCCGCCTAACGCCGGCGACAGATGCGCGTGGTCCACGTGGTACTTCCGCTCCCGCGGATCGTACTTCATGGGCAGCACGTCCTCCTGGCCGATCGCCAGACAGCGCACGAACTGGTCCCACTCGATGAATTCCTGCACGACCATCGTGAGACGGCCCGACGAGTCGTAGTGATGAATGAGCTCGTCGAGCGACCGGCAGATGTAGACGTCCTTCCAGCCGCCGCCGTGCGCATCCTTGAGCACGCACGGGAGCCCGACGTACGCGACGAGCCCCTTCCAGTCGAGCGGATAGCGCAGGTTGCGCAGGCTCTCGTCGTGCTTGATGCCCGGCACGTACTCTTTGTTAGGCAGCGCCGCCGTCTTCGGGCTGGCGACGCCGAGTTTCGTCGCGAGCGTGGCGCCGAAGAATTTGTCGTCGGCCGTCCACATGA
>DATNAM010000059.1:0-5407 GCA_035572595.1 Gemmatimonadaceae bacterium
CGGCCACCAACGTCGATCTCAACGCCGAGGTCGCCGGCGGACACTTCCGCGAAGACCTGCTCTTCCGGCTCAACACCATCGAGATCCACCTGCCGCCCGTGCGCGAGCGTCGCGAAGACATCCCCGCGCTCGCCATGCACTTTCTCAAGCGGCACGCCGACCGCTACCAGAAATCCCTCGCCACGTTCGACGCCGCCGCCATGCAGGCGCTGCTCGATCATTCGTGGCCGGGCAACATCCGCGAGCTCGACCACGCCGTCGAGCGCGCCGTCCTCCTCGCGCAGGGCGACATTGTCCGCGCAGCCGACCTGGCGCTCAGGCCGGGCACCCAGGGCGCGGTGTCACGCTACGAAGAGCTGACCCTCGATGAAGCCGAGCGCGTTCTCATCCAGAAGGCGCTCACCCGCTACGATGGAAACGTGAGCCAGGCGGCCAAAGCCTTGGGACTGAGCCGGAGCGCGCTCTACCGCCGGCTCTCCACGCATGGCCTCTGACCGGAAGCCTCACAGCTCCCGCCTAACGACGCTCTCTCGACCGGCGCAGCCCTCGGCTTTCGAGCGCCGGATTCTGCTGCTTGCTCTGCTCGCCGGAACACCTGGCGGGGTGGTCGCGCTCACCTTGCTCTGGACCGGCGACTACTCCGACCGCCTCCGCTGGACGCTCACCATCCTCGTCGCGGGCGCGTGGCTCGGCATCACACTCGCGCTGCGCGAGCGCGTGGTGCGACCGTTGCAGACGATTTCGAACATGCTGGCCGCGCTGCGTGAAGGCGACTTTTCCATCCGCGCTCGTGGCGCGCGCGAGGACGACGCACTCGGACTCGCGCTGCTCGAGGTGAACATCCTCGGCGAAACGCTGCGGTCGCAACGGTTGGGCGCGCTCGAGGCCACCGCGCTCCTCCGCACGGTGATGGCCGAGATCGACGTCGCCATTTTCGCGTTCGACGAGCATCGCGCGCTGCGCCTCGTGAACGGCGGCGGCGAACGCCTGCTCGACCAACCCGCCGAGCGGCTTCTGGGCCGCACGTCGGCTGCGTTAGGCCTGGCGGAATGCCTGCGCGGCGACGCCGAGCGGACGGTCGATCTCGATTTCCCCGGCGGCCGCGGCAAATGGCAGCTACGGCGCGGCAGTTTCCGGCAGGGCGGACTGCCGCACCAGCTGGTCGTCCTGTCCGACCTGAGCCGCGCGCTGCGCGAAGAGGAGCGCCAGGCGTGGCAGCGCCTCATCCGCGTCCTCGGCCACGAGATCAATAATTCGCTGGCGCCGATCAAGTCGATCGCCGCCAGCCTGCGCGATCTTTTGGCGCGCCCGACGCTGCCCGACGACTGGCGCGACGACGTGGGCGGCGGCCTAACGGTAATCGCCGGACGCAGCGAGTCGCTCAGCCGCTTCATGTCCGCGTACGCGCTGCTCGCGCGGCTCCCCAGCCCGCAGCCGCGCCCGATGGAAGTCGAACAGTGGGTCACACGCGTGGCGCACCTGGAGACGCGGCTCCACGTGCGCATCGTCCCGGGTCCCGCGATCACCATTTCCGCCGACGGCGATCAGTTGGACCAGGTGCTCATCAACCTCGTGCGGAACGCGGCCGATGCGTCGCTCGAGACGCACGGCGGCGTCGCCGTCGGCTGGACGCGCAACGGCAGCGCGCTCGACGTCTGGGTACGCGATGACGGACTGGGCCTGCCCGACACGACCAACCTGTTCGTGCCGTTCTTCACCACCAAGCCTAACGGATCGGGCATCGGCCTCGCGCTGAGTCGCCAGATCGCCGAAGCGCACGGGGGTGCGCTGACACTCGAGAATCGCCGCGACGCACGCGGGTGCGAGGCGCGACTCAGGCTTCCCCTGTGACCGGGGCCACGAGTCTCCTCCTCGATCCCGAAGCGCATCCGGTGATCGCGCATCGGGGAGCGTCCGCGTTCGCGCCCGAGAACACGCTCGTCGGATTCGAGCGCGCCGCCGCATTCGGCGCCGAAGCGTTCGAGCTCGACGTCCACGTGACGGCCGACGACGTGCCGGTGGTGATCCACGACGCGACGCTCGACCGCACCACCGACCGCCGCGGCGCCGTGGCCTCCATGCCCTACGACGCGATCCGCGAGGCCGACGCCGGCGCACGCTTCACGTCCGATCGCGGTGCCACGTTCCCGTTCCAGGGACGCGGCGTGCGGGTGCCGATGCTCGCCGAAGTGTTAGGCATGTTCCCCGACATGCCGTGTATCGTGGAGCTCAAGACCGCGCGCGCGGCCCCGGCCGTGGGGCGCGTGATTGCCGCGGCCGCGGCGTCGGCGCGATGCATTCTCGCCTCGTTCGACGAGCGCGCCCTGGCGCCCTTCGACGCGCCGCCCTGGGTCCGCAGCGCGACGCGCGCCGAGACGCTGTCGCTGCTGAGCCGCGCGCTCGTCGGACGCGGGCCGCGCCCCCCGCGCTACCGCGCCCTGACGATCCCGACACGGTTCAACGGCATCCCGATTCCGATGCGCATGCTGGCCGCCGCCGCGCGCCGCGTCGGCTGCCCGACCCACGTGTGGGTGATCGACAGCCCCGAGCTGGCGCTGACGTTGTGGAGAGAGAACGTGTGCGGCGTGATCACCAACCGGCCCGGCGCCATGCTCGCGGCCCGCGAAGCGGGCCGCGTGTCCTGAACTCCAAGGCCTAACGCACAAGGGCGGCGGCTGATCGCCGCCGCCCTCGTCCGTTAGGCCCGTGCAGTGGTGCGTGTCCTACCGATGGTGATGCCCGCCACCGCCGCCGCCGCCACCACCGCCCCGCGGCGCCGACATCCGCGGAGCAGACATGCGCGGAGCAGACATGCGCGGAGCAGACATCCGCGGCGAGGACATCCGCGGCGCCTCACGCGGCGCTTCGCGCGGTGCCATCCGCGGCTCCGCACGCGCCCCTTCGAACCGCGGTGTCTCCACGCGCGTCTCGGGACGCGGCGCCTCGAAGCGCTGCGGCTCCATACGCGGAGCCTCCATCCGAGGCGCTTCGCCGCGCGGCGCCGGCACACGCTCCGCCGGTCCATTGAACCGCGGCATCGACTCGAAGTTCGACCTGCCCCGCGACGCCGGCACACGCTCCGCCGGCCCATTGAACCGCGGCATCGACTCGAAGTTCGACCTGCCGCGCGGCGCGTTCACCCGCGTTGGCGGTTCCGCTACGCGGGTTCCCGGCTGCCCCGCACGCATCGCCGGCCGATCCCCGCCGCGGAAGCTCTGCGGCGCCCGAACCGTCGGCTCGAAGTGCGGCCGATCCGGCACGGCCCGCGAGCCGCTGAACGGCGCACGGCGCCCCGGACCGAATACCGTCGGCCCATCCATACGCGCCCTTTCCCGCGCCGTCGCGTTAGGCACGCGCAGCGACGTCGGAGCACGACGCACGCTCACGTCGGCGGGACGGAAGCCCGGCTCGCGATTCAACGTGTGCATGCCGCCACCCGACATACCCGCAAAGCGGACTCCGGGGCCTCTCGTGAAACCCGTGCGGGCGAATCCGGTGTTGCCGGCGAACGTACGCGGACGATACTGGACGCCCACGATTGTGCTGCCGCCCGGTACTCCGCCCTTGAACCGGAACGGTGAGTACGCCAGGAACCCACGCTCCCGGCCGAAGACGCCGCAGTCGAAGCAGCCCCCAAACGGCCGCGTAAAGAACGGACGCCGGAAGAAGAACGGCGACGGATATGGACGGAACGGCGAATAGAAGAACGGGCCGCCGCCAAACCCGATCGAGATGAACGCACCGCCATAGTACGGTCCGTATCCGTAGAAGTACGGATCGTAGAACGGATCGTAGAAATCGCCGTAGCCGTACGAGTCCATGTAATAGTTAGGCCGCGCGTACGCGACTTCCTGCTGCGCGTTGTACGACTGCAGATCGTAGTCGAAGTGCGCGGTCGCCATCCGCCCAACGAGATTGGAGAGGCCCGTCTCCGGATCCTGGGCTATCGCGCTGTCGCCGAGCACCGTGTAATCCCAGTGGCCGTCGCGCGTGAAATCGTTGAACTGGAATTGCTGCGCCGACCACGCCGCGTACACCACGCCGGCGCCGGAGGTGGCTTCTACCGTGAACGCTTCGCCACCGTCGCGCCCAACGATCTCATAGCTCTTGCCGCCGCGCACGAAATTGTCGTCGGTCGGATCGAGCGGGAACAGCACCCGCACCAAGCCATCGGGCGACACGCGCATCACGACCAGGTATCCGTCATCATGGATATCCACCTGGACGTGCGCCTGGTCACCTGGAACGTATGTCGTCCGATCGAGGGTGACGCGGACCGCCGGAGCGGGATCCACAGACTTGGTGGGCGTCGGCGCCGGCGTACCCGCCGTCGCAACGCCAGAAAGCATCAACGGAACCAATAATACGGAGAGCATATCCGCCTCCCGAATACTCGAGCCCGCCGACCGACTTCAGCCGGCACAACGACTGGGCGCAGCAACCATTACCCAGCTACCGCACTATGGCGACTGTCGTGCCGCCACGCAAGTTGTTGTCACACAAGGCATTTTAGGCAACCTCGACCGCCAATTCGTCCGCCCCGCTGGACAGTGCCCGTGGCCCAATTGGGACACCGTTTCTACCGGCCTCTGCCACCGATCTCAACACGTTGCATTCGCGACAGTTCCGCAAATTTCACACTTCTGCGTTGAGGGCCCTCTTGCGCCGAGCCGCCGGATACCGAATCATCACCCGTTCCTGCGGCAGTTCAGTTCGGCGGATGCCTGTCGGCACGTCTGCACAGCTCCGCCATCCCCCACATGTCACGTCTGGCGAGGGATACTCACATGGGCCTGATCGACAGGGCGAAGAACATCATCATGAAGCCGAAGCAGGAATGGCCGGTGATCGACACCGAGCCGGCCACGGTGGGCGGACTGTACACCGGGTACATCATTCCGATGTCGCTCGCGCCGACGATCGCTGCCTTCCTCGGCATGGTCCTCTTCGGCGTCACCGTTCCCTTCCTCGGCACCATCCGGATGCCGATCGGCACGGCGTTAGGCAGCGCCGCCATCCGGTTCGTGGCCGGCCTCATCGGCATCTACATCTTGGCGTTCGTGATCGATGCGCTCGCGCCGTCGTTCGGCGGCACCAAGAACATGATTCAGGCGTTCAAGGTGGCGACGTACTCGTACACGGCCGCGTGGGTGTTCGGCATCCTCGCCATCATCCCGGCACTGGGCATCATCGGCGGACTGCTCGGACTGTATTCGCTCTACCTCCTGTACACTGGCCTTCCGCCGCTCATGAAATCGCCGCCGGAAAAGGCGCTCGGATACACGGTAGTTGTCGTCATCGTCGGCATCATCTTGGCCATCTGCATCGGCTTGCTGATCAACGCGCTGGGATTCGGCATCGCGACGACCGGCCTGCCGCGCACGATGTAGCCTCTCGTTAGGCCATG
>DATNAM010000060.1:0-3859 GCA_035572595.1 Gemmatimonadaceae bacterium
CCGCCAGATGGCCGTCATGCCGCAGCTCGTGAATCGCGGATACGACGCGATCGCGGGCAACAAGGGCTCCTCGATCGACGTGCCGATCCCCTCGGCCATCACCGCGCAGGCGGTGACCCCGAGCAACACGCCGCCCTCCACCGCGGACGTGTCGCCGACGAGCGTGAACATCCCGCTCAACCAGTGGAAGGAGGCGCCGTTCTACCTGACCGATCAGGACATGCTGATCGCGATGAACGGGACGATCCCCATGCAGGCGTCGGAAGCGATCAAGGCGATCGCCAACGACGTCGACAACTTCATCCTGGGGCTCTACGTCGGTGTCTACGGCTTTGCCGGCACGCCGGGCACGACGCCCTTCGCCAGCGACCTCTCGGCGTTCAAGGACGCGATGGTCGCGCTCAACAAGCAGCTGGCGCCCAAGCGTGATCGGCGCGTCGTGCTCGATCCGTTCGCGGAAGGCAACGCGATCATCGTGCACAACTTCGTCCAGGCCGAGCAGCGCGGCGACAACGCCGGCATCCTCGAGGGGATGATCGGCCACAAGCTCGGCGCCGACTGGTACATGGACCAGAACGTACAGGTCCACACCGCCGGCGTGCCAGGCGGGACACCCGTGGCGGCGTCGGGCCAATCGGCGGGGCAGACGAACCAGGTGACCGGGCCGCAGAACGGCATCTCGAACGTCGGCTTCCTGAACATCACCGGGTGCGCGTCGTTAGGCACCTACGCGGCCGGCGACATCATCACCATCGCCGGCGATGCCCAGACCTACGCCGTCTTGAACGCTGCGACGGCGAACGGCGCGGGCGCGGTGACCGTGAACATCGCCCCGGCCCTGAAGCAAGTCCCAGGCACGGGCAGCTCGGCCGTGACGCTCAAGGCGGCGCACACGGTGAACCTGCACTTCCACCGTGATGCCTTCGCGTTCGCGACGCGGCCTTTGGCGGATAGCGCCGAGGGACTCGGCAACCTCATCACCTCCGCGGTGGATCCGGTCTCCGGGCTCACCCTCCGGCTCGAGGTGAGCCGCGAGCACAAGCGGACGCGCTTCTCGTACGACGTCCTGTACGGCGCCGCCCTCGTGCGGCCCGAGTTGGCCGCCCGCATCGCAGGCTGACGCACCCCGCGCGCCTAACCGTCCCGAATCAGGTGGGACGGTTAGGCGCCGCAGGCTTTTCACTCTGAGGACCGCCATGACCGGACCCACTGGTCGGCTCGCGACTGTCGAGATCGTGCATCCGGAGGGCGCGGAGAAGGGCTCGATCATGATCAACGAGTCCGACTTCGATCCCGCCGTGCACACGCGACTCGCCGACGCCGCCCGGAAAGTGGCCACGAAGCCGAAGAAACCGGCAAGCGAGGACGCATGATCCCGACTGTCCAGCAGGCGACGATCCTCAACGGCGCGTCGCTCTCAAACGAGCTCGATCTCCAGGGCGCGGAATGGCTGGGCTTCGAGTTGCCGGCGAGCATCGACGGCGCCACGTCCATCACCTTCGCCACCGCGGCCGAGCAGGGCGGGAACGCCGGCGTGTTCCAGAAGCTCGTCGACTCGACGGGCGCGGAAGTCACGATGACCGTCGCGGCCGGCGAGAACGTGTCGCCGACGTCGGCGCTCGTCGCGCTCCTGGCGCCGTGGCGCTACCTCAAGATCCGGTTAGGCACGTCCGGCGCGCCGGTGATGGCGAGTGCCAATCGCGTGATCAACGTCGTGCTCAAGAGCCCGAGCTAACCGCCCGTGGCCACCCAGAAGACGACCCAGGCCGCGAACGACACGCTGACGTTCTGGCTCGTGCCGGGGAACACCGCCCCGGTCCGGCCGTCCGCGCTCTGGGTGGCCCTCTTTACGGCGGATCCCACTGCGGCGGGGAGCGTCGGCGCTGAGGTCGCGTCTGGGTTAGGCTACGCGCGCCAACCGGTGACGATGACGACGCCGGCGAACGGACAGACGCAGAGTACGAATCCACTCACGTTCGGGCCCGCGTCCGGCAACTGGGGCACGATCACGCACGCGGCGCTCTGCCGATCGGGGAACGCCGGAACGGCCGATCTCTTGTACGTGGGCGCGCTCGACGCACCGGAGACCGTGAACTCGGCCGACTCGCTCACGATCGCAGCTGCGGCCCTCATGGCGACGGAGTCATGAGCAGTGCCCGCGGCGACCGTCACGTTCTCCGGGATCGGCGCACTGCAGGCGAGTGCGGCGCGCGTCACGACGTACTTCCAAGTGACGAGCGCCGCCTGCCTCGCGATGCTGCCGGCGGATCTCCGCACCTCGGTCGACCTCGCGTTCTTAGCTGCCGAGGCGGAGTTCGACGTGCTGAGCTTCTACACGAAGCCGATCAACCGCGTCACGTACCTGAACTATCCGGCGCCGGCGCAGCTGCCGGTGGCGCTCCGCTTGACGAGCGTGTTCACGGATCTGGGGAACGGCAACGGCGTCTTCTTGCTCAACTACACCATCGATCCCACGCAGTGCACGGATCCCGGGTTAGTCACGGCGATTCGGCGCACCGTGGCCGAGGTGATTCGCTGGCGCTATCCGCAACTCAAGCGCGACGTACAGGTGAAGCAACGCTCGGCCCCGTCCGGGACGAGCGTCTCGGGCAGCACCACGTGGATCGACTTCGATCAACTGCCGCCCGGGTGGAACCGGTGGCTCCGCCTCTGGGACACGCGCGAGAACGCGTGGGGTGTCTGAGCGATGGACATCGCGTTAGGCATCGAACTGGACGAGGTCCTGGCGTTCAGCGAGGAGGCGGCGGAACGCCTGGCGGATCTCACGCCCTATTGGGAATCGGTGGCGGATCCGTTACTCCGCGGCCTCTACGAGGAGGTGTGGGCGACGGAGGGCGCGCTGGCCACAGGAACGCCCTGGGCACCGCTCACGCCGACGACGCTCGCGCTCAAGGCGCGCCGCGGCCGCGCGAACATGGGCACGCTCCGCGACTCGGACCGGCTGCGCGACTCGCTCACCAAGCGCGGCGATCCCGGGCAGCTCCGGATCGTGACATCGGACGCGTTCTTTTTAGGAACGGCGGTGACGAACGAGGGCGCGCCCTACCCGGCGTTTCTGCAGCGCGGGTGGACGATGCACTCGATCTTTGGCCACGAGCTGGCGGAGCCGCGCCCCGTGCCGGCGCGGCCGTTTGTCCCCGAGGTGCTGCCCGACGCCTGGGCGGAAGCGATCGCGCGGACGATTCGCGCCTACCTGGCGACCGGAGCGCTCGCATGATCGACGATCTCGCGGTGCTGGTCGCCAACTATTTGTCGGGCACGACCGATCCGACGGTGAGCGTCAACGCGCTCATCCCCACCGTGTCGCTCCGCGCGAACGATCAGCTGCCGCCCCTCATCAAGGCAGTCTACGACGACGTGCGGACGGCGCGGATCATCGAGGGCGAGGAGCCCGACGCGACGCCGGCGCTCGTGGTCACGGTGAGCACGGACATCGTGATCCGCTTGTTAGGCGGCCAGCCCGTGGCGCCGGCCGACACGGTGCCCAACGCGCCGGTCGTGGTTGCCGTGTCCTACGTCGCGCCGCTCGGCGATCTGCCGAAAGCGCGCGCCGACGCGGGCTACACCATGAAAGCCGTCCGCCGCTGCCTGGGTGCGTTAGGCACACGGGCGACGGCGGAGCAGAAGACCCTCAACGCGACCCGGCTCATCCAGATCAAGCGGGTCGTCGAGCGGCGCCTTTTCGCGAGCAAGGGCGCGTCCGCACTGTTAGGCATCGTGCTCGCCCAGTGCACGGTGCGCGATCTCGCGCCATAACCGAGGAGGCACGCATGTCCAGTCTGCTTTACTCTCCGACGCCTGACCTCGAGCTCATCGGGAAAGGGCGCATTTTCCTCGA
>DATNAM010000061.1:0-2897 GCA_035572595.1 Gemmatimonadaceae bacterium
GCCGTGTTCCCCGGATTTACGTTAGGCTCGCGCCACACGTTCGCCGTGCGCGGGTTCCCCTCCGGGATTCGCAACGGCGAGAAGGTGGTGTCCGGCTCCCTCGAGTACCGCATTCCCTTCATCGACCCGCACCGCGGGCTCGGTTTCTGGCCCGCGTTTCTCGATCGCACATCCATCGATCTGTTCAGCGACGCGGGCACCACCTGGAACTCGACCGACACGACGTTCAACGGCAAACCGATCGCCTCGTTAGGCGCCGAGTTCGTCGCGAATCTGGGGCTGCAATACGACGCGCCGTACGTGGCGCGCGCCGGTATCGCGTTCCCCTACATCAACAATTCGCCGGTCAAGGTGTCGCCCGCGAGCGTCTTCTTCGAGATCGGCTTCGCCTTCTGAAAAATGCCTTCCATCGATCCCGCCGCGTTCATCCACCCCCAGGCCGTCGTGCTCGGCGACGTCACGTTAGGCGCGCACGCGTCGGTGTGGCCCACCGCCGTGCTCCGCGGTGACAGCGACCGCATCGTCGTCGGCGCCGAAAGCAACGTGCAGGACGGCAGCGTGGTCCACGCCGATCACGGACTGCCCGCGTTAGTCGGCGCGCGCGTCGCCATCGGTCATCGTGCGATCGTGCACGGCGCGATCGTGGAAGACGGCTGCCTCATCGGCATGGGCTGCGTGGTGCTCAATGGCGCGCGCGTCGGCGCCGGCTCGATCATCGGTGCCGGCGCCGTGGTCACCGAGGGCATGCAGATCCCGCCCGGCTCGCTTGTGTTAGGCGTGCCCGCGCGCGTCGTGAAGCAGGTCACGCCGCAGATGACCGCGCGCATCGCGGAAACGGTGGACGCGTACCTCGAGCTGCAGGAGCAGCATCGGCAGGGCAGGTGGCCCCCCGCGCGTTGACCGGAACTGGCGAACACCGATCGCCAATCGCGATTATTGTTCTAGCGGGCAGCGTGGGAATTTGGGGGCCGAAAAAGGGAAGAGGGAAGTGCTCGCTGGCGCTCGCTCAAGGGAAGCGCTCCGCTGGGGGAAGCGGCGGCGACGCCGCCTGAGGGATCGGAACAACATCAAGGGCCTGCGCGACGGAAGAACCATGCGCGAGACCGGGCGATGCGGCACTCTCTCCCACAGACAACTAATCTCCTTCCGATCCCTAAGGCGGCGTCGCCGCCGCTTCCCCCAGCGGAGCGCTTCCCCCTTCCCCTGCGAGGCCTCCCAGTCCACGATCCGTCCTTCGTACCGCTCTACCCGCGCGAGGCAATGATGAACGACTCCCGCCACTCCGTGCTCTTGAACGCCGCCGAGCGCGGCGTGAAGTATCTCGATGGTCTCAATGACCGCCCCGTGGCGCCTTCCGCAAACGCCCTCGCTCGGCTCGAGCAGTTCGATCGCCCGTTGGGCGACGCGCCCACGCCGCCCGAGGATGTCATCCGGATGCTGGACGAAATCGGCTCGCCGGCCACGATCGCGTCCGCCGGCGGCCGGTTCTTCGGGTTCGTGATCGGCGGCTCGCTGCCTGTCGCGTTGGCCGCCAACTGGCTGGCCGGCGCGTGGGACCAGAACTCCGGCCTGGTGGTGATCGCGCCGCCGGTGGCGAAAATGGAAGACGTCGCCGCGCGCTGGCTCGCCGAGCTCTTCGGGCTGCCTAACGGATGCGGCACCGGGTTCGTGACGTCGGCCACCGCCGCCAACTTCAGCGCCCTCTGCGCCGCGCGTCGCGCGTTGCTCGCCCGCAAGGGTTGGGACGTCGAGGCCGACGGCCTCTTCGGCGCGCCGCCCATCAACGTGGTGGTGAGCGACGAGGTCCACGCCTCCATGCTCAAGGCGTTAGGCATGAGCGGCCTGGGACGCGCCCGCGTCACGCGCGTCCCCACCGACGAGCAGGGCCGCCTGCGCGCCGACAAGCTGCCCGCCCTCACCGACAATACGCTCCTGTGTCTCCAGGTGGGCAACGTCAACACCGGCGCGATCGATCCGCTCGCCCAAGCCTGCGCCGCCGCGCGTGCCGCCGGCGCGTGGGTGCACATTGACGCCGCGTTCGGTCTCTGGGCCGCCGCGTCGCCCAAGTTGGCGCACCTGGTGGCCGGCATTGGCGACGCCGACTCGTGGGCCACCGATGCGCACAAGTGGCTCAACGTCCCGTACGACAGCGGCATCGTGTTCTGCCGCGACCGCGACGCCTTGCGCGGCGCGATGACGTCGAGCGCCGCGTACCTGGTGGAAGGCCAGCAGCGCGAGCCGTATCAGTACACGCCCGACTTCTCCCGCCGCGGCCGCGGCGTGGAAGTGTGGGCCGCGCTCCGAGCGTTAGGCAAGAAGGGCATTGCCGACCTCATCGAGCGCACCTGCCGCCACGCGCGCCGCTTCGCCGAAGCGCTCGACGAAGCCGGCCTCGAGATCCTGAACGATGTCGTCTTGAACCAGGTGTTGGTATCGTTAGGCGACGCCCCGCGCACTCAGGAAATACTCGCCGCCATCCAGGCCGACGGCACGTGCTGGTGCGGCGGCACCGTGTGGCACGGCCAACCCGCCATGCGCATCAGCGTCTCGAGTTGGGCCACCACCGACGACGATGTCGAGCGCAGCATCGCCGCCATTCTCCGCGCCGCCTTCACCGCCTGACGCCCGCACACTCGCCGGCGTCGTCACGTGCACCTGGGGGGAGACACCATGGCCGCACCCGATTCGGACACCGCCGGCGTCATCACCTTCCCGCCACTCCTGGTGGCTGGCATGCTTGCGTTAGGCCTCGTCGCCCACTGGCTGGTCCCGCGCCACCCCTTCCCGTCGACGCCCTCTCGCATAGCGGGCATCGTGTTGGTCCTCGCGGGCGGCGCCCTCATCGCCTGGGGCGCCAGAACCATGCGCGCCGCCGGCACGAACATCGATCCCAGCCA
>DATNAM010000062.1:0-8391 GCA_035572595.1 Gemmatimonadaceae bacterium
ACGCCGCTCTCCTTGAGAATGTTCACGATCGCCTGGTCGGTGAGCGGGCGCTTCGGATCTTCGTCGGACACGAGCTTCTCGATCTGCGCCTTGATGCCGCGGGCCGACACGTCCTCGCCGCCGGTGGTCGACAGGCCCGACGAGAAGAAGTACTTGAGCGGCAGCACCCCGCGCGGCGTCTGCACGAACTTCTCGTTGGTCACGCGACTAACCGTGGACTCGTGCATGTTGATCACTTCGGCCACCTCGCGCAGCGTGAGCGGCTTCAAGTACTGCACGCCCTTCTCGAAGAAGTCGCGCTGCCGGTCGACGATGAAGTTCATCACCTTGAGCATCGTCTGCCGGCGCTGCTCGATGGCCTGGATCATCCAGTTCGCCGAATTGAGCTTGTTGGAGATGAACTCCTTGTTCTCGCCGTCGAACTTTTTCTTGTCGCGCGCGATCTCCTGATACGCTTTGCTGAGTTTTAGGCGGGGGAGATTCGCGTCGTTCAGGAAGACATGATACTGGCCGTCGATCTTGTCGACCACCAGGTCTGGAATGATGTAGTTGTCGCCGCTGTCGCTGTACACGAGGCCGGGCTTCGGGTCGAGCTTGGCGATCTCGTCGGCCGCCTTCTGGACGTCGCTCTGGCTGATGCCGAACCGCTTGGAGATTTCGCTCCAGCGATGGTTGATCAACTCGTCGAACGAATCGCGCACCAACCGGTACGGCACCGACTGCTCGAGCCCTGCCTCACGCAATTGTAGCAACAAGCACTCGCGCAGGTCGCGCGCGCCGACGCCCGGCGGATCGAGATTCTGGATCACGGCCAGCATCTCGTCGACTTCCTGCTGCGTGTAGCGGGGCACGTCGTCCGGATCGCGTTCCGATTCGGCGGCGTGGTTCTCGAGCACCTCGTTGACACCGGTGCGAATCTCTTCGAGCGTGCACGCGAGATAGCCGTCTTCGTTGATGTTCCCGATCACTTCGTCGGCCAGCAGCATCTGCCGCGGCGAGAGATCGAGCAGCGTCACCTGATCGCGCAGGTGGTCGCCTAAATCGCGGCTGTCGACGGTGACGGGTTCGAAGTACTCCTTTTCTTCGCGCTCTTCCGGTTGGCCGCCGGTGTCGAAACCGTTGAGGAGGATCTCTTCCCAGTCGATTTCGTCGGGGTCTTTCTTCTCTTCGGTAGGGGTCTCGGTCTCTGTTGCCGTCTCCTCTTCTTCGTCCTCCTCGGGTTCGACCATCTCGAGGAAAGGATTGTTGAGGAGCTCCTGCTTGAGATGTTGCTGGAGGTCCAAGAGCGGCATGTAAAGCAGGTCCATCGCCTGATAGAGGCGTGGATTGATCTTCAGCTCCTGCCGGAGCTGCGTGCTTTGATGCATGCCTGTCTTCATGACACCTCGACTCTATCGTGACGCGACGCGAAGCGACCGCGCAAGCGAGCCGTGAGTGTTGGCCCGAGATAGATGCGCGCGACCTCGTCGTCGAACACCAACTCTTGGACGGTTCCCGACACCTTCACTTGCCCGTCGAACATGATGTATGCGCGATCCACGATGTCCAGAGTCTGCTCGACGTTGTGGTCGCTGATGAGGACTCCAATTCCACGGTGGCGTAACCCTGCCACGATGGACTGAATGTCGTGGACGGCTATCGGATCGACGCCTGCAAACGGCTCATCGAGCATCATGAATTTCGGCTGCGTGACCAACGCACGTGTGATCTCGAGTCGGCGTCGTTCACCACCCGACAGCGAGAACGCCTTGTTGCCGCGCAGGCGTTTGATTCCCAGCTCGTCCAGCAGCTCTTCCAAGCGGCGATGCCGCTCCTCGGGCGTGATCTTGAGCGTCTCGAGAATCGCGAGAATGTTTTCTTCGACCGTGAGTTTGCGAAAGACCGACGGCTCCTGCGACAGATATCCAATGCCGAGTCGCGCCCGCTTGTACATGGGCATCTCGGTGATATCCTTGCCGTCGAGGTGAATCTGTCCTTCCTGCGGCTCGATGAGGCCGACGATCATGTAAAACGTGGTCGTCTTGCCCGCTCCGTTGGGACCCAAAAGCCCAACGATCTCGCCCTGTTGCAAGCGTAGGGCCACGTCGTTGACAACCTTGCGCCGGCGATACGATTTCACGAGGCCGATCGCTTCGAGCACGCTCGTCCCTGACTGCGCCACGATGGCCGTGTGTGCGCCGGTGCGCCTGATGGCGGCCTGTTCATCGATGTAGTGGAGCATCGGGCCGACCTGCGATGCCTTGATCTCGGCGCGGAACGGCTCGAGCGCGCGCCAGTAGTGATCGACGATGCGGACGGGCGCGTCATTCGACGCGAGGCCGCCCGGCGGCAGCATGATCAAGCCTTCGTTCACGAGGCGTGGCAGCACCGTTTTGGCCAGATGCGCGCGTACCTCATCGAGGCTCAACCGCCCGGCTTCGTGGTCGGCATCGCCGCCCGCTTCGCGCACCATGGCCAGGTGCTCGTCGCGATATTGAATCGCGATGTCGTTGAACGGCGCTTCCCCGGTGTCGCGCGCGGCGGCGACGAGCGCCTTCATGGCGAGCGCCACCGAGCGGTCGCCGCGCGACTTCTCCTCGATGAAGTGCTCGACCTCTTCGGGCAGACGAATCGGCTCGCTCATCTACGGCGTTCCTCCCCGGCCGGCGCGCTTCCCCGGCCCCCCCGTTCCGTTAGGCGACTGGACGGCCGTCGTATCGGTCTTGGCTTTCTTGGTGCTGTCGGCGGGCGGCTTCGCGGGATCGAGATATACGCCGGTGGCCTGTCCCTTGATCGTCACGGTTTGGACTTCGCGATTGAGAAACGCCACCTGGATGCGATCGCCGCGCACGTAGTTGATGGACGGGCCGATTGCCGTGGTATCCTTGGAGGCAATCTGATAGAACGACCGCGCGTGGCCGAACGAGATGAGGCGCTCGATCGCCGGCTGCGTGGACGTATCGTTCAGCGCGTTTGCCGAGCTGTCGAAGTACGCGTAGATGGTGTCGCCGCGCAGCCAGTCGTGCTCGCTCGTGTGGATCTTGGTCGTGTCGGGGACGCTTTGGGCATACGCATCGCGGAGCGCGTGAATCTCGCGCAGCCGTTGGTCGGGCATGCGCACGTCGAGCGAATCGGCGATCATGTCGTACGTGGGGTTGAAGGCGTGCGCGCGGCTCTTGCCCCACGCGTGCACCCGCTGCAACCGACCCTCAGACATCGCGAAGTCGAGCGTGTCGCCGGTGAGCGTGGCATCCTTGCTCACGCTCTTCGCGGTGCCGCGCGAGATGACGCGCTCGATGGTGTGATTGCGCCCGTAGAGATCGATGAGATCGCCGGTGAGCGTGAACGGGCGGTCGCCGCGCGCCTTGATCGTCGGGTGACGCATCAGTCGCGCGAACTCGGTGCCGCTGTTCATGTCGGCCGAGTCGCCCGTGGCCACGACGTCGGGCCGCGTGATGATGACGTTGGTGGACGCGTACGTGAGACTGTCGCCCACCATCGTGACGGTATTCGCAACCACCGTCGCCGGCGGCGCCGGTTTGCCGGTGGAATCGTGCTCGATGATGGTGATCGTTGGGCGGCCGGTGGCCACCATGCGTGCCTGCGTGCGGACGTTAGGCGCAACACGGTAATAGTCGGCGTGCGGACCGTCCAGCGTGGTGCCGCTCTGCAGCACGGCGTGCACCTTGCCATCGGCCACCAGGTGCTCGTCGCTCTGATAGTAGTCCGCGAGCTCCGAGTCCAGCGTTAGGCGCGGCTCCACGTAGTGTACGTGGCCGATCAGGTGCAGCAGCTTCTGGTCGCCGTAATTCTCGGCGCTGTCGGCGATGAGCGTCATGTTCTGCGCCGGGCATCGCGCGATCACGCCGCCGCCGATGAACGTGTTGAACTCGCCGCTCGGCTGTTTCATGGCCGACATGCGCGGCGGACTCGACGAGTCGCGCGCTGAATAGACGAGCTGGCACTGCCCGGATGGCGCGGCCGGCTGCGTCGTGGGCTGCTGCGCGACCAGCGCGGCAGGGACCACGAGCGCAGCCACCGCGGCCGCCCAGAGCGTTTTCCTCACGGCGACGTTCCGCCGGACGGGAGCGTGAACGTGCCGCCTCCCGTGATCACGCGCTTCACGTGCAGGTTGGTCATGTTCGGATCGGACGTGAAGCCGATGCCGTGCATGACGCCCGTCGGTTGCGTTAGGACAAACGCGCTGTCGCTGCTGATGATGTTGGTGCGCTGGTCGTAGTCGAGGAGCGACGTCTCGAGGCGCTTGTTGTCGGTGGTCACCACCAGCACCTTCTTGCGCGCTTCCATCGTGCCGCGCTGCTGGTTGTACGTGCCCTCGATGGACGTGAGCACCGCGTTCTCGACGCCGGTGGCGGTATAGAACGTCGTCTTCTCGTTGCGCGCTTCGATGCGCGTGCTGCCGTCGAAGAAGTACGCGGTGTCGGCCGCGAGCTTGGCACGCAGCAGCCCTTGATCGGTGATCATGGTGGAGATGCCGAACATCACCTGATCGGCCGAGTCGGCGAGCAGATTCGCCGAGGTGACCTTGGGCTCGGTGCCGTTGGAGCAGGCGGCGGCCAGGGCCGCCACGCCTAACGCGAGCACCCACCAGGCGCGCCGCATCACGCGATTCCCGCGCGCATGAGATCGTGCAGGTGCACGATGCCCACCATTTTATCGCTGCCGTCCAACACGGGCATTGCCATGATGCCGAACTTCTCCATGCGAAAGACCGCGGCGCTGCCGAGCTCATCCGCGCGTGCAACCTTGGGCTGCCGATTCATCACCCGGTCCACCGGTACGGTGAACACGTCCTGCTCCCGCTCCATCAGGCGCGTGAGATCGCCCGCCGTCACGACGCCGAGCACGCGGCCGGCGTCGTTCACGATCGCGACCGTGCCGCGGCGCTCGGCGAGCATCACGACCGCTTCACGCATCAGTGCCCCCGTTTGGAGCACCGGCAACTTCTCCCGCACCATCACATCGCACACCCGCGTGAGCAAGCGCTTGCCGAGCGAGCCGCCGGGGTGCAGTCGCGCGAAATCGTCGCGGCCGAAGCCCTTTCTCTCGAGCAGCGTGACCGCGATCGCATCGCCCATCGCCAGCGCCGCCGTCGTGCTGGTGGTGGGTGCGAGATCGTGCGGACACGCTTCTTCGCGCACCCACGTATCGAGCGCCACGTCGGACTGGCGGGCGAGCGTCGAGTCGTGCGCGCCAATGATGGCGATGATGCTTACGCCTAACCGGCGCAGTTGTTCCAGCAGCGGAAACAGCTCGTCGGTTTCGCCGCTCTTGGAGATGAGGATCGCGACGTCGGATGGTCCGACGAGGCCCAGGTCGCCGTGGACGCTGTCCACCGGGTGCAGAAACGTGGCCGGCGTGCCCGTGGACGTGAGCGTCGCGGCGATCTTGCGTCCGATGAGGCCAGACTTGCCGACGCCGGCCACGATGACGCGTCCCGTGCACGCCGCGAGCAGATCGATGGCCGCGACGAACGGCGCGCCGAGATTACGCTCGATGTCCTCGAGCGCTTCACGCTCCATGCGGAACACGCGCCGGCCGCGTTCGACGATATCCATGATCAGAGCGTTGCCTCGAGTGGTACGTCGGCGCGAGCGGCGAGATAGAGATCGAGCGCGTGCTGCCATTCGCCGCGCGCGCGCAGCAGCAACTCGGCGAATTCGCGCACGGCGCCGCGTCCACCGGCGCGCTCCAGTTGTACCGCGCAGAGCTCGCGAATCGTTGGGACCGCGTTTCCCACGGCGACCGGCAGTGCCACTTCGCGCAGGATCGGAAGATCGGGAATGTCGTCGCCGACGAACGCGGTTTCCTGCGGCGTGACGCCGTGGCGCTCGAGCACGCGCCTGAGCGCGGGCAGCTTGCGTGCTAACGCATCTTGCGCGACGTCGTCCATGCGCAGCTCCTGGCCGCGCAGGCGTACGCTCTCCGAGACGCGGCCGGTGATGATCACCACCTTGAGACCGACGTGTCGCATGAGCTCGATGCCCAACCCATCCTGGACATCGTAGCGCTTGAACTCCATGGTCGCGCCCGCCACGTCGCCCAGATAGATGCCGCCGTCGGTGAGGACGCCGTCGACGTCGAGGCCGACGAGCTTGATGCGCTTGGCCAGCGCGGCGTCGACTACTGGCGGCACGTGTCCCACACCTGGATGAGCTGGCGGACCAACGCATCGAGCTCGGACAGCGGCAGCATGTTGGGCCCATCGCTCGGCGCGTGGTCGGGATCGGGGTGCGTCTCGAGGAACACGCCGTTGGCGCCGGCGGCGACGGCGGCCCGTGCTAACGCAGGGATGTACTCGCGCGCGCCGCCGCTCGCACCGTTCTCGCCTTTGCCCGGCTGCTGGACGCTGTGGGTGGCGTCGAAGATCACCGGGGCCGAGCACGCCGCGGCGAGACGCGCGAAGCCGCGCATGTCGACGACGAGATCGCCGTAGCCGAAGAACGTGCCGCGCTCGGTGATGGCGATTTCCGGCCGCCTAACGCCGGCCCGGCGCACCTTGTCGGCCGCGCCGCGCATGCCCTCGGGCTGCATCCACTGCCCTTTCTTGATGTTCACCGGTTTGCCCGTGGCGCCGGCGGCGATGAGCAAGTCGGTCTGGCGGCACAGGAACGCCGGAATCTGCAACACGTCCACCACTTCGGCCGCCGTCGCGCACTGCTCCGGTTCGTGCACGTCCGTTAGGACCGGCAATCCGGTGCGCTCGCGCACGCGCTCGAGGGCTTTGAGGCCGTCGTCGAGTCCGGGCCCGCGATGCGCGGCGCGGTTGGACCGGTTCGCCTTGTCGAAGCTCGCCTTGAAGATCACGCCGCCCGGCACGCGCTCGGCGAGCGCGGCCAGGTGGTCGGCCACACGGAAGTTCAACTCGTCCGATTCCACCACGCACGGGCCGGCGATGAGAAAGAACCGGTCGGCGGGAAACCGTTGGGTCACGTCGCGGCTCAGCTGGACGTCGCGGCGCGCGCGCCCCGCGTGGTGGTGTCGCGCTCGCCGCGCACGCGCTTGGACTGCACGGCCGCGCCCACGAAACCGGCGAACAGCGGGTGCGGACGCGTGGGCCGCGACTTGAGCTCCGGGTGGAACTGGCAGCCCACGAACCACGGGTGATCGGGGATCTCGATGATTTCGACCAACGATCCATCGGGCGAAAGCCCGCTGAACCGCACGCCGTGTTTCTCGAACAGATCGCGATAGGCGTTCGAGAACTCGTAGCGATGGCGGTGGCGCTCGCTGATGTCGGATGCGTTGTACGTCTCGGCGACCAACGAACCGGGCTTGAGCCGGCACGGGTACGCGCCTAACCGCATCGTGCCGCCCATGTCGGTGATGTGCTGCTGGGACTCCATGAGCGAGATCACCGGGTCGGCGCACTCGGGCGCGAACTCGCTGGAGTGCGAGTCATCGAGGTTGCACTTGTGGCGCGCGAACTCGATCACCGCCACCTGCATGCCGAGGCAGATGCCGAAGAACGGCAAGCCGCGCTCGCGCACCCAGCGGATCGCTTCCACCATCCCTTCCACGCCGCGGACGCCGAATCCGCCCGGCACGAGCAGTCCGTGCACCGGCCCTAACAACTCGGCCGCGCGCTCGGCGGAGGTGAAGAGGTCGCTCGAGATCCAGCGGATGTCGACGCCCACATCGTTGGCGATGCCGCCGTGGATGAGCGCTTCCTGGACGCTCTTGTAGCTGTCCACGAGATCGGTGTACTTGCCGACGACGGCGATGCGCACGCGCTCGCTGGGCGCCGTGACGCGCTCCACCATCTGGCGCCACGACGAGAGGTCCGGCGCGCGCCCGCCTAACCCAAGGCGCGACACCACGCGCTCGTCGAGTCCCTGCTCGGCGAACGACAGCGGGATCTCGTAAATGGTGGGCACGTCGCGGCTCTCGATGACCGAGCCGAAGTCGACGTTACAGAAGAGCGCGATTTTGCGCTTCACGTCTTCCGACAGCGGGCGCTCGGCGCGGCAGATGAGAATGTCGGGCTGGATTCCGATTTCCATGAGCTCGCGCACCGAGTGCTGCGTCGGCTTGGTTTTCACTTCGCCGGCGGCGCTGATGAACGGGACTAACGTGAGGTGCACGAAGAGCGCGTTCTCGCGGCCGATCTCGTGGCGGAATTGGCGAATCGCCTCGAGGAACGGCAGCGATTCGATGTCGCCCACGGTGCCGCCGATCTCGACGATCACCACATCGCTTTCGGGAGCGAGTCTCTTCATCGCGCCCTTGATCTCGTCGGTGACGTGCGGAATCACCTGCACCGTCGAGCCCAGGTATTCGCCGCGGCGTTCCTTGCTGATCACGTTCAGGTACACGCGCCCCGTCGTGACGTTGTTGGATTGCGAGAGCGCGCGGTCGATGAAGCGTTCGTAGTGGCCGAGGTCGAGATCG
>DATNAM010000063.1:0-2430 GCA_035572595.1 Gemmatimonadaceae bacterium
CGTGCGCGCCGGCCGTCACGGCCAGGGCAACGCTCTTCTCCTGGTAGCCGATCAGCCGCACGGTGAGGCTGTCGGTCTTGCCGGTGACCCGCGCGGCGGGAACCACGAGGCGATAGGTGCCGTCGGTCGACGTGACGACGCCCACCCTCAGGTCCTTGAGGAACACGCTGGCGTACGGCAACGGTGCGCCTGCCGCGCTGGCGACCTTGCCGGTGATCACGGCCTCTTGGCCGGTTTGTTGTGCCCCCGCCACCGCGGCACACGCGAGGGTGGCAAGGGCGGCGAACACTGACGAGCAACTTCGCATACATGCCTCCACGGCTCAGGACGACAGGCGCGCCGCGCGCTGATCGCTGTCGGCGTGCGACGCCGGGAGGCGTAGTATCCCGCGCGCCTGAACGCGGGAACAATGGATTGGGGACGAAGGCCGAGCGGTGAGGGACTATCCGTGAGCGGTGAGGGATGACTCGCCCGCCGTAGGCCGCGACAGGACGCGAGGCCGAACCCGCGCTCAGTCCGCCCGCAGCACGCGCACCGGATCGGTGCGCGCGGATCGCAGCGCCGGAAGCAACGCCGCCGAGACGCCCACGATGAGCAGCAGGAGCGGCGCGGCAATGAACGCCGACGGATCGGAGGCGGTCACGCCGGACAAGAGACTGCGAAGGACTCGTGTCATTGCGAACGCCAACGCGAGCCCGAGCAGACCGCCTCCGCCGATCATCACCAGCCCTTCACGCATGAGCAGGCGCACGACTTCGTTAGGCTGCGCGCCCAGTGCCATGCGGATGCCGACTTCCCGCGACCGGCGCGCGACGGCGTAGCTCACGACCCCGTACACGCCGATCATCGCGAGCGAGAGCGACAGGGCCGCGAACAGCGCGAATACGACCGCACCGAGGCGCGCCGGCAGCAACACGGCGCCCACGTGTCGCGCCATCGTCGTCTCCTGCAACACCGGGATCGACGGATCGATCTCGCGCAACACGCCCACCATGCGCACCGCGATGGCATCGGCGTCGCCGCCGCGCCGGGTGCGCGCGACGAGCGTGGCGTACGAGAAGGGGCTCTGTGCACACGGCACGAAGAAAAACGGGCGCGGCGCCTCACCGAGCGATCGCACCTTGACCGTTCGCGCCACGCCGACGACGCGCACCGTCGTGGAGTCCATGCGGAATGATTGCCCGATGGGGTCCGTACCCGGCCAGAACTCGTTGGCCATCACCTCGTCGACGACGGCGACATTCGGCGCCGACGCCTTGTCGGAGGCCTCGATGCCCCGCCCGCGCAGAAGCCTAACGCTGGCCGCGTTGAAGAATCCCGAGTCGGCCGCCCCATAGTCGACCACGAAGCCGGGCTGGCCCTTGGGCGGTTCCAGGCCGGCGATGTTGACCTCCGCGAATTGTTCGTTGACGACGGTCAACGGGACGTTGGTCGTGAGACCCACCGCTTCGACGCCGTCGATGCGGCGGACGCGCGACTCGATCTCGTCGAGCAGGAGTTGCTGCTGCGGACCAGCGTTGCGATCGGGTGGGAAGCCGAACCACACCAGCCCGGCCGGCTCGTGACCGAAGCCGGGATCGATCTGCTGGTTCGCCTGGAGGCTGCGCAAGAACAGGCCGGCCGTGATGAGCAGCACCAGCGAGACGGCGATCTGGCCGACCACCAAGGCGTTCCGCGTGGTCACCCGGCGCGCCGGTCCGCCGCCGGTATTTTCGCTCTTGATGACGTCGACCACGTTAGGCCGCGTGGCCTGGAGAGCGGGCAGTACGCCGACACACAGCGCCGCCCCCACAGCGGCGAGCAGCGAGAAGGCGAGTACCCGCGCATCCAGACTCACGTCGACCGTGATCGGCAACGGCAGCGGCAGGTCCGCGCGCAGGAGCGCGCTCAGGGCGAGGCGCGAGAGACCCAGACCGGCGATGCCGCCGAGCCCGCCGAGCAGGAGGGCCTCGACGAGCAGCTGCCTAACGAGCGACCAGCGGCTCGCGCCGAGCGCAATGCGGATGGCGATCTCCCGCTGGCGATCACGCGCCTGCGCGAGCAGAAAACTGGCGAGATTCGCGCACGCCACCAACAGCACCAGCGCGACGACGGTCATGAGCGCCGCCGCAGCGGGAACGACGACGCTGTCGAGCATCGGGTTGACCGCGATCGCCGATTCCGGAATGACCAGCGCGGCCGTCGCCGGGGTCCATGTTTTGGGATAGCGCTGCGTCATGTCGGCGGTGAACGACGCCGCGAACGCGCGTACGCGCGCCATCGACACGCCCGGTGCGACGCGAACTTTGACGAAGAGATTGCTCTCGGTGCGATCGGCCAGTTGGTCGTATGCCACGGGTTGCAACTGGTTGACCATGCGGATCGGTGCGAACAAGGCCGGCGCGATACCCGGGAACGTGCCCTCGTAGCCCGCCGGCGCCACGCCGATGA
>DATNAM010000064.1:0-9175 GCA_035572595.1 Gemmatimonadaceae bacterium
ATGCTCGAGCTCAACGATGCCGTCACCGCCGCCGTGGCCGGTCTCAAGTCGCGCGGATTCGAGAGTCCGTATCTGCGCGCGTTCGTCGTGGCGCGCCTCAATCCGCTCCGATTCAAGCGCGGCGAAGCCGACTTCGACGAAACGATCGACAAGATGCTCGCCGGCGCACGCCGCTTCGACGCCGGCAAGATCCGCGCGGATCAGGTGGCGCGGAGCGGCGGTGCGCCCGAGGAGTAACGCCGTTCAGCGCGGCGCGTGGCCCAGCATCACGGCGGCCGAATCGATCAGCGCGGCCTCGCTGCCTAACACAGCACCCACGATGGTGATTTGCTGTTGGGCGAGGGGAAACTTCCGCTGCTCGATCGCTTCGCGCACCGCCGGCATCGTCTTGGCGCCGTAGCCGGTGTAGAACCCCGGCGCTTCCAGCTCGAACGTGTACCACGGGCGGCCGGGCAAGCCGCGCTTGTCCGTTAGGCGGCGGGCCGCCTGCACCAGGAGCGCGTTCACCGCCGGATCGGCGCGGTACGCGGTGTCGGCTTCGAGCGCCGCGAACGCCTCGGCCCAACGGCCGGCGCTGCGCGTGAGCGAGTCGGCGCCGTTCTCGAGATCCGCGAAGCCGAGGTGCGGCGGCAGCGACTCGACGGCCGGCGCGATGGTCGGGTGCCACGGATCGGACGTGGCCGCGAACACGCCTTCCTGAATCTCGCGGTTCTGCTCGGCGGTCTCGTCGTGTTCCGACTGCAGCACGTGCTCGAGATCCG
This sequence comes from Gemmatimonadaceae bacterium, assembly GCA_035572595.1. Lineage (GTDB taxonomy): Bacteria > Gemmatimonadota > Gemmatimonadetes > Gemmatimonadales > Gemmatimonadaceae > JADGGM01. The sequence goes on from DATNAM010000064.1 coordinate 762, forward strand.
ACACGTAGCCTTGCACGGTGGACGCGAGCCCGGTGAAATCGTACGGGAGCACGTCCGCATCCGCGAGGCGCATCACCGCCAGGCCGCCCATCTGCGACAGCGCGCGTCCGTACACGAACGACGTGTCGCTGAAGTGCGTGTACCAGTTGAAATCGTCGTACACCGAGTGGTAGACGCCGCTGCCGTCGCTCTCGCCGCCAAACCCGATATTGAGCGACGCGATGCCCAGGTGGTCGACGAACCCCGAGTAATCGGAGCCCGAGCCTAACGGACCGACGCGCAGCACGCCGCTCGTGCGCTCCCGCTGCCGGGCGTCGTCCGACCGCGCGTTCTTGATGTCGGCCAGCTGCCGGCGCGTGTACACCGACAGGTGTGTCTCCGGGTCGTCCACGTCTTTCGCCACGTCGCTCACGAATCGCGCCAGGGACGGCGTGCCGCCCGCGAACAGATAGCCGCGGTCGTTGGTATCGCTGTTCAAGTAGGCGACGGCCTTCTGCCGCAATTCGTCGGCGTGCTCTTCCACCCATTCGGTCGAGCCGAGCAGCATCGGTTCCTCGCCGTCCCAGGCCGCGTAGATGATCGTGCGCCGCGGCTTCCAACCCTCGCCCAGCAGCGTGCCTAACGCGCGGGCTTCTTCCATCAACGCCACCTGCCCGGCCGTCGGATCCTCAGCGCCGTTCACCCACGCGTCCTGATGGTTGCCCCGGATGACCCACTCGTCGGGCTCGCTCGCGCCGCGAATGGTGGCGATCACGTCGTACACGGGCTTCAAGTCCCAGTTCGACTTGACCACGAGGTGGACTCGCGCCGGCCCTGCGCCCATGTGGTACGTGATGCCGAGTCCCCCGCGCCACGGTTCGGGCACCACGGGCCCGCCTAACGCGGCCAGCAGCGGCTGCGCGTCGCCGTACGAGATCGGGAGCACGGGAATCTTCGTGATCGTCGGCGCGTCGGCCAGCGCCAGACGCTTGGCATCGTGCGTCGCGCCCACGCCGGGGGTGAGCGGATCGCCCGGGTAGAGCTGCATTTCCATCACGCTGCCCCGCTGCACGCCATCCTTCGGACGGTACGGCCCCTTGGGGTACGTGTCGCCCTGGCCATAGCCGTCGTCGGCCGGATCCGAGTAGATGATGCAGCCCACCGCGCCGTGCTCGGCCGCCACCATCGGCTTGACCCCACGCCACGAGTTGCCATAGCGCGCGATGACGATCGCGCCTTTCACCGACACGCCGTGACGCGCGAGCTCGTCGTAGTCCGACGGGAGTCCGTAGTTCACGTACACGAGCGGCGCCGTCACGTCGCCGTCGATCGAGTAGGCGTTGTACGTGGGCAATTGCTCGGCGTGTTGGGCGGAGGTCGGATCACCCGGAACCGTGGGCTCCTCGAGCGATGCCTTGAAGTGCGACGGCGCAATCAGCTCGACCAGCCGTTCGCGAGGCGTGGGAAACAACACCTCGAAGCGCTCGATGTGCGCATCGAGTCCCCACGATTTAAAGTGCGCCAGAATCCATTGCGCGTTCGCGCTGTCGTAGGGCGAGCCCACGTGATGCGGCCGCGCGGTGAGGTGCCGCATGTAGGCGCGCTGGCTGTCGGGCGACGGAATCGCTTTGAACTTGGCCTCCCACCCTCGCTCGACGCGCTCGGACGGGGCCGAGAATCCCGTTAGGCGGGAAGGCGGAGCGGAGTGCACCGGGAGGGCGGGAATGCCAAGGAACGCGGCAACGGCGAGGAGCGATGCGAGGCGCATGACCGGATATCAGGATGATCGCGAGAACGGCAGCTCGAGCGTGTCACCGGGAGCGGTGGCCGCCCACTGCTCGAACAGCGCCGCGCGGGCTGCGCGGACGCGCGCGATAACTTCGTCGCTGAGCGCCGGCAGCGCCAGACGGTTTCGCGCCGGGCTCGTACTCGCGGCGTAGCGCTCCCCCTGCTCGCGCAGCTCGCCCGGCGACCAGTCCGACCCCATCCGGTACTCCATCTCGAACACCCCCACCACGAGCTCGGCCTCTCTCGCTTCGCGCGGAATGGCGCGCTTGCGCGCTTCGGCGGCGAAATCCGAGATCTCCCACCCGTCGGCGATCAAGCCGTAAAATCCGCGGCGGTAGCCGAGCGTCGTTTCGACCGCGTAGTGGGTGAGGTCGTGCGTCGGAAAGAACGCGCCTAACGGACCGACCTGGCGCTGCCAGGTGACCGAGCCGTCGGCGCGGACGCACGTCAGCGCCGCCGAGCCGTCCGAGGCGCGCTTGATGCGGATGGTCAAGTCGGGCATGGCGCCCTCAGGAGTGCTTCTCGGACACCTGGAGGCCGGCCAACCGCCGCTTGGCCTCCGCCACCGCGGGCTGCAGGTCGGCGTCCGCATTCTTCCACAGGTCCACGAACTTCGCATAGTACGTGGCGGCGTGGCTGCGATCCCCCTTGGTCTCGTAGAGCTCGCCTAACCGTCGATACACGAGCGCCAGGTCCTGGGAGTCGTTGAGCAGGCGAAAGGCCGCGGGCGTCTTGACGTACCGTTCGTAGTGCGCGATGGCCGAGTCGGTCATGTTCCCGCGATCGAACGCCATGCCGACGTCGGCGTCGATGCAGGCGACGCAATCAGTCGCCGGACCATCCGCCAGCGAGTCCGACGCGTAAAGGCCACGCACCGCGTCCATGGGGCGCTTTTCGGCCACCGCGACCGTCGCCATCGCGTACCCTCGCTTGGGCTCGAGCGCACGTCTGAGTGTGGTGTCGCGGACGTCGGCGTCGTATTGGGCCAACATCGCGCGCGCCTGCTCGGGCTTGCCGGCCAATGCGTAGATGACGGCGGCGTCGGCGTACGGGCGCGCGGCCGGGGGCATGGTCCGGAGCGGCGTCGCGGCCAACGCAGAATCCAGCTTGCGCACCGCCGCGGCCGGCTGTCCGCGCAGCCACACATCGAAGAGCGCCGACTGGATCGAATCGTCGATCGCGGGTGCGTACACGCCGATCGCATGCTGGATGGTGCGCGACGCTTCCACATCGCGTTGGTAATCGCCTAACCGGCCGTGCAGCAACTCGATTTCAGCCGATAGATTGAGCATCGCCGAGCGATTCAACGGGCTCGCGCCGGCCTGAGCCGAGCGCAGAAATGACGCCGCCGAGTCGACCAGTCCCTGGTTGTACAGCAGCAAGGCCCGCGATTGCACCGCGGTCTGGCGGCGCCCGAACTGCTTGTCGGCCGCATCGAGCACGGAGTCCGCTTCGCGGAGCTTGCCTTGGTCGCTCAACGATTGGGAGAGCGCGTAGTACGGCAAGCTCGACGCGGATGGATCGTGCGCGATACTCGCCCGGAACGCCGAATCGGCGGCCGCGAACTGGCGGCGGCTCAGGTAGAGCGATCCGAGGTCGACGCCCGATACACCGTAGTCGCCTAACGCCACGGCCTGCTCGAACGCGCCGATCGCCTTGCCCCGATCGTGCCCCGGACCGTTCATGTAGTACGTGCCGACGGTGGTGAAGCGCTCCAGGTCGCTCAGGTGGTCGCGGTTTTCGTACGCTCGCATGAGCGCCTGGTCCGAGAGCACCGGCGACATGCCCGCGTCCGTGTACGACACCGCGAGCTTTCGCCACGCCATGGCGAACGTCGTGTCCAACGCAACCGACTGCTTGAAGAGGTCGACAGCCTTGCCGTAGTCGCCGGCGTTGAACGCCCGCATGCCCGCGGCGTAGAGCTTGAGCGCCGGCAGCGAGCTCGTGGTTACCGCGTCCAGCTCGGGCGACGCCTGCACCGCGCGCAGCGATTCACCGATCTTGCCGCGCAGCGCGCGGGTGAGCTTGTCGACCGTCGGAATGAGCTGCGACGGATTGTCGGCGGTCTCCTGGAACGACGCCAGCTCGTTGCCCGACTCGGCCGCGATGATGCGCGCCGTGACCACGAAGCCGGCGCCTAACGATGTGATCGTGCCGGTCACGATGGCCGTCAGGCCTTCGCGTTGGGCAATCTCGCGGGCGAGGCTCGCGTCCACGCGGCTGTTGAGCGGGCGCTGCATGCGCGTGAGCGCCGCCTGGATCGCGCTGGCCTGCATCACGCGCACCGCGCGCGATTGCGCGAGATCCGCGCGCACGCCCTCGGCGACCACGGCGCCCAACGCCGTGTCGGCGCCGCCCGACACCGCGAACTCGCTCACCAGCAGCGGCTGATGCGCGTCCATCCGCCCCGACGCGAGCAAGGACCCGGCCGGCCCGATGCCTAACGCGCGGAGCGCCATGAACGCGGCCACGACCACCGCGAACGCGCCCAACGTCCAGGCGCCGGTCACCATCGTCCGCCGCCAGGTAACATACGGGCTGGCTTTGAGCGCGATCGATGTCATCGTGCCCTGGCCCGCGCCCGTCGTCCCCGGAGCGGACGCCGGCGTGGCCATGAGCGCCCGGCGCGTCGCGCGCTGCACGAACGCGGTGAACAGCATCACCGGCAGGCCGAGCGCCATGATGAGCACGGCACCCGTGAGCACCCACTGCGGCAGCCCGATCGCGATGATCGCGGCTTTGGCGACCAACGCCACCACCGCGAACGCCGCCGCGTAGATGCCGAGCGCTTTCCAGAGCGCGTGCTTGCCGCCTAACAGGATCGACGGCAGCGCGGCGCGGGCGCCGCTGCTCGTGACGACGTCGAGCACGCGCACCACCTCGGCGGCGCTCTGCGGACGCGACCCGGCGTCCTTGGCCAGACACTGCATCACGAGAGCGGCAAGCTCGGGGGGCGTGTCGGGACGCAGGTCGCTCACCGGGCGCGGCATTTCCGTCATCTGCGCCACGAGCAGCTTCTGCGGCGAGAGCCCGCTGAACGGCGCGCGTCCCGTCAGCAGCTCGTACGCGACGCAGCCGAAGGCGTAGAGGTCGGCGCGATGATCGACGGCCGGATCGGCGGCGACCTGCTCGGGCGCCATGTAGGCCGGCGTGCCTAACGACGTGCCGAACTGCGTGAGCGTGGCGCCGGTGACGTGCCCGCGCGAATCGCTGAGCGCCTTCGCGATGCCGAAGTCCGTGACCACGGCCGAGCCGCCCGACAGCAGCACGTTCTCCGGCTTGATGTCGCGGTGCACCACGCCGTGCTCGTGCGCGTATGCGAGCGCGCGCGCGACGTCGCGCAAAATGCCGATCGCCTCGGTGATCGGCAGCGCGCCATCTTTGGATACCCGCGCGCGCAGCGACTCGCCGTCGACGTACGGCATGGTGTAGTACGGCAGCCCCTCGGTCTCGCCCGCCGACAGCACTTGCACGATGTGCGGATGCTGGAGCCGCGCGGCAAGCAGAATCTCGCGATTGAACCGGTCGGCATTGACACCGGCGCCGAGCTCAGGCGGCAGGACCTTGACCACCACGCGGCGGTCGAGCGCGGTCTCGCGGGCGAGGAACACGCGCGACATACCGCCCCCGCCTAACTCACGCTCGAGGGTATAGCTCGACCCGAGGGTTGCCTGCAGCTGGTCGCGCAGATCCATGGCTGTCGGAGCCCGTGAGACTCAGGTGCGGCTCGACGCGTCGAGCCGGGTGTGGAGGCGGTGAACGATGAAAGGTAGGGGCCGGTACCCCATCGAGGTAGGATCGAACACGGCCATCTTGACCACCCCAAACGCTGGCGGATCGAGAGATCGCCTTCCTGTCCGGTCGCCGCGCCCGACGCGCGCGCGGTCACCGGACTCGGCCGATCCCGCGTCGCACCCGGACGTCCCCGTTTGCGCCACGACGACTCCGTTCGCGACAATCGCCCAACCGAATGCCTTACGCAAGGCCGATCGGCGCGGGGCGCCCTGGCGCCGCCGTCAAATTTTTCTATTTTGGACCGCACACCGCCGCCACCTTCACGCTCCGATCGAGGCCCCCCCCGCTCATGCGATTGTTGGTCGCCGTCCCGGCGTATCGTGTCGCGCGGGTGCGGGACGTCGCGCCGCCGGCATGCGCCCTGACCAGCCTCGCCCACTTGGAGCAGATCGACGCCGCGATGCGGACGGCGCCCGCCGACATCGTGGTGCTCGATCCTCTCCTCGACCCCGCGCCTAACGAAGCGATGATGCTCGAGACCGTGCGCACCTACGCCTGCGCGCGGTGGCTCCTCTACACGCAGCTGCGGCCCGAGACGGCGCGGCTCCTGCTGGCGTTGGGCAGTGCCGGCGTGCGATGCGCCGTGTTCGCGGGCGTGGACGATTCCGCCCAACGCATGGGCACGCTGCTCCGCGAGCTGGCGCAGGATTCGATCACCCACCGCGCGCAGGCGCGCATCATGACGATGCTCGAGCCGCTCCCGTGCCGGCTGCGTTTCGCGATCGAGCAGTGCATCCGCGACAACGACGTGCCGCTCGACGTGGCGGAGCTCGCCGCGCGCGCGTGCATGACCCGGCGGACGCTCGAGCGGCAGTTCCTCCGCGCCGGGCTTCCGACGCCGAAGACGGTGCTGCGCGCGGCGCGCGTGCTCACCGCGTATCGCCTGCTCTACGACGGCACCCGCACCTGCAACGGCGTGGCCAAAACACTGGGCTACGGCAAGGTGAGCACGATGCGGGCCCACCTCAAGCGGACGTTCGGCGTGCAGCCGCGCTCGCTGCACGAGGCGCCGACGCCCGAGATCGCCATCTCGGCGCTGCTCGATCCGCCCGAATCGCGCGTTAGGCACAGCGCGGCGGGCGGCGCGCCGGCCGCCCGCACGCTCGTTCGTTAGGACTACGGACCGCCGGCGCCGTGGTACGACACGCGCCACACGCGGCCGTGCGCGTCATCGGCCACGTAGAGCGCGCCGTCGGGCCCTACGGCCACGCCGGCCGGCCGGTGCGCCGCCGCGCCCGGCTGCTTGTTGGCGCCGGCGAATCCATCGGCGAACACCTCGTACGGGCCGCTCGCCGTGTCGCCCTGGAACGGCACGAACGCCACCAGGTAGCCGCCCTGCGGCAACGGCGCCCGATTCCACGAACCGTGGAACGCGATGAACGCGCCGCCGCGATAGTGCGCCGGGAACGATGCACCCGAATAGAACGTGAGTCCGTCGGGCGCCCAGTGACCCGGGAAGTACGCCACCGGCGGACGCTTTTTGTCGCACACGCCGACTTTGGTGCCGTCGCCACCGTATTCGGGCGCCAGCACGAGCTTCTTCTGCGAGCCGTCGTAGTAGCAGAACGGCCAGCCGAAGTCGGCGCCACGTTCGATGTGCATCAGCTCTTCCGCCGGCAGCTCGGCGCTCTGCGCGTTGGTGTAGTGCTCGGGCCAGTTGCCCGACAACTGATCGCGCCCGTGCTGGGTGGTGAACAGGGCTCCGTTAGGCGAGAACGCGACGCCGACCGCGTTGCGGATGCCGGTGGCGAAGCGCGCCGACGGCGAGAAGTGCTGGCCCGTCTTGGTGCCGTCGAAGCGCCAGATGCCGGCGCGCGTCGCCAGCTCGGTGCACGGCTGGTGGCCCGGCGAGTGCAGCGTGCGGTCCTTGAGCTGGCAGGCGTTGGTCGCCGATCCCATCTCGACGAAGATCGCGCCCGACGAGTCGACCGCGAACGCGTGCATCGGGTGGTTGCCGCCTAACGGCATGCCCGACACGACCACGTCGGGCTTCCCCGCCGGCACGATGCCCGTCGACGGCATGGTGTAGCGCTCGATGCGGTCGGACTCTTCGGCAAAGAGCCAGGGGCCGTGGAGCGCGATGCCCGTGCCGCCGTGGCCATGCGCCTGGACGCTGTCGCCGAACCGCTCGATCACGTCGGCGTGCCCGTCGCCCGTGGTGTCGCGGAGCGCGACCAGGAACCCGCCGGCCGGCGTGGTGTCGTCCCCGTAGTAGCGGCCGCTCCACGTGTTGACATACACGACTCCGTTAGGCGCGACCGCCAGGTGGCGCGGGTGGCCCAAATGGTCGGCGAAGACGGACGCGCAGAATCCGTTGGGCAGCGTGAGGCCGCCGTTGTCGGCGTCGCATCCTTTGGGTGTGGCCTTGGCCGCGGTGGCGGCGGAATCGGCCGGCGCGCCCTTGGCCGCATCGTGCGATCCGCCGCAGGCGGCGATCGCGAGCACCGCGCACGCCGCTCCCAGTCCCGTTGAAACCCTCATGACCGCTCCTTCGAAGCGTAGGTTGTCCGACGTCGCGTGGTCGCGCGGGCGGTTCGTAACCTGGCGGAGACGCACAAGAATCTACACGCCGGTCGCGTGGACAAGCCAAGGCCCTGCTCGCATCCTGGGCGATGGCGCCGACCAGCCGAGCGGTGGTGAATGCACGTGTCCGCAAGGGAACGCCAAATGCAGCGAACCGACATCCCGGGCGCCCGACGCCGCGGCTGGACAGAATGGGGCGTCGCGGTAGCTTACGTCGTTTGCGGGCCCTTAGCTCAGTTGGTTAGAGCAGCGGACTCATAATCCGACGGTCCCAGGTTCGATCCCTGGAGGGCCCACTTGCCGCAGGCACACACGGCTTTCTCGACTGG
>DATNAM010000065.1:0-5036 GCA_035572595.1 Gemmatimonadaceae bacterium
CAGCAGCTTCGAGATCGCGTGGCGGTTGATGTCCATGATCCGCGCATTCACGAATGCGTGCTGGACTGAGTTCGCCTTTGAACCGGTGGTCCATGGCGCTGGTGGGTTGCCGCCTGGCATGAATCCTCTACTGGTAGTGACGTCGTCGATAATGTGGCGCCGCGCGGAATGCGATGCGCGCCGTGGCCAACGAGGGATGAACCTGCGGCGCTGATGGCAGTGTGGCAAGGCGCTCACACGGCGGAGTGGTTCAAGCTTCGAGCACGGCGCTACTGCACCACCTTGCTCACGCAGGCAAACCCGGAGAAAAATCCTTTGCGCATCACCGGGGGCACGTTGTTGAGCGCAACGTCGAGCCCAACTTTCGCGCCCGCGCTATTACCGGGGATGGCCCACTCGGCGCGATAGTCGCTCGCCGTCGCTTCCCACGACGAGGCCGCGCCGAACATCTGGAACACGGCCCATGTTCCGTGGAAGCTTGCCACGTTCGCCCACACGTTCCCTTGCTCGACGGCGATCGTTGCCTCGCCCGACGGTTGGAACATCCACGTGAACTGGTGTGGTTTGACCGCGGCGGCGTAGTCGACGGTGTTGCCGTCGCCCACCACGCGCAAGCGTCCGCTCTGCGGCATGAGGTAGTTGGTGAGCGTCATCGTTAGGCGCGGCTCGTTGGCGCCGGCGGGGAAGATCGCCGCCGAGAATTGCGTCGCGCGATTGAAGAACGACAGGAACGCCGGATTGACGTTCAGCGTGCCGCCCGACTTCGCGGCGAACGAGCTGCCTTGCGGTTGGATCACGTTCTGGAGCGCGTCGTTGTAGTACGTCCAGAGCGACCCGGTCTGCGGCTTGAAGACCGCCGCGACTTCGTCGAGCGACGCTTGAATCGGCGATCGGTCGTTGAATGGATACTTGGCGAAGAGACCGGCATTCTTCGAGCAGAAGGTCTGTCCCTTGCCGTTCAGTTGGCCGGCGCCGTAGTTGCGCAGGTAGGGGTCGATGCTCGCCAGCGGCTCCGTGAGCAGCCGTTGCACGGCGGTCGCGACCGCGGGTTCGCGCCCAACGACGAATCCCTGGGCCAGCTTCTGCGCCTCGCCGCGGGCCGCGTTCGCGTTCTGCGTCGCGTTGGCGATGGCGCCCTCCGACTGGCCCGGCGGCGCGGTGGCGACCTGGCCTAACGAACCTTGGAGCGTCAGCAGCGCCGCCATGTACGCCTGGACGGGCGCGCCGATCAGCTTGTCGGTCTGGCCCGGCGGCACCACGGCGTGCGCGGGTTGCATCGCGTTGCCGATCGCCGTGTCGGTGTTCGTGTTCTGCGACGCGATCGAGATGAGCGACAGGAGCGGCGACTGGTTGCCCGACAGTTGGGCGAGCTTGGCCGCCGCATCGCTCACGCTGCCGTAGCGTGCGATGGCCGCGCCCTGCAGGTAGTCGCGCCAGGCGGCGATGTAGTCGCTCTCGTAACGCGCCCGGAGGTCGGCCAGCGCCTTCGTTTTGTCGACCTGGCTCGGCGGTTCATCGCCCAACACCCAGCGCTCGCCCTGGAAGAACCGGTCGGCACTGCCTAACGCTCGCTGCATCGCCGCGTAGCCCGGCTTGGTGAACGCGCCGCGCACGGTGTTGCGTTCGACGACGTACGCCGCCGATCCCGGCACCATCTTGTTGAATTGGATGGCGGCATTGCCGCTGTCGGCCTCGGCGAGCATGGCCTGGTAGATCGGCTCGATGCCGGTGAACTGGCGCAGGAACGACCGTGCGCGCCCGACGAGCGCCGTGTCGGCGGGGACCGAATACGGATCGCCTAACGGAAGCTCGCGCGCGTAGAACGCGAACTGGCGCTGCGCGAGCTGGCTCTGCACCGAATCCGCCGAGCGAACGCCGGACCATTGATTGAGCAGCACCGGCGCGAGAAAATCCTCGGTGCTCCGCTCGGGATTGGCCGTGGTGATGAGATACGCCTTGAGGACGCGATAGGTGCTGCCGTAGTCGTCCGTTGGGCGGGGGGCCGCCGGCACCGCGCGCAGCGATGTCGTCAATGCGCCCCGCGTGTCCTCGAACAACAGTTTGTCGAACGACGCGAAGTACGCGCGGCGCGCTTCGGGAAGCATGGCGCTGCCGGAATACAGTCCCCACTCGAGACTCGTCGGCGGGCCGTTGCGCTCGTAGTCGCGCAGCGTTTGCAATTGCGCGCGCAGCGCATCCAGGCGTTGCAGGGTCTCGACCGTCGGTGCGCCGGTGCCGGCGGCAACGGTCAACGCCGCGTGCGCATCCGCGGCCGTGGTCTCGGCCAGCGTCCGGTTGCCCGACCACGACACGGTGAAGCCCAACGCGACCACCACGCCGGCGGCGGTCGCCAGGCCTAACGCGACGCGCCGCAGCGTGTTGACGCGCGCGCCGCCCTTGGTCACGTGCATCGCCGCGCGGTCGCCTAACAGAACGTCCGTGAACAGGCGGCCCAGGAATACCCACTGCGGCACCTTGCGCGTGGCCGCCGCCGGCGCCGGCGCGCGCGACTGCGCCGCCAGCTGCTCGGCGCGAAACACCGCCGTGGCCGACCGGGCCTCGCCGCGCGATTGTTGCGCCGCCGCCGCCGCCGCGGCCGGCGCCGCGTCGTTGATGAACACGGGGCGCACGCCGGTGAAATAGTAGCCCCGCAGGAACGGACTCACCTGCAACTGGCTCGGCCGGCACAGCTCGACCAGGAACTGCGTCACCACCGCGCCGGTTTTCCGCAGCTCGCGCGGGAACTCGTACGCGCCGGGTTTCGGTTCCGCCGCCGCTTCGCGGCCGAGGTACTGGATGCGCTTGTCGGCCAGCGACACGAAGAGCCGCTGGAAGGAATCCGCGACGCGCTTGGCTTGCCGGTCGGCGTAAAGGCCCACGGCGCCGACGTCCGCCGGCAGGGTGACGCCCACTACTTCGCGCGCTTCGTCGTTCGAGAAGTTGCGGACGTAATCGGCGAAATACGCGATGCGATCCGCCTTGGTGAAGACCACGTACACCGGCAGACGGATGCCCAACCCGCGGGCCAGCTCGCTCAACCGGTCATGGAGCATTTTGCCTAACGCAACCGCCTGCTCGCTCGCGCCCGGCTGCACGAGGTGATCGCAGCTCACGCACACTACCGCCAGGCGCGACGCTTGCGAGCCGCCGCCGAACACGGCTGCCAGACGGCGCGGCTGCACGTGGCGAATCAGCCGCGCGAACCGCGACGGGTCGGCGGCCAGGGGACCGCCCGCTTCCACGAACACCGTGTCGCGGGCATACCAGACGTTGACGCCCTTGGTGGGGGCCACGGTGTCGTCGCGCGACACGCTGCCGGCCAGCAGCTCGGCCTCGAGTCCGGAGCGCACGACCACGGTCGTCTTGGCGCTGCCCTCGCTGCCTAACAGAATGACCATGGGCGCGCGCGCGAGCGTGGTCGACTTGCCGCTGGCCCGCGACGCCGCCAACTGCGCGCGCGCCGCGTTCATGGCGGCGTCGATGTCGTCCGTGCGCGTGCCGGAGGCGGGCGCCGGCGCGAGCTGGCGCAGGAAATACCACACGACGAATCCGGCGGCCGCCGCGCCTAACACCCACAGGCCGGCGCGGAACACCCAGATGTCGGGCGATTTGAGATGGAGCGCCGGGCCCAGGAACCACACGGCGATCACGAAGACCAGGAAGACCGCCGTGGCGATCAGCCAGATTTTCGCCTTACGCGACATGACAGGACTGGTGCGGGGAAGCGAACGCCGGCGCGGTCACTGGGCCACCTGAGCGGCGGCCTCGTGTACGGCGGCCACGTCGGACTTGAGCGACGAGGAATAGAACACGTACAACCCGGCGGCGATCACGCACACGACGATGAGCGCGATGCCTAACCGCTTGGACCACACGTCGCCGCCGACGCTCGGGATGTCGCCGGTGGGCGGCTTCCACGACGGCGACAGCTCGCCGAACGGTCCGCGGATCCGCTGCATTTTCTCGGCGACGCGCATCATCACCGCGTGCACTTCGCCGCCCTCGGTGGCGCTGTAGCGCCCGTGAAACCCGAGCAGCAGGCAGAGTTGGAACACCTCGAGCACGTCGGCGAGATCTTCGGAGTCGGGACGCGCCAACAGATACTGGAGGTTCTGAAAGAACAGCTCGCCGCCCAGATGTCCGCCGAAGATTTCATCCTGCAGCGGTTTGCGCGGCCAGTCGGCGAACATCGGCTGCGTGGAGTTGAGCACCGACTCGTCGAGAAACGTGACGACGGCGTACAGCACCAGCCGTACGTCTTCATCGGCGTATCCGGCCTGCCGCGCCTGCTGCTCGGCCGCGCCCATCACCTGCTTCATGTGAGCGCGAAACGACTCGGCGTCGGCGGCGACCTGGCGGTTGGCCCTCAGCCTAACGGTGGCCGTGAGCACTTCCTGCATCGCCAGCGCAAGCTGTCCGCGGCGGGCGGACGGCGCGACGGTCGATGCCGGCGCGGGAATTGTTCGAACCGGAATGGTCATTCAGAAATCCTGTCGTGACCCGGTGCGGTCACGACTCGAGCAGGATCAGCACCTGGACGTCGGCGCCGGGGAGCGCATCGGGCACGTACACGCCGATCTCCTGCGTTTGCACGAGCGTGTCCCAGCACGGACCGGCCTTGCTGATCGAGAAGTATTGCGAGTCGACGCGCGGCGAGAGTGCTGCGGGCGGCGCCGGCACGTGTTCCAACGTGAGGCCGGGGAAGGCGCGCTTCACCAACTCCGGCGTGAACTTGGCCGAGCACACTTTCACGAATCGGGGCACACGCGTGATCGTCTCGGCTTCACCGACCGCCGAGCGAAGCCCAAGGAACCAGCGCGCGCGACCGAAGCATCGGGTGTCGCTCACCGGGCCCGTGTACATGAACGCCGACGTGGCGCGGAGCGGCACCGACACGCAGTTCGTCGGGATGATGATGTCGAGACTGGCACGGATGTGCCGGTCGAGCGTGTCGAAGCACACCTCGAGATGGTCGTGGTCGTACGACGGCAGCATGCGCGGGTGCGCGTCGAGCGAGAACGTACACAAGGCACCGG
>DATNAM010000066.1:0-12072 GCA_035572595.1 Gemmatimonadaceae bacterium
ACAGGGACCGTGTACCCGGCGACGCCGGATTTCGCCGTGATTCCACCGTTGCCGGTGCCGAAAGGACTTCACGGCAAGACTGTTCAGCTCCGCTTCACGATCGACGAGAGCGGGCGGGTCGTGAAGTTCGACTTCGATCCCACTGGCGACTCCGGCTACGACCGAGAGCTCAAATCCCGGCTCGCCGAGTACCATTTCCGCCCGGCACACAAGCAAGACGGGACGCCGGTGGCGTCGGTCTTCATCACGCAATTCACTCTATGAGTCGTGGCGTTTGGCCACCGGCTCCGACGAGTGTAGAGGTCGCAGTCCATCCGCCGGGCTGGCATAGGGTTCGGACGGTTGTTAGCTTCCTGCGGCTGTCACTTGGGGCGCGCCCGAGGTCCTGGGTCGTGGCGCTTGTGAGGCGCGTCCGGCAATAGCCTGCCAGTCGGACGCCTGCCCATCCAATTGAGGAGCTGCATGACCACAGTTGTGGCCGATCGCCCGGCGACCACCGAGCCGCCGCACGAGTTCGTCAAAGCGCTCACGCTCGTGGACGCAACGATGCTGGTGGCGGGCGCCATGATCGGGTCCGGCATCTTCATCGTCTCGGCCGACATTGCGCGATCCGTCGGGTCGCCGTTCTGGCTGTTGGTCGTCTGGATCGTCACGGGCATCATGACGCTGCTGGGCGCTCTCGCCTACGGGGAGCTGGCAGCGATGTTCCCGAAGGCGGGCGGTCAGTATCTGTTCTTACGCGAAGCGATGGGTCCACTCATGGGATTTCTCTATGGGTGGACTCTTTTCGTTGTGATTCAAACGGGAACGATCGCGGCGGTGCTGGTGGCGTTCGCGCGATTTCTGGGCGAGCTCGTGCCGTCGGTGTCGCCGGATCTGTACGCGTGGTTTCCGCACCATTCGTTCGCGACCGCGGGCGGACCGATCGACGTGGGGTTGAGTCCGCAGCGTCTCGTGGCGTTGGTCATCGTCTGGTTGCTCACCTGGATCAACTTGCGCGGGGTGCGCGAGGGGAAATTCATCCAGACGACGTTCACGATCGTGAAAACCGGCGCGCTGGCGCTGCTGGTGATCCTGTGTCTGACGTTAGGCCGGAACGCCACGGCGATCGCGGCAAATTTCCGGAGCGCGCATTTCTTCGGGCACGTGGATCTGGGATCGGCGTTCGTGCTGGCGTTCGGCGCCGCGCTCGTGGGCTCGCTCTTCTCAAGCGACGCCTGGAACAACGTGACGTTCGCGGCGTCGGAAGTGCACAATCCGAAGCGCAACCTGCCGCTGGCGCTGGCGTTAGGCACGGGGCTCGTGACGCTGCTCTACGTGCTGACCAACGTCGGGTATCTGTTCACGCTGCCGATGTCCGGGTCGGCCGCGGCCACCACGATCATGGGGCGCGGGATCCAGTTCGCGACGCAGGATCGGGTGGGAACGGCGGCCGCCCAGGTGTTTTTCGGCGCGAGCGGCGGCACCGTGATGGCGATCGCGATCCTCATCAGCACGTTCGGATGCAGCAACGGCCTCATCCTCGCCGGGCCGCGCGCGTACTACGCCATGGCGCGGGACGGCGTGTTCTTCAAGAAGGTCGGCGAGCTGAACATGCGCTCGGTGCCGGCGTCGGGGCTCGTCTACCAGGGATTGTGGACGTCGCTTCTCTGCCTAACGGGGACGTACGGCCAGCTGCTCAACTACGTGATCTTCGCGCAGCTGGTGTTCTACGCCTTGACCACCACGGGCCTCTTCATTCTGCGCCGGAAGCGCCCGGACGCCGAGCGTCCGTATCGCGCGGTGGGGTATCCGTGGCTGCCGGGGTTGTACATCGCGATGGCGGCCATCGTCGCCATCATTCTGCTCATCGCCGACAAGACGCGCGCGCAGGCGCTGGCCGGTTTGGCGATCGTCGTCGTCGGCATACCCGTCTTTCTCTTGTGGCGGCGCTCGGAACCGGCGTGAGCCGTTGCCTCGCATTGCCCAAGCATCGATCATTGTCGTGGCGGTTTCGTACGTCGCGGTCTGCTGTTCGTGTCCTATCGCTTGTACTCTCCGGAGGCGTTTCCCGATGAATTGGTTGGCACCTGTCGTCCGACGCGCAGCGCGCGTGCTTCAGTATCCGTTGCTCGCGCTGGGCGCCCTGGCGCTCGCCGCGCCCGCGGTTGCCGCGCAGGCCGCGCAGACCGCCGGCGGCGAGGCGGACCTCCGCATTCCCGACCTCTCGAGCGTGTCCTTCTTCGGCATCCCGGGACACAAACTGCTCATGGTCGGGTTGGTGTTCTGCGCGTTAGGCATGCTGTTCGGTCTCACGATCTACAGCAAGCTCAAGAGCCTCCCCGTGCACAAGTCGATGCGCGAGGTCTCCGAGCTCATCTACGAAACCTGCAAGACCTACCTGGTGCAGCAGGGCAAATTCCTGCTGTTGCTCGAGGTGTTCATCGGCGTGGTGATCCTGTTGTACTTCGGCGTGCTGCAGCACTACAGCGCGGCCAAGGTCATCATCATTCTGTTGTTCAGCATTCTGGGCATCGCGGGCAGCTACGGCGTGGCCTGGTTCGGCATTCGCGTGAACACGTTTGCGAACTCGCGCACGGCGTTCGCCAGCCTGCGCGGCAAGCCCTATCCGTGTTTCGCGATTCCGCTCAGCGCGGGCATGAGCATCGGTATGCTGCTCATCAGCGTCGAGCTCGTGATGATGCTCTGCATTCTGTTGTTCATTCCGGGCGATTACGCGGGGCCGTGCTTCATTGGCTTCGCGATCGGTGAGTCGCTGGGCGCGGCGGCGCTGCGCATCGCCGGCGGCATCTTCACCAAGATCGCAGACATCGGCTCCGACTTGATGAAGATCGTGTTCAACATCAAGGAAGACGACGCGCGCAATCCCGGCGTGATCGCGGACTGCACGGGCGACAACGCCGGTGACTCGGTTGGGCCGAGCGCCGACGGCTTCGAGACGTACGGCGTGACGGGCGTCGCGCTCATCACGTTCATCGTGCTCGCGGTGAAAGAGCCGGCGGTGCAGGTGCAGCTCCTGGTATGGATCTTCGTGATGCGCGTCGTCATGATCGTGGCGAGCGGCGCGTCGTATCTGATCAACGGCTGGGTGGCAAAGGCGCGGTACGTGGCGGCCGACAAGATGAACTTCGAGTCGCCGCTCACGTCGCTGGTGTGGCTGACGTCGCTCGTGTCGATCGGTCTCACGTACCTGGTGTCGTACCTGCTGCTGCCGACGTTGGGCGACGGCACGATGTGGTGGAAAATTTCCACCGTGATGACGTGCGGCACCTTGGCGGGCGCGTTGATCCCCGAGCTGGTGAAGGTGTTCACGTCGGTGGACTCGATCCATACGCGCGAGATCGTGAGCTCGTCCCGGGAAGGCGGCGCCTCGCTCAACATTCTGAGCGGCTTGGTGGCGGGCAACTTCAGCGCCTACTGGTTAGGCATCGTGATCATGGCGCTCATGGCGATCGGCGCCTGGGTGGCGAGCTTCGGCATGGATGCGCTCATGGTGGCGCCGGCGGTGTTCGCGTTCGGACTGGTGGCGTTCGGTTTCCTGGGCATGGGCCCGGTGACGATCGCCGTCGACTCGTACGGTCCGGTGACCGACAACGCGCAGTCGATTTTCGAATTGTCGTTGATCGAGCAGGAGCCCAACATTTCCGCGGAGCTCCAGCGTGAGTTCGGGTTCGCCCCGCAGTTCCAGCGCTCGAAGGATCTGCTCGAGGAAAACGACGGCGCCGGCAACACGTTCAAGGCGACGGCCAAGCCGGTGCTCATCGGCACGGCGGTGGTTGGTGCGACGACGATGATTTTCTCGATCATCGTGGCGCTCACCGATGGCCTAACGCAAAACCTCGACAAATTGTCGATGCTGCACCCGCCGTTCCTGCTCGGGCTGCTCACCGGCGGCGCGCTCATCTACTGGTTCACCGGCGCATCCACGCAGGCGGTGACCACGGGCGCCTACCGCGCGGTGGAGTTCATCAAGGCGAACATCCGGCTGGAAGGCGTGGTCAAGGCGTCGGTGACGGACAGCAAGAAGGTGGTGGAGATCTGCACCGTGTACGCCCAACGCGGCATGCTCAACATCTTCCTCACCGTCTTCTTCTCGGCGCTCGCGTTCGCGTTCGTCGAGCCGTACTTCTTCATCGGCTACCTCATCTCGATCGCGTTGTTCGGATTGTACCAGGCGATCTTCATGGCCAACGCCGGCGGCGCCTGGGACAACGCGAAGAAGATCGTCGAGGTGGAGCTCAAGCAGAAAGGCACGGAGCTGCACGCGGCGACGGTGGTGGGCGATACGGTGGGCGATCCGTTCAAGGACACGTCATCGGTGGCGCTCAACCCGGTCATCAAGTTCACGACGTTGTTCGGGCTGTTGGCGGTGGAGCTGGCCGTATCGCTCCGCGCGAGCCAGGGACCCGTATTGGTGCACGTGATCGCGGCCATCTTCTTCCTGATCTCGGTGTACTTCGTGTGGCGCTCGTTCTACGGAATGCGCATTCAGCGTGAGGAGCCCGCGGCCGCGGAAGTTGGCGGAGTGGCGGTGGGCGCGGTGAGCCGCTGACCGCGCAGCGGCGCGGGACGGCCGGTGTGACGCCGGCCCGCGGGCACGGGGGGGCGATCTAGTGGCATCGTCCCTCTTCGTGCGCAAGACGCTCGCCGACTGCGAGGCGGATGCCGAGCGACGCGGCGGACTCAAGCGGTCGCTCAACAAGTGGCACCTCACTGCGTTAGGCGTGGGGGCCACGATCGGCGCCGGAATTTTCGCCACTACCGGCACGGCGATCGTCGGCGATCCGGCCCGTCCCGGGGCCGGTCCGGCGATCGTCTTTTCGTTTCTGCTCACGGCGGTGGCCTGCGGCTTTGCTGCCCTGTGCTACGCCGAATTCGCGGCGATGGTGCCGATTTCCGGCTCCGCGTATACGTACGCGTATGCGTCGATCGGCGAGTTCGTCGCGTGGATCATCGGGTGGGACCTGATCATCGAGTACGCCGTGGGCAACATCGGCGTCGCGATCGGGTGGGCGGGATACTTCCGCGAGCTCATCGGGCACTTCGGGTTGAACCTGCCGGCGTGGCTGGCCACGGACTACCGGACGGCGCACGACGCGTTCCGCACGCTGGCCTCTACGCCTAACGATCCGGTCACCCAGTACATGGCGTCGGCGTGGGCGCATGCGCCGCACATCTTTGGACTGCCGTTCATCGTCAATCTGCCGGCGGTCGCCGTCGTGGCCGTTATCACCGTGATTCTGGTGATCGGCATCAAGGAGTCGGCCGACACCAACAACGCGATGGTGGTGCTCAAGATCGGCATCATCCTGTTCTTCATCGCCGTCGGCATTTTCCTGATCAAGCCGCACAACTGGGCGGACAAGGCGAACGGCGGCTTCGCGCCCAACGGCTTTGCCGGGATCAGCGCGGCGGCGGCGATCATCTTTTTCAGCTACATCGGATTTGACGCGGTGTCGACGGCGGCAGAGGAGTCGAAGAATCCGGCCAAGGACATGCCGTTCGGCATCGTCATGAGCCTGGTGGTGTGCACGGTGCTCTACATCGCGATCTCGATCGTGATGACCGGCGTGGCGCCGTGGAAAACGCTGGGAACGGCGGAGCCGATGATCACGGCGCTGCAATACGCATCGGGACCGCCGGGGCTGCTCAACGCATCGCGGTTCATCATTTCGTTAGGCGCGGTGATCGCCATGGGCAGCGTGCTGCTGGTGTTCCAGCTCGGCCAGCCGCGCATCTTTTTCTCGATGGCGCGGGATGGGCTGCTCCCGCCGGTGATGGCGAAGGTCCACCCCAAGTACAAGACGCCGTACGTGGGCACCATTCTCACCGGCGTGTTCGTGGCGGCGTTCTCGGCGTTCGCGAACATATCCGAAGTGGTGGACCTCACGAACATCGGGACGCTGTTCGCGTTCGTCCTGGTGTCGGCCGGCGTGATCTTCCTGCGCCACCTGGAGCCCGATCGGCCGCGACCGTTCCGCGTGCCGTGGGTGCCGATCACTCCGCTCATTTCTATTGCCGCCTGCGCGTACCTGATGCTCCAACTGCCTGGCGTCACGTGGTGGCGGTTCGTGGCCTGGCTGATCCTTGGGCTCGTGTTCTACTTCACGTACGGATACCGGCATTCGGTGCTGCGCCGCCAGTCGTTAGGCATGGCGCCGGTGTCGACGGGCGACTCCTCGGGCTCGGGCGTGTAGGGGTCGTGGGCACGATCTGGCGCCGCTTGCGCCGCGTCTCCCTGACGCAATGGATCGTGCTCTCGATGATCGTGGGCACGGTGATCGGCTGGCTCGCGCCCGGCGTTGCGCTGCATCTCCAGATTCTGTCCACGTTGTTCCTCCGCATGATCAAGGCGCTCATCGCGCCGTTGATCTTCGGCATGTTGGTGGTGGGCATCGCGGGACACGGCGACGATCTCAAGCGCGTCGGCCGCCTGGCGATCCGGTCGATCGTGTACTTCGAGGTCATCACCACGCTTGCGTTAGCCGTCGGGCTGTTCGCGGTCAACGTGATCAAGCCCGGCCAGGGCGTGAACATCGAATCGGCGTCGACGGCTCAAGCGACGTCGTTGGCGTCGACGCACATGAGCGCCGACACGGTGCTCGTGCACGTGGTGCCGCAGAGCATCGCCGAGTCGGCCGCGAACAACGAAGTGCTGCAGATCGTGTTCTTTGCCGTGCTGTTCGGCGTGGCGGTGACGCGCGTCCGCAGCGGGCCCAAGCAGACGATGCTCGCGTTCTGCGAGAGCCTGTCCGAGGTGATGTTCAAGTTCACGGCGCTGGTGATGGCGTTCGCGCCGTTCGGCATCGGCGGGGCGATCGCGTACACGGTCGGGAAGAACGGGTTAGGCGTGCTGCGCGGGTTGGGGCTGCTGGTCGGAACGCTCTACATCGCGCTCATCATCTTTGCCGCCGGCGTGCTGTGGCCCGTGGCGGCGATGGCCCGCGTGCCGGTGCGCCGGTTCGTGAACGCCATCAAGGAGCCGTGGCTCATCGCGTTCTCGACGGCGTCGTCCGAGGCGGCGCTTCCGTTAGCCATGGAAGAGATGGAGCGGTTCGGCGTGCCGCGGCGGATCGTGGCGTTCGTGCTGCCGACGGGGTACTCGTTCAATCTCGACGGCAGCACGTTATACCTGGCAGTGGCGTCGGTGTTCGTGGCGCAGGCGGCGGGTGTCCAGATGGGGTTGGGCAAGCAACTGCTCATGATGCTGACGCTGATGCTGACGAGCAAAGGCGTGGCCGGTGTGCCGCGGGCCGGGCTCGTGATTCTGTCGGGCGCGCTGGCGACGTTCGGGTTGCCGCTGCAGGGCGTGGCGGTGATCGTGGGCGTGGACGCGCTCATGGACATGGCGCGGACGTCGATCAACGTGGTGGGGAACTGCCTCGCCTCGGCGGTGATGGCGCGCTGGGAGGGTGAGTTAGGCGAAGGGGGCGCGGTGCCGGTTCAGCTCGGAACCGCGGACGCGAGGGGGCACGGCAGCCGGCCCGCATGACTAACGCAGACGAATTGGGGCGCCAGCGCCCGCCGCGCGTTCTCGGACTGCGGGACGTCGTGTTGTTCAACATGGTGGCCGTGATCGGGCTGCGGTGGCTGGCGACGGCGGCCAAGGCGGGGCCGGGCACGCTGGCGCTGTGGATTCTGGCGGCGGCGTTCTTCTTCATCCCGCAGGGGCTCGCCGTGCTGGCCCTCTCGGCGCGGTTCCCAAGCGAAGGCGGCATCTACACCTGGGCGCGCGAGACGTTAGGCGAAGGCCACGGGTTCCTGTGCGGCTGGTGCTACTGGATCAACAACGTGTTGTACTACCCCAATCTGCTGATCTCGACGGCCGTCATCGCGACCTGGGTGATCGGCAAGGGCGACAGCGGTCTGGCCGACAACCGCGCCTACGTGCTCACCGCGACCCTGCTGGCGTTGTGGACGGCGGTGGGCATCAACATCGTGGGTGCGGGCCGCGGGAAGTGGCTGCAGAACGTTGGTGCGTTAGGCACGTACATTCCGGCCACGCTGCTGGTGATCGTCGGCGTGGTCGCGGCGTTCACGAGCCCGCCGGCCAATCCGCTCACGCGCGCGTCGCTGACGCCGCACCTCGGCAATCTCGCCTCGCTCAATTTGTGGGCGTCGATCGCATTTGCCTTCAGCGGCATGGAGCTGTCCTCGGCGATGGGCGACGAGGTGCATGATCCGGCACGCACGATGCCGCGTGCGGTGATCATCGCCGCGCCGCTCATCGCGGCGGCCTATCTGCTCGGATCGGCGGCGATGCTCTGGCTGGTGCCGAGCGCGCAGGTGAATCTCACCGCCGGCTTCATCCAGGGGATTTCGATCGGTGCGGCGCGCATCGGAACCGGTTTCGTGTGGCTCGGCGCCGTGGCGGCGGCGTTCTACACGATCGGCAACATCGGCGGCGTCGGCGCGTGGCTGGTCGGGCCGGCGCGCGTGGCGTTCGTGATCGGCCTCGACCGGTACTTCCCACGTGCGTTCGGCAAACTGCATCCCAAGTACGGCACGCCGTACGTGGCGATCCTCGTGCCCGCGGTGCTGGCGAGCATTCTGTTAGTCGTGTCGCTGCTCGGGAAGGGCACCACCGTCGAGCGGGCGTATCTCATTCTGCTCGACACGCAGATTCTGTTGTACTTCATCCCGTATCTGTACTTGTTCCTGAGCTTCATGCTGCAGTTCGGCGTTGGCCGCCGCGCGGCTGCGACGGCGAACACCGAGCGGTTGGGCGGACGCGTGCCGGGCGGCCGTCCCGTCGCGTTGGTCGGGGGGGCGTGCGGATTTCTCATGACCGCGTTCGCGATGATTCTCGCCGGGCTCCCGCCCGAGGGCGGCGAGCAGGCGGCGCTGTTCCTGATCAAAGTGCTGGGCGGCGCCGGCGCGTTCATCCTGTTCGGCGGCGTGTTGTACTGGCGCGCCCGGCGGTCTGCCTAACGGCAACGACCAGTGCGACAGCGCCGGCGGCGCGCCGCATCAGAATTTGGCGCTGATCGAGAAGACGATCCGCCTGGGCAGGCCCGGCGAAAAGAAATTGGTGAGCTCTCCGCCGCCGCCGCCGCCGCCGTCGTTCGGCCGCTCTTGGCCCGGGGGGCCGCCGAGAGTGTTCTCCCCGATGACACCGAATGTCTCGAATTGCTGATCGAAGAGATTGTCGATCGTGAGTTGGATCGTGTAGCGATCGTACTGCGCGTTGAGGTTGAAGCCGGATGTCGAGTAGCCCGGCACCGGCGCGTCCCGGTTGGCTTCGTCGCCGCGCAGGAATTGACTCGAGTACGCACGCAGATCGTACTGGGCGTCGAACGTGACAGGCCCAACGCTACGCGTCCAGCCGACGCCGATGCGCCCACGATGGCGCGGCGACGCGGGCAGCTGATCGCCGGGCCGCGCCGGAACCGGATTCGTATCGGCGGTGGCAATCTGCACGGTACTCTGATACGTCGACGCGACGAAGCTGTACGATCCGAACAGCCGCCCTCCGGCTGGAAGCGCGGTTTGCGCCGTGATCTCGACGCCGGCGCGCCGTGACCGCGGAATGTTGACGAAGTACACCTGCGTCAGATTCGGCGAGGCGAACACGATGTCATTGTCGACATCCGTCCAGAATCCATCGACATCGAGGGACGTGCGGTTAGGCAGGTCCGCGTCGAACCCGGCTTCGTAGTCGTGCGTCGATACCGGATCGAGCGCCGGATCGGCCCCAAGCGCAGAGGGGAGGGAGCACGGGGCGACGGGACTGGCGCAGGCCAGCTCGAGCGGCGCCGGTGCGCGGAAGGCACTCTTGTACGCCACGAAGCCGCGAAAATCGTCCGACACCTTGAGCGTTAGGCCCAGGACGGGCGAGAGGCGGTCGTACGTGTTGGTGCCGTTGTTGGAGCCGTCGAGCTCGTCGCGGAACGGGATACGTACGTAGTCCTGCCGAAGCGCCCCGGTTGCCGAGAGCTTGGGCGTGATGTCGACCACCGCCTGCACGTAGCCCGCTGCATCGTCCTCGTGGACCGCGGCCAGCGTGGCGACCGAATCCGGCTCGCCGCCGCCAGTATTCACGAGACGAAACCGCACGTTCTGACGCGCGTATTCGCCCCCGATGGTGAACGCCGTCGGCAGCGTGCCGAGCAGAAAGGGTCGCGTCCACTCTAGCGTACCGCCGCCGGACTTGTTGTTGATGAATCCATCCGTGTTAGGCGGGGGAACGTTGGTGTTGAATTGCTCGATGTCGTTGCGCCGGACGTACGCCGTGCCGCGCAGCGTGCCGCCCCAGGCGCCGTGAAATCCGCGCAGCGCGAGGTGGAGCAGATCGGGCTTGAAGAAATCGCCGGGCGTGTAGTTGAGCCGCCGGTTGAAGTCGATCCAGTCCTGGGGCAGGGAGCCTGCCTCGGAAATCCGGTCGTGCGCGTAGAGCACGCTGAATGCGATGTCGCTCGTGTCGGCGCCGCCGGTGGTGGAGCGATGGCCAATCGTCGCGAAAATCTGGCGCGTGCGCGCCCCGGTCGCCCGGCGCCAGCCGTCTTCGTTGGACGCCGAACCCATCACGTAGCCGTCGACGCCATGGAACACGCCGCCGGCCGAGAGGGTGCCGACGTGCTCGCCGAACGAGCCGGTGGTGAGGCCAATGGCGGCCGATGGCACCGCGGTGCCACGCTGCGTAAAGTACAGCAGCGCGCCGCCTAACGAATTGCGGCCGAACAACGCCTGCGACCCGCGCACCAACTCGGCGTGGTCGATCGCCGCCATGGGCAACAGATCGAAGTTCACCTCTTGCGCGTCGGGCTCGTTGATCCGGACGCCGTCGAGAAAGACACTCACACCTTGTGGTGTCCCGACGATGGGTGAGAGCTGGAATCCGCGCACCTCGAGCTCCGGCTGGAGGCGAGCGCCCTGGTCGTCGAACAACGTGACGCCCGGCAATTGTTGGAGCGACTGGAACGCGGCGTCGGGTCCCGGCGAGACGTGCTGGAGATCGATCGGTTCGACCTGCGACGGGATCCGTTCGTCGACGTCCGTTAGGCGTGTGCCGGTGACGACCACGGTATTCAACCGGCGCGCCGTGCTGTCGGCGCGCGTCGTGTCGCGCCTGGTGGTGTCCGGTTGTTGGGTGGCCGCCGACGATTGGCAAACACAGAGGGCGCTCGCCACGAGGGCCGCGAGCGCGCCCTTCATGACGTGCGACCGAACGCCGCCGCGGACGCCTGGACTTGGGCGACCAGCGACGGTGCGCACGTGGCCGCGCTCGGTCCGCTGCCGGCGAACCGCAGCGGATCGCGTTGGGCGAAGCGCTTGAGGCCGGCGCGATCCTCGTACAACAGAACGCAGTCGACGACTTCGCCGGGCCGGCTCACCGTGAGCATGCCATCGTCGGCGTGCTCGCCGCCATCCAGGTTGAAGCAGCAGACGTCGTGCACGCGGTACGCGCCGGACGCGCTCGCGTGCGTCGACGGCACGGCCGCGAGCCACAGCACCACCGCCGCGATGGGACCAATGGCGCCCGTGAGCGCGAAACCGATGCGGCGCGGGCGGCGCGGCGCCCGTTGCGCCGGAGCGGGACTGAACGCTCCGAGAAGCGACGCGGCGCGCGCATCGAGGGAGCGCAGGTCATCGACCATGAGCGCGCACGATCGGCAGCGACTCAGATGCAGCCCAACGCGCATGGCGCGGAACCGCGTCAGCTCGCCGTCCAGGTAGGCGCGCATCTCGCCGTCGTCCGGATGCGCGTCGAAGTTAGGCGTGTGCCGATTCGTCCTGTGTCTCATGTCGACTCTCATAACAGAGGAGAAAACGCCGGTGCGCGCGCGTGAGCAGGGAGCCCACCGATCCGGGGGCCACGCCTAACGCCTGCGCGATTTCCCGATACGATGCCCCGCCATGATGGAGCAACAAGAGATGCTGGTCGCGCGGCGGCAGCATGCCCAACACGACCTGTACGGTCCGACGCCGCTCGGCCTGCATGAGCTCGGCGTCAGGATCGTCGGCTGAGCCGTCCAGGGCGTGTGCCTGCATCAGAGAGGCCTGGCGGCTCCTTCGTCGCGCCCGGTCGCGCGCGACATTGCTGGCGACCGTGTACAGCCAGGCTCGCGGGTT
>DATNAM010000067.1:0-5150 GCA_035572595.1 Gemmatimonadaceae bacterium
TCGCCGCTCGCCTGCTCGGGACTCATGTACGCCGGCGTGCCGACGGCGTAGCCGTCGTCGGTCAGGCGGCGGCCGGCGGCGCGTGGCGCACCGCTGGCGATGCCGAAGTCGCCGACGAGCGCATGGCCGCCGGAGAGCAGGATGTTGGCCGGCTTCACGTCGCGATGGATGACGCCGTGGGCGTGCGCGTGGGCAAGGGCATCGCCCGTCTCGCGGGCGATGCGGAGCGCCTCGCCTAACGGAAGGGCGTGCTCGGCGTCGAGGCGGGCGCGCAGCGACTGGCCGGCGATGTACGGCATCACGTAGTACAGCGACCCGCCCGATTCGCCGGAATCGTAGAGCGGCAGGATGTGCGGGTGCTGCAGGCTCGCGACGAGCGCGATCTCGCGCTGAAAGCGCGCCAGCCCGTTGGCGTCGGCGGCGTCGGACCGCACGAACTTGACCGCCACGTCGCGCTCGTGCTTGATGTCGCGGGCGAGGAGCACGGCCGCCATCGCGCCGCGGCCGAGCTCGCCTAACACACGATAGCGGCCGGCGATGATCGCACCCCGCTCGCGGCTGGCGGTCCGCTGCGCGGACTCGGCGTCCACCGCCGCCTGCGACCGCGGCGTCGGCGGTGCGGCACGCCTGATCGGGGCGATCCCGGCCGTCCGGCCGGTGGGGGTGGATCGCAACGCAAGCATCGCCTGCGCGCTCCGCAGTCGCCGCTCGAGACGCTCGCGCTCGCGACCCGCCCAGGTATCGAACGCCGGGACGCCGGCCAGCGAGAACCCATCGAGAAATGGTCCCGTATAGAGCGCGACGGCGATTCGGGCGTCGCGGCCATCGAGCGCGCGCTCGAATTCAGCGACGTCCGACCGCACGTAGGCGGGATCGATGGACAACGCGTCCCGCGTACGAACTGCACCCGGACCGATCACGTCGTGGAGCACGCCCAAGATCGCCGGCAATCCGTCGGCGCCATCGGACGGCAAGCCGATCAGACCGGCCGCACGCTCGCGACTGAGGCCGCGGTCGCCGGCAAGCGTGAGCAACGCCAGCAACGCCAAGGCCCGCCGATGGTCGAGCGCGGCGTCGTCGAAGGCGGCGACACCCCTCAGCGACAAACCGCCCAGCGTGTGGATCGTGACCATGGTGCACGCCGTCGAGAAGCATAGAGGATCACACACGATACGCCGAACCAGTCGTGAACGACAGTGCCCCGGTTTTCGAGTGTCCCCAGCGGCGGACGAGTCCTGGTTGGCATATACTTCGGCCCGAAATGTCACTTCGAGCACTATCCCCCGGCACACCCTCCTTCCGCCTACCGCTGGCCGTCTTCCTCGGCGCCATCGCGTGCTGGTTCGTGTTCGATTGGACGCAGCCGGCCGGGCCGGGACTCGATCCCGATGCCGTGCAGTACGTCGCGGCCGCCAAGTCACTCGCCGCGCACGGTACCCTCGAAGTGCCGGATGCCAGCTGGAACAGCCCTGACAGCGTGGAGCCGCTGGCGCATTTTCCGCCGGGCCTGTCGGCAGTGCTGGCCGTTCCGGTTGCGTTAGGCGCAGACGCCGTGCAGGCGGCGCGCGTCGTCAACGGGACCGCGGCGCTCGTGCTCATCGCGATCGTATTTCTGGCGGCGAGTTGGGCCGAAGGACGCGCCGCGGGCGTCATCGCGGCGGTCGGCGTCGCAGTTACGCCGGCGGTCGCGTTCGTGTTTCTGGACGTGCTCAGCGAGCCGCTGTTCTTCGCGATCTTGATGATCGCGCTCACGTGCATGATTCTGCGACCGCGCTGGCCGCTGGCGGCGGGCGTCGCCGCGGCCGCGGCGGCCATGGTGCGCTACGCGGGCGTGTCCGTCATTGCCGCGGTCGGCGTGTGGGCGCTCATCCTCCCGGGCACACTGCGCGAGCGCGTGCGCCGCGCGATTCTGGCGGTGGCGCCGGGCGCCGCCGCGTTGGTGGCGTGGATGTTTCGCACGCGGCTCGAGACCCACGGCGACAGCATTCGCCAATTCAGCGTCTACGGGCAGATTGCACCGACGCTTCGCGAGGGCGCGCGCACGGTCGTGACGTGGACGGCGCCGCTGGTGGGCGGACTGTGGCGGGTCGTCCCGGCGGTGATCGTCGTCGCCGCGCTTTTTGCGTTAGGCAGCGACGCCGCTCGCCGGTGGGCCATGCGCGACCGCGTGCTCGGCGCCGGCCGGCGGCGGGCGCCCGGCAGCGCGGTGGACGATCGCACAGTACGAGCGGTGGCGGCGATCACGGTGCAGGCGGCGTGCTACGTGTCGGTCGTCGTCGCCGCACGGATGTTCGCCGATCCGGCCATTCCGTTAGACGAGCGCATGCTGTCGCCGCTCATGTTGCTGGCCATCGTCGCCATCGTGCTCGTCGTGGTCAACGGATGGCGCACGTGGCGGCGCCGGGCTCGCATCGCGGCCGCCGCGCTCCTGATCGTGTGGGGCGGCGCGTCGGCGTGGGTCACGGAGCAGGAGGGATCGTACGCCGTGGAAACGGGCAACGACTACGCGGATGAAAGCTGGTTCGGTTCGCCGCTCATCGCATGGGTGCGCGATCACGCGGCCGGCCGGCCTCTCTACACGAACTACACGACCGCGCTCTATTTTCACGCGAATCGTTGGTCACGCGCGCTCCCGCAAGCGCCAACGCGGGACACGGCGCGCGCGGTGGTGGATGAGGTCGCGCGCCAACACGGACTGATCGTGTCGTTCAACCGCGCCGGCCAATTCGCGGCGACGCCGACGGCGCTGCTGCAACTCGTGCCGCAACGCGTCCATCTCGTCACGCGCACGCACGACGGTGCCATTTACGAACTGCTGCCCTGACGCGCTCGACGCCGTCAGAAGTCAGCTGCCAAGATCACCCTCGATCGTCATCCCGATCTTCACCCCGCCGCGATCACTCGGCGCCGTGAAGAAGTGCGCGTACTTGGCCATGCCATGAATTCGTACGGCATGCAATAGCGCGATACCGCCATAAATCAGCGACACCTGATCTTTGGACAAGTTCGACGTCTTCGCCATGAACGCGACGTCGCTCACGGGCCCGTTGCGCCCGAGCGTGATGTAAAAGAGGGCTGTTCCTATGCCGCCGGCCAAGAGCCCGCGCTCGAACGCGCCGCCACCGCGATGAGGAACGTCGAGAATGGTTTCGTCGAGCAACGATTGGACTGTCAACCCCGCGCTCGAGAAAATGAATTGCTTGGTGGGATGGAGGTGATCGTCGATGCCTGAATAAATCGTCGGACGCAACTTGTTGAAGCCGAACGAAGGGTGGGCACCAACGGCGAACGACGCCACGATGTGTCCGGCTTCGTGCGCCAAAATGCTCGAGACGAAGCCGAGCACGAAGTGCGTCCTGAACACGCGCCGATCGTGCGATCGCGCTTTCACAACGGCGCGTGCGGCGGTGGAATCGGCCACACCGGTGTCCGGCTGCGCTGTCGGGATTGGCGTGTGTGCCGTCACGGTGTCGTGTGCGGCCGTCGCGTCCTGCGCGTGCGCAACTGCCGCGTGCATCGCGAATCCGGCAAGCACCAGGAGGACTGTTCGCGCGGAGCGCAATGGGGAGATGTGCGGCGGCACGCGCCAAATGTACGATTGGGCACGCATCGCGCTACGGTTCAGAGTGTGTCGTCGCTGGCGAACGCGCTGGATTATCAGTAAGCTCTGTACGACAGGCGGAACCGGACCGGTAGGCCGGGTTGCGCTTTCGATTCGGAGGAGATGTGTACCGCGACATCATCATGCAGGCGCTCGAGGACCGGCGGGTACTCGATCTGTCCTATGCCGGCGGCGCCCCATTCGTCGTTCAACCGCACGCGATCCTTCGGAAGCCGGATGGCACCGAGGTGCTGGAGGCGTACCAAGTCAGCGGGTTCGGCAATGATACCGCCGAGCACGGCTGGAAGACGTTGGACGTTTCGAGAATCGAGTTGGCGACCTTGCGCGCCGAGCGTTTCGAGCCGCGCCGGGACTTCAGACCGGTGAGCGGCGGGTCGGGGCTCGTCACCGCTACGGTGTTAGGCGACATGGCAGCCGAATTGTAAGGCGTCCGCGCCAGAGGCGCGGCTGCATGAACACGACGCGGGGTGGCCGGTTGCCGGCCACCCCGCGCTGCATCTTCAGTTAGGCGCGACGGCGCGACGTCAGGCGTGCTTGAGGAGGGTGACGCTGCCGTTCACGGTCGAGAGGTCGATGTGCCTGGATCCGCCCGCGCCCACCGTGCCGGTGAGGTGCCGGGTGCTCATCGCGCCGTCGGTGGTCAGCTGGAATCCGTTCGAGATTTTGCCGGTGACCGTCTCGAACGACACCGTGCCGTCGAGTTTGGGCGGAAGCACGGCGGTGATCGAGCCGTTCACCGACTTCATGGAAATGTCGCCGGTCGCGGGAAGCGTATCGAGCGCGGCCGTAACGCTGCCGTTCACGGTGATCAGATCGAGCGCACCCTGGTGCGACGCGATTTCGATGTTGCCGTTGACGACCTTCGCATCCACGGTGCCCGACGTGCCCGAGGCGCGGACCGACCCATCGATGCTGCCCAGATCGACGTTGACGCCGGCGGGCACGTTGACGACGAAATCGACGCGCGCGTCGGAATGCGGGCGGAAGATGGACGAGAAAAGGCCGTGATGCTCGCCGCGGTTCGAGTAGTGGTTGGGCGCGCAGCTGTCGCTCACATCGTTGACGGTGCAGATCGTGATGCCGTCATCGCCCCTGCTCTGGGCGAAATGGATGACGTCGCCACCGCGCGACCAGCGCTTGGATGCGTGGACTTCGACGTCGGTTCCCGTGCTGGGGATCACGCTGATGTCTCCCCGCAGGTTGCGGAGATGGATCCATTGTCCGGCGGGCACCGCGCCCGTCCAGGCAAACGCGTTCGACTCGTAATGCGACGTGTGCGCGCATCCGGCGGCGACTAACGCAGCAACGACACCCGCGCTCAGCAGTACCCGGCTCATGTCGACCTCGTGTGCAATCGTGAACTCCGCGGGCGCCTAACGCTCAAACCCCGCCGCACCCGCAGGCAGCGGGCGGGCGGGGCGCGAGCACCCGCACTGTATCCTACGGGCGCGGCGTCAGCTGAGTTTCTTGAGCTCCACGCTGCCGTTCACCGTATGGAACTCGATGTGCCGGCCGCCCGACCCGATGA
>DATNAM010000068.1:0-21074 GCA_035572595.1 Gemmatimonadaceae bacterium
ACTCGTGGGACGGCAAGTCGTCGCCGTCGTCAACTTTCCTTTGCGACGCATCGCCGGATTCGAGAGCGAAGTCCTCGTCCTCGGCGCGATGCCGACGGAACGCGAAGTGATTTTGCTCGCGGTCGATCGCGCCGTGGATGATGGGACCCGTATCGGTTAGCGACTTCACCGATCGCTGACAGCCGAGCAGTGGGTCAGTTTGAAATAAAGGTCGATGCTGCATGATGGGCTAGCGACTGGTGAGGTCCTCTGTCGTTGCTCAAAGGGATAACGAAAGTGATGCCAGAGATGAGGAAGATGGCCGCGGCGCGGCGGTGAGCGCACCCCGCACGCGCTTGAAATCATCCAGCTGCGTGCGCCGTTGACGTTGGATGTGCACCGAGCCGATCTTCTCCATCTCTTGCATCACTCTTGTTATCCCTTTGAACCCTTCGTCGAAGGAGCCACGCCTCGTGGAGCATCGTGTGAGTTTCTCTGTAGCTATCGCTATGATCCTTCGGTCGAAGAAGCCCATGCGGGGGGCCAGCGCCAGTTAATTCAAACTGACCCACCACCGCTACACGCGAGTTGCGCGCTGCGTGGCGCTACTTGATGGTGACAGACTTGGTAGTTGTTGCCTTGTGGCGCAGCTTGTCCACAATCTCCAGCTTGACCGAGAAGGTGCCGGTATTGGTGTAGTAGTGTTTGACCGCGGCCGCGCCGGCCGCGGTGCCGTCGCCGAAGTACCACGAGTACGCCAGCGCGCCGCTGGGGATGATCGAGGTCATGGCACTGAACGAACAGCTATGGCCGGAGCAGGTCCCCGAAATGACCGGCGTGAGCGTAGCCGTCGTTGCCGACGCCGAGCTGCCACCCACCGTGACGGTCTTGGTGACCGCCGTCGAGCCGCCGCCCTTCTGATCGATGAGAAGCTTGACGGAGTACGTGCCGGCGGCCGTGTAGGTGTGCGAGATCTTGGTGCCCAGGGTGCCGGCCGAGCGGGAATCGCCGAAGTACCAGTTGTACGATGACGCTCCGTTAGGCACAGACGAGCCGGAGGCGTCGAACGTGCACACGTTCTTGGCTCCGCACGTCACCGAGAACGCCGCGGACAACGAGCCGGACGGCGCGGCCGGCGCGGCGGCCGGCGCGGCGCCGCCCACGAAGGCACTGTAGGCGAGCAAGTTAGGCGAGCCGCTCGTGCCGATGATCTTGCCGGACGTCGCGTTGGCGACGATCGCCTGCTTGACCTGCGCCGGCGTCGCGGTAGGGTGCGCCTGCAGGTAGAGCGCGGCGATGCCGGCGACGTGCGGCGACGCCATCGACGTACCGGACCACGTCACGTGCGCGATGTCGCTCAGGTAGTCGGCCGACGTGATGTTGACGCCGGGCGCGAAGAGCGTGATGCAGGTCCCGTAGTCCGAGGCCGACCACCGGTGATCCGTGTCGTCGGACGCGCCGACGTCGATCACCTGCGGAAGGTTGGCCGGCGCGATACTGCACGCGTTCTCGCCGTAGTTGCCGGCGGCCACCACGTACGTGACGCCCGAGCGAATCGACTTGGCGACGGCCGAGTCGAGCACGGGAGCGTTGGTGGCGCCCAAGCTCATGTTGGCGACCGCCGGGCTCCGATGATTCGCCGTGACCCAATCGATGCCGGCGATGATGTTGGAGAGCGGCGCGCTGCCGTCGCACTGGAGCACGCGGACCGACCACAGGGTGACGTCCTTGGCGACACCGTAGGTCTTGCCGCCGATGGTGCCGGACACGTGCGAGCCGTGTCCCATGCAGTCGGCGCCGTTGCCGCCGAACGCATCGAAGCCAAACTTGGCGCGTCCGACATATTCTTCGTGCGTGTAGCGGATACCGGTGTCGAGGATGTACGCGTTGACGCCGGAGCCGGTGCCCGAGTACGTGTAGGTCTTGCTCAGCGGCAGCGCGCGCTGGTCGAGACGGTCGAGACCCCAATCGGGGCTGGTCTCGGTGCCCTGCGCGTGGACGATGATGTCGGGCTCGACGATTTCGACGTTCGGATCGGCGCGGAGCACGGCGACCTGATTGGAGTCGAGCTGCGCCGAGAATCCGTTGAGCGCGTACCGGTACGTGTGCTCGACGGCGATGCGACCGCTCGCGACCATACGGTGCGTGGTGGACGTCGCGTCCTGGACGCCGTCGCGATAGACCACGATGTAGTGATTGGCTCTGACGTCGGGCTGCACCGCTGGCGGGTGAGCGACCGGTGTTACCGAAGCGGCGTCAGGGCCCGTGGCATCGCTGCATGCAGCGAGCGACATCGCGGCCAAGGCGCCGGCGAGGAGGCGTTTCATCGTGGGACTCCCGTGTAGGCTGGTCCGCGCGACGGCTCGACTGGCATGGCGAGCGTTAGCCCGCTGTAGCCTCGTAGCTTTGCGTCACCGCCTTTCGGCGGCTTTGCCCTCGTCACTAAGCCTAGCGTGCGGCGTTAGCAACCGTGCGAGTTGTGATGATGAGAGCGAGCGTGCGGTGTAAACCGAAGACGTTCGGGGTCATCCAGCGGCAACGTCCGAAGAAGCGACGTCGGCGTAGAAAGTAGGAGTGAGTTTGGAATTGCAGTAGAGGAGCTTCACAAACAAACGCTGCTTGACTGTGTGGTCAGTCAAGCAGCGCGATCATGAGCGGAACTTCATCACACCGCAATTAGAATTGTCTTCACGTTCACGAATTCGCGGATGCCTTCACGCGAAAGTTCGCGTCCATAGCCGGAACGTTTTACACCACCGAACGGCAAGCGCGGGTCGGAGACGACCTGAGCGTTCACGAACACCGCACCGCTCTGAATGTCGCGAATGAATTCATCGCGCTCCGCCGCATCGCGCGTCCACACGCTTGCGCCGAGTCCGAAAGTGGTGTCGTTAGCGAGGGTGATTGCCTCGCGGACGCTGGCGACGCGAAACAGCGACGCCACGGGACCGAACACTTCTTCGTGGTAGGCGGGTGCGTCGCGCGGGATGTCGGCGAGCACGGTGGGCACGTAGTAATTGCCGGGACCATCGACGCGGCGTCCGCCGGTGACGAGCCGCGCGCCGGCGGCAACGCTCTGCTCGACTTGCGCCGCCACATCGTCGCGAATTTTAGGCGTGGCCAGCGGGCCGACGTCGGTTTTTGAGTCGAGCGGATCGCCCATGGTAAGCGCTTCCATGCCGGCAACGAAGCGTCGCTCGAACTCCGCGTAGATGTTCTCGTGCACGATGAATCGCTTGGCCGCGATGCACGACTCGCCGTTGTTCACCATGCGTGCCCGCACGGCGACCTTGGCCGCCGTCTCGAGATCGGCGGACGGCATCACGATGAACGGATCGCTGCCGCCCAACTCGAGAACGGTTTTCTTGATGACCCTGCCGGCCACGCTCGCGACTTCGCTGCCTGCCGTCTCGCTGCCGGTGAGCGTGACCGCGGCGACGCGCGGATCTTCGATGACGCCGCCGACGCGCGACGATCCGATGAGCAGCGACTGAAATTCGTCGCGATCGAAGCCGGCGCGCGCCAGCACCTGCGCGATCGCGAGCGCGCACTGCGGGACGTTGGACGCGTGCTTGAGCACGGCGACGTTGCCGGCCATGAGCGCGGGCGCCACGAACCGAAACACCTGCCAGAACGGAAAATTCCACGGCATGACGGCGAGCACGACGCCTAACGGTTGATAGGCGACGTAGCTGCGCGCGGCATCGGTGGCGATGGTCTCATCGGCGAGCAGCGCTTCGGCGTGCTCGGCATAGTGGCGACAGACCCACGCGCACTTGGCAGCCTCGTCGGCCGCGGCGCGCAGGGGCTTCCCCATCTCGAGCGTCATGATCCTGCCGAGCTCGTTCTTCTCGGCGTCGAGGATCTCGCTTGCGCGATGCATGCGGCGCGCGCGGTCGGCGAAGGTGGTGCGGCGATGGCGCTCGAATGCGAGTGCGGCGCGCTCGAGGGACGCGTCGAGCTCGGCGTCGGTGAGCTCGTCGAAGCGCGCGAGCTCCGCGTTGGTCGCGGGGTTGATCGATTTCAGCATGACAGGATACTCACGAACGGTGAACGCAACGATGCGCGCTACGGCTGCCGGCGCTCTTCCGCATGTCGCGTTCCGGCGGCCTCGTCCTGGGCGCGACGGTCGCGCGTAAGGCGTTCGCCTTCGGCGACGCGCCAGGCATCGATGCGCTTGTGATCGCCGGACATGAGGACTTGGGGGACGGCGAAGCCGCGGAACACCGCGGGTCGCGTGTAGCTTGGCGCGGAGAGGCCGTCCGCCCAGTGGGAATCGGTCCGTGCGCTGTCCAGGTCCGACATCGCGCCCTCGAGCAGACGGACGGTGGCATCGACGATGACGAGGGCTGCCGGCTCGCCGCCGCTCAACACGTAGTCGCCGATGGAGATTTCTTCGGTGGCGAGATGGTCGGCGACGCGTTGATCGACGTCCTTGTAGTGGCCGCAGAGAATCGTGAGACCGGATCCGCCGGCGTAGCGCACGGCATCGGCGTGGGTGAAGCGTCGGCCGCGGGCGGAGACGAGGACGACCGGTCCAGCGGGCGCGAGCGATTCGACCGCTTCGAAGAACGGTTCCGGTTTCATGACCATGCCCGGGCCGCCGCCGAAGGGATAGTCATCCACGGTGCGGTGTTTGTCGTGGGTAAAGTCGCGGAGGTCGACGACGTGGTAAGCGACGCCGCCGGCGGCCGCCGCGCGCGCGGGGATGCTCAAGCCCAGGGGCGCGGCGAAGAACTCCGGGAAGATGGTGACGATGTCGATGCGGAGCGTCATTCGAACAGTCCGTTAGGCGGGTCGGCGACGATGCGCCGGCCCGCGCGATCGACGCGGCGGACGAACTCGGCG
Source organism: Gemmatimonadaceae bacterium (assembly GCA_035572595.1). Lineage (GTDB taxonomy): Bacteria > Gemmatimonadota > Gemmatimonadetes > Gemmatimonadales > Gemmatimonadaceae > JADGGM01. Next base: position 4,828 of record DATNAM010000068.1, read on the forward strand.
TGGAAGGGGAGGAGGCCGGTGGTGGCGCCGTTGGTGATTTCGAGGGCCAGCCCCTGCGGCAGCTCGATCACCTGGGCCACCGTGCCTAACGACTCACCGGTCGGGCGCTCGACCGTCATGCCGGGCAGCTCGTGGACGTAGACTTCGCCGTCGGCGGGCGGCTCGAGCTCGTGGGCGTGGGCGAGGAGGTAGCGGTCGCGCCAGCGTTCGGCGGCGGTGCGGTCGGCGACGCCCTCGAATTGGACGATGACCGAGCCGTCCGGCTGGGCGCGGGCGGATTCGACGACGAGGGCGCGGCCGGCGGGGTCCGGGTCTCCGTTAGGCGTGCCCACGAGAAGACGACGGCCGGCCGCGAAGACCGCGTCCGGCGCGTCGGTGAGGGGCTGGACCACGAGGGCCCCGCGGATCCCGTGTGCCTTGCGCAGCCGCCCGACGATGAGGAGCTCGGGAGGGGGCGCGCCCACGCTACTCCGTGTCGCGCACCGGCACGGCGCTGCCCTGGCGGCGCGCCGCGAGGCGCTTCTCGTGGCGCGCCTTGAGGAGTCCCGCTTTCCGGAGGAGCGAGCGGACGGTGTCGCTGGGCAGCGCGCCCACGCCTAACCAGTAGTCGGCGCGCTCGATCTCGAGCTGGAGCGCCGATTCGCTCTGGCGCGGGTTGTAGCTGCCGATCGTCTCGATGAAGCGGCCGTCGCGCGGGCTGCGCGAATCGGTGACGACGATGCGGTACACGGGCTGCTTTTTCCGCCCAACGCGGCGGAGGCGAATTCTCACGGCCATGGTGCCATGCTCCTTCGAGACGAGTGTGACTCCCCTGCACCGGGCTCATCGCGCATCCGGGAGATCCGGACCGCACCCGGGCCTAACGCTACCGGCCGAACGCCATCCCGGGCGGCCGGCCCTCCTTCTGCATGCGCTTCATCGCCTTCTGCATGTCGCGGAACTGATCGAGCAGGCGATTCACTTCGCTGATCGGGCGGCCGGCGCCTTTGGCGATGCGCAGCCGTCGCGACCCATTAATGATACCCGGTGTCTTGCGCTCGGCGCGCGTCATCGAGAGCACGATCGCTTCGGCGTGCTTGAGCCGTTTGGGATCGAGCTTGGCCTGCTTGAGCATCTTGGCGTTGACGCCGGGGAGCAGCTTGAGCAATCCCTCGAGCGGGCCGAGGCGCTGGATCTGCTTCATGCTGGAGAGAAAGTCCTCGAGGTCGAAGCCTTCCTTGCGGACTTTCTTCTCGAGGCGTTTCGCTTCTTCGGCGTCGAACGATTCCTGGGCTTTCTCGACGAAGGTGACGATGTCGCCCATCTGGAGGATGCGCCCGGCCATGCGGTCGGGGTGGAACTCCTCGAGGGCGTCCGTTTTTTCGCCTAACCCAATGAACTTGATCGGCTTCTTGGTGATGCCGTAGATCGAGAGGGCCGCTCCGCCGCGCGCGTCGCCGTCCATTTTGGTGAGGACGACGCCGGTGATGCCCAACGCATCATCGAAGCCTTTGGCGATGCGGACGGCGTCCTGGCCGGTCATGCCGTCGGCGACGAGCAGGATCTCGTCGGGGTGGACCGCATCCTTGAGGCGCGACAGCTCGCGCATCATGTCGTCGTCGATCTGGAGGCGGCCGGCGGTGTCGATGATGACGACGCGCTCGCGGGCTCGGCGCGCGTCATCGATGCCTTTCTTGGCGATCTTGACGACGTCGGTGGTGCCGCGGTCGACGGTGACCGGGGCGCCGATCTGCGCGCCCAACGTCTCGAGCTGGTCGATGGCGGCCGGTCGATAGACGTCGGCCGCGACCAACCGAGTTGGGCGGTTTTCGGCGGCCAATCGGCGGGCGAGCTTGGCGGCGGTGGTGGTTTTCCCGGATCCTTGCAGTCCGACCATGAGCACGATGGTGGGCGGGACGGTGCTCATGCGCAGGCCTTCGCGCCGTTCGCCCAACATTGCCGCCAATTCGTCGTGGACGATCTTGACGAGTTGCTGTCCGGGAGAGACAGTGCGGAGGGCGGAGACGCCGACGGCTTTCTGCTCGACGCGCTCGAGGAATTCGCGGGTGAGCTGGAAATTGACGTCGGCTTCGAGGAGGACGCGCCGGACTTCGCGCAGCCCTTCCTTGATGTCGGCTTCCGACAGGACGCCGCGGCCGCGCAAGCGCGCGAACACGGAGTCCAGCTTCTCACTCAGCTCGTCAAACATAGCCGTGAAAGATAGATCGACGTATCATTGAGTTCAACGATGGTCGACCGCCAAGTGGTGGCCCTGCACCTGATGCGCTCCTCCGACGTTGCTCAAGAGGATAACTACAAGGATGCAAGAGATGGGGGTGATCGATTCGATGCGACGGCGGGCGCATCGGAGACGCGCGTGGCGGCATCCACGAGGGTGCGGCACTGCGCTTGAAATGTGCACTGCAGCGATCATCCCCATTCCCTAGTATTCCTGTAGTTATCCCTTGACCAAGAGCTCGCCAAGCGCAGACCCTGCGCCCTCAAGCGCCGCGTGCCGCCGGTGTATGCGGCTCGTCGTGTTACATAGGTTCTCTCCATCCAACCGAAATGGCTCGCACACAGCGCAAGGAAGAGATTCTTCGCTCGGAGCTGCCGCCGACCCTGCCGCTCATGGCGTTGCGGTCGACGATTGTCTATCCGCTGGGCACGATCGCGGTGCAGATGGGCGCTCCCGAAAACCTGTCGATCATTCGGGGCAACGACGAGCCCGGGCTCATCGTGGGGTTGCTCGTCGCCACGGGCGATCACGACGAACCGATCAACGCGGACGCCTTCGTGGGGCGCGTGGGCGTGGCGGCGCGCGTGCACGAGCGCATCAACCTGCCGGGCGACACGATTCAGATCACGCTGCAAGGGTTGCGGCGCATCGTGGTCGAGTCGGTGGTCGCGCGCGAGCCCTACCCCGTGGCGGTCATCAAGCCGGCCAAGGAGACGCCGCTCGACCCGATCGAGGGCGAGGAGCTGATGGCGCGGCTGGTGGCGGCGGCCGAGACGTTAGCCGAACTGGTGGATCGCATCCCGGATGAGGTACCGGCGATCCTCAAGATGAACATGTCGGACCCGGGTCGGTTCGCGGACCTCGCGGCGACGAACATGAACCTGCGCATCTCGGAGAAGGACGAGGTGCTGCAGCGGCTGGACATCGGCGACCGGATCCGGTTCGTGTTAGGCCGCCTCGAGCGCGAAGTGGCGCGGGCGCGCGTGATGGAAGACATCAAGCGCCAGACCGAGGTGAAGATCGAACAGCATCAACGCGAGTTCTATCTGCGCCAGCAACTCCGCGCCATTCAAGCCGAGTTAGGCGAAGCCGATCCAGGCGAGAAAGACGCGATGGACATTCTGAAGAAGATCGAGGAAGCGCGGCTGCCGGAGAAGGCGGCGCACGAAGCGCGGCGCGAGACGGAGCGGCTGCGCATGCTGTCGCCGGCGTCGAGCGAGTATCAGGTGATTCGCACGTACCTCGACTGGCTGTTGTCGCTGCCGTGGATGACCACGTCGGGCGCCGACACGATCACGCTGCCCAAGGTGCAGGAAGCGCTGGACGCCAAGCACTACGGGTTGGGCGAAGCGAAGGAACGCATCCGCGAGTATCTGGCGGTGCGGCAACTGCGCGGCGGCGATCCGCACGGCCCGATCCTGTGCTTCGTCGGCCCTCCGGGCACCGGCAAGACGTCGTTAGGCGAAGCGATCGCGTCGTCGATCGGACGCGCGTTCTACCGGATTTCGGTGGGCGGCGTGCGCGATGAAGCCGAAATCCGCGGGCACCGCCGGACCTACGTGGGCGCGATGCCCGGACTGCTGCTGCAATCGCTGCGGCGCGTGGCGGTGAAAGACCCGGTGCTCATGATCGACGAGATCGACAAGATGACGTCGGGCGGCATGGCGGGCGATCCGACGGCGGCGATGCTCGAGGTGCTCGATCCGTCGCAGAACCACGGGTTCGTGGACCACTACGTCAATCTGCCGTTCGACCTGTCGCAGGTGCTGTTCATCTGCACGGCGAACAACCTGTTCGACATACCGGCGCCGTTGCGCGACCGCATGGAAGTGATTCGCATTGCCGGCTACACGATCGAAGAAAAAGTCGAGATCGCGTGGCGGTACCTGTTGCCGAAGCTGTTCGAGGAGCACGGCATCACCGACAAGGAGCTGCAGTTCACGGACGAGGTGTTGGGCTTCATCTCGAGCGGGTATTCGCGCGAGGCCGGTTTGCGCGGCTTCTCGCGGAACATCGCGGCCATCATGCGGAAGCGCGCGCTGCGCAAGGCCGAGGGAGAAGAGGGCGCGTGGATCGTGGACATGCCCAAGGTGGAGGAGCTGTTGGGCGTGCCGCGCTACGCGCGCGAGGAAGCGGAGAAGGAGCCCGAGGTGGGAGCGGTGACGGGGCTGGCGTGGACGGCGACGGGCGGCGACCTCATGATCATCGAGGCGCTCAAGATGCCGGGCACGGGCCGCCTCATCGTGACCGGTCAGTTAGGCGACGTGATGCGCGAGTCCGTGGACGCGGCGTACTCGTACGTGCGCTCGCGGGCCAAGCAGCTGGACATCGACGAGAAGATGTTCCGCGAGTTCGATCTGCACATCCACCTGCCGGCGGGCGCGGTGCCCAAAGACGGACCGAGCGCCGGCATCACGGTGACGCTGGCGATCGCCAGCGCGCTGTCGGAGCGTCCCGTCAGGCGCGACCTGGCGATGACGGGCGAAGTGACGCTGCGGGGCAAGGTGCTGGAGATCGGCGGCGTGAAGGAGAAGATGATGGCCGCCTACCGCGCGGGCCTGCGCGAAGTGATCCTGCCCAAGATGAACGAGAAGGATCTGCGCGACGTGCCGGACGAGATGCGCACGAACATGGCCTTCACGTTCGCGTCGACGATGGACGAGGTGTTCCGGCTGGCGCTCTTGCAGCCGGTCGTCGCGCAGCCCGCCGATCAGCCGGCGGCGCCGGAGCGCGAGGCGGCGAATCGAACGGTGGCGGTGGAGCGGCCCGCCGTCGGCGCGGCGCGCGCCTAACGGTGCGCGCCTAGAGCGGCGCGGCGGTGACTCTGACCTTGTCGAGGCGGACCACGGCCGGCGACTCGCGGGACGGCAGGTCGGTGTAGAGCACCGCCGGGTGGCCATCCACCGTGCCGCCCCACAGCGTGATCGTCCGCCCGTTAGGCAGCGAGTAGACCTTCCCCGCCGGCGTGTCCTTCCCCGCCGGCTTGTTGAACCGCCGGCCAATGATGTCCTCGACGTCGTTGCCGAACTCCGCCGATTGCACGGCCGTGTTCCAGAGCGTCAGCCACGCAATGCCGTCGCCGGATGGGAACGTGATCACTTCGTACTGATCCCCCGCCCAACCGGCCGCGCCGCGCATCGAGGCGTTCTGCACCTGCAGAAACTGGAACAGGAAAAGGCGCGTCTCGAATTCGCCGACATCATCCGAATAGGTGACCGTACCCGATGACGGCTTGGGAAACTCGACATCCAACGGCTCCTGCCGCTTGGTGAAGAAAGTGGTCGGGTGCAGCACCTGCGACGTGGACGTCGGCATGTTGGGACCGTACGGCTGCTTGCCCGGCATCCGCAGCTCGAAGTCGCGCACGAATTCGGCGCCGCTCAGATACGGGAAGATCAACGTCTCCTGCAGCAGCTCGGGCGCCGCATGGAACTCGGCCATGCCGTTCGCACGGCTGTCGCGAATCATGTCGCGCACGCGATCCCATCCGCCCGGCAGCCCGGCCCCCGGACCAAGTGTGGCCTGAATCGGCACGAGCGTCGCTTGCCCTTCGATCACCGCCTGCGCCGCCAGTGCGCGATCGTTCTCGTTGTGGACGTGCTGCAGCGAATCGAGGTTGACGTACTGGTCCTGCAGCGCGTGGACGAGCTCGTGCTGGATGACGAATCCGACTTCATCGGGCGGCGCGCTGTCGACGACGTAGAGCACCTTGCTATGCGGATCGTAGAAGCCGGCGACCTGCTCGGTGAGCAGGTCGAGCATGAACGCCTTGAGGTCGAGCGTGTCGGGGAGCAGGCCTAACCGTTTGTAGAAGATCGACTGCCCCTGCACTTCCTGGTCGGTGAGATGGTCCGTGAACTGCGCCTCGAGAAACTGGCGGACCTGGGCCTTGGTGCGCATCTCGAGCACGGGCGGCTTCTTGAACGTGAGGCCGGTACCGCGCTCGATGATCGGAATGTCCTCGGCGACGTCGCGGGCGTAGGGTCCGCTCGCCGTCACCTCGTTCTTGTGCGCGCACGCGCCGAGGGCGGCGATGCACAGCGCGGCGCCAAGGAAGCGCCGCGCGGCCTTCACTGTGTCCATTGCACGTCCTGTCCGGTGGCGACGGCAACGACGCGCGCGACATCGTGGGCGCGCACGACGAGTCCCACTTCGATGAAGCGCCGCGTGAGCTCGGACTCGAGGAGGGCGAGGCGCGACCGCGCCTCGGGCACCACGCGCGGCGCGCGCGAAGCCGGCGCCGCCGGCTGTCCGTTAGGCGAAGGCTCGGCGGCCGGTCCGGCCGCGGCGGGCGCCGGCTCGGGCGCGGGATCCGGCGCCGGCGCGCGCTGGCCGGTGAACGCCGCTTCGAGCTCGGCGCCGAAGCGCTCGAGCGCCGCGATGCCGCCGCGCGCCATGCGCTCGATCGGATCATCGACTGCGTCGCGCTCTTCGACCATCGGGCGCGCCGCGGGCCGCGGCGCCGCGGCGACGTCGCGCTCGGCGAGCCTAACGAGGTGGCGGCGCTCCACGATGAGCGCCTCGAGATCGCTCGGGTATCGCGCCACCGCTTGCGTGTGTGCGCACGCTTCGTCCAACGCGTCGATCGCGCGGTCGGGGCGCGCGCGATCGGTGACGTAGCGATCGGTGAGCGCGACGCTCGCCACCAATGCCTCTTCCGCGATCGCCACGTTGTGGTGACGCTCGAGCCGTTCCTTGCGCGCGTGCAGCACCTCGAGCGTCTGCTCCACCGACAACTCACGCACGGCGATGCGCTGAAAGCGCCGCTCGAGCGCCGGATCGCCGCGCACCCAGTGATCGTATTCGTCTTGCGTCGTCGCGCCGATCACGCGGAACTCGCCGCGCACGAGCGCGGGTTTGAGCATGTTCGCGGCGTCCATTGCCGCGCCCATGGCCGTGCCCTGCCCGATCAGATTGTGCAGCTCGTCGATGAACAAGACGATGTTGGGATCCGCCGACGCCGCGCTCACGATGTCGCGCAGCCGCTCTTCGTACTGTCCGCGGTACATGGTGCCGGCGAGGAGGGCCACGTGGTCGAGCGCCAGCAATCGCACCGCGCGCAGCGCGAGGGGCACGTCGCCCGACGCAATCCGTTGGGCGAGCCCTTCGGCGATGGCGGTCTTGCCGACGCCGGCCGGCCCGACTAACGCCGGATTGTTCTTGCTCTGGCGCAGCAGGATGTCCACGACGCGCGCGATCTCGTCGTCGCGGCAGCGGACCGTCTCGAGCCGGCCCGCGCGCGCTTCGGCGGTAAGATCGCGCGTGGTGCGCGAAAGTGCCTGGTCATCCGACCCCAGAACGTCGCCCAACATCAGAGTCCCGTTAGTCCTCGATACCACGCGATGAGTGGACCGCCCCACAGCAGCGCGATCATGGCGGCGGGCGCCAGGAACACACCGAAGGGAACGAGCGGCGCGTCGAACTCGACGCCGGCGCGCCGGCTGCGCACGTACGCGATCGGAAACACCACCACCAAAAAGATCACCGCACCCAGTGCGGCACCGAAAAATACAGTCAGAAACGTGCGGCCGATGCCTAAATGCGCACCGATCATGGCCATCAGCGTCACGTCGCCAAAGCCCATCGCTTCCTTCTTGAACGCCATTTCGCCCAGCCAACCGACGATGGCGATCACCCCGGCGCCGACACACGCCCCTATTGCTGAATCATACAGGTTGGCGAACACCGAAGTTTCGCGCATCACGGCTGCCGCGATCGCCATCACCAAGGCCCACGCCAGGCCGAACGCCGTGAATCCGTCGGGAATCACGTACGCGGTCGCATCGGTCAGCATGATGCCAAGGAGAATCGTCCCGAACACGGCAACGCGAAGCGCCGTGAGCGTGGGGCCGAACTGCAGCATCGCGGCCAGCCACCCGAGCGCAACCACCAGCTCGACCAACGGATACACGGCGGAGATCGGCTGCTTGCATTCGCGGCACTTGGCGCGGAGCAGCACCCAACTCACCAGCGGAATGTTTTCCCACCACGTGATCTGATGGCCGCACTTGGGGCAGCGCGAACGCGGGCTCACCACCGATAGCTCTTTGGGCCACCGAGAGACACACACGTTGAGGAACGACCCGATGACCGCGCCGAATACGAAGGCGAACACGCCCGGCATGATCGAACCGTTGGCGGCGGACACTTGCATCACGCTCGAAGTTGGTAGAGGAGAATTCCGGCTGCCACGGCAACGTTGAGCGACTCGACGTCCGGCGCAATCGGTATGGCGACGCGGCGATCGGCGCGGCGTTGGGCTTCGGTCGAGATCCCTGCACCTTCATTGCCGACGACGAGCGCAATCGGCCCCGAACCTTGTACTCGATCGATGGACTCGCCCGCTGCGTCGGCGGCCCAACACGACAGGCGGTGAACGGCGCGCACCGCGTCGAATTCCTGCCACGTGCACGCAAGCACCGAATGCCGGAACAGCGCGCCCATCGCGCTACGGACGACTTTGGCGTTCCACAGGTCAACGGTTTCGGGCATCGCCAGCGTGGCCGCGACGCCCAGAGCGGCGGCGGTCCGGATGAGGGTCCCGACGTTCCCCGGGTCCTGCACCGCATCGAGCACCAGTATGCGCGTCCTGTCGCCGAACGAGAGCTGCGAGAGATCGCGCTGCGGGATGTCGGCGACCATCAGGATACCCTGCGGCGAATCCGTGCTCGCCGCGGTGGTGAAATCGCCGTCGGCTACCTCGAGCAGCGGGACGCCCGTCGTGCGAAGCGATTCGAGGAGCGCGGCACCGCGCGGGGTGTCGATCAGCGCCGGCGAAACCAGCGCACCCACCAGATGAATGGGAGAGCGAACCAACTCTTCGACCGCGCGCACGCCTTCGGCAACGAAGCGCGTGTTCCGCTCGCGCGCTTTGCGTCGCTTGAGATCGCGTGCAAGGGTGAGCAGCGTCACGCCCGCGGGATGCGAAGCGAGCGGAACAGCTCTTGCCCAGACGCTCTGTGAATTCGAAACCGGGAGCGGGCCATGCGGCGACTCGGATGGAGCGGGCTGATACTGTTGCTCTCAGCGTGCGCGACGATCTCCACGCAGCAGGAAGTTCAACTCGGCGAGCAGCAGTCGGCGGAAGTCAACAAACAGCTACCGATCATTCAAGACGACGAGGTCAATCGGTACGTGAACGCGCTTGGCGATTCGATCGCGGAGCTATCGGACAACCGGAATTTGCAGTGGCACTTCTTCGTGGTGAACACCAAGGACGTAAACGCGTTCGCCCTTCCCGGCGGGTACATCTACGTGAACAGAGGGCTGATCGAGCAGGCGGACAAGATGGATGAGTTGGCGGGCGTGCTCGGCCACGAGATCGGCCACGTAATTCATCGCCACTCGGTGAAGCTAATTGAGAAGCAGCAGGGCGCCAGCTTGGGGTTAGCCGTGGGCTGCATCCTGACCAACGTGTGCAACGATCCGGCGACAGGCGCAGCGATCAACGTGGCCGGCACCGCCGTGTTCGCGAAGTTCAGCCGTCAGGATGAGCAGCAGGCCGACGAGAGCGCGGTGACGTACGTGACGCGCGCGGGCATCGATCCACACGGCCTGCCTTCGATGTTTCAGAAGCTGCTGGCGGAGCAGCAATCGGATCCGTCGGTCGTGCAAACCTGGTTCGCGACGCATCCCACGGAACAGAGCCGCATCGCCGACACGCAGAAGCTGATCGACCAGCTCGACCCGTCCCTGCTCAAAGGCCTAACGCAAGACACGCAGGCATTCCACGACTTCCAGAATCGCGTGAAGGGCCTGCCGCGCAGTTAGGCGGCGCGCGCGGCCTTGCGCGCCGCGAGCTCCTCGCCGGCGCGAACGAGGAGCTCCTCGATCGGTGGGACGGCGTGCGGCTCGAAGCGGACGACACCCATGGTGAGCGACAGCGCGTACGCGCGGTCGCGTTGGGCGGCGTTGTGCCGCTCGACGCACGCGCGGAGGCGCGGCGTGACGGCGTGGAGCGCGTCCTCGGTGGCGTCGAGCACCAGAGTGGCAAAGTCGTCGCCGGCCAACCGACACACGACATCCGAGGCGCGAAACGTGGTGCGGAGCGCGCCGGCCGCGGCAATGATCGCGCGGTCGCCTTCGTCGCGTCCGAACCGCTGGTTGATGTCGCGCAGCCGGTCGATGTCGACCACGGCGAGCATCAGTCCGCGCATGCGGTGCGCGAGCTTGAGGTGGTGCTCGCAGAGCGCGAGGAACCCGCGGCGATTGTAGAGGCCGGTGAGCTCGTCGCTCAGCGCGAGCTGGCGAAGCGTGGCCTGAAGCCGATGCCGCTCGATCGCATAGCGCAGCACGCGCCGCAGGTCGCCGGCGTCCAGCTGGTCGCGGGTGACGACGTCCTGCGCACCGGCTTCGGCGGCGCGGATGCCAATCGACTCGTTGGACGTGCCCGGCGGGGCGAGCAGGACGACCGGGATGTCCGGCGCCTCGACGCGCGCGCGACGGACCGTGTCCAGCCCTAAGTCGGCCGATTCCGTCATGTCGAGCACCAGCACATCGACGCCGCCGCGCGCGAGGCGCGAGATGCCCTCGGCCGGCGCGAGCGGGGGCTGCAGCACCTCGAACCCGGGCGTAAGTGGATCACCGGGTCCCAGTCGGTCGCTCACGGCTTGGGCGCCGTCGAGCCTGTCGGCAATGATCAGGACATTGGTGCGCGGCGTATTCATGACGGAACCCGGTGGTGGCAACGGAGGTGGGGCTGCGATTGGTTGTGCTGCGGACCGCCTGCCTAGGCTGACGGCCCAACGTCGCGCGCGTCACTCGGGGCCGGTTGTTGGGCGCCCGGGCGAGGGGCATCATACGCCCATGCGCGTTGTCCTCACGATTGCGGGGTCCGACTCGGGCGGCGGAGCCGGGATTCAGGCCGATCTCAAGACCTTTCACCGGTTCGGGCTGTTCGGGACGTCGGCCATCACGGCGGTGACGGCGCAAAACACGCATGGGGTGCGCGAATGGGCGGCGCTTCCGGCGTCGCTGGTGGCGGCGCAGATCGAGGCGGTGGCAACCGATCTGAGACCCGACGCGATCAAGAGCGGGATGTTGGGTACGTCGGACGTGATCAGGGCGGTGGCGGCGGCGGTGCGTGCGCACGGGCTCAATCCATACGTGCTGGATCCGGTGATGGTGGCGTCCTCGGGCGACGCGCTGCTCGAGCGCGACGCGGTGGGGGCGCTGCGCTCGTCGCTGTTGCCGCTGTGCGACCTCATCACGCCTAACGCTGAGGAGGCGATGGTGTTGACGGGGGAGGACGTGGCGTCGCCGGCGGACCAGGAGCGCGCGGCGCGGCGCCTGGTGGACGAAGGCGCGCGGGCCGCGCTGGTGAAGGGCGGACACGTGGACGGCGACGATGTGGTGGACGTCCTGTACGACGGCGACCGGCGCGCGGCGCGGACCTTCCGGCACCGGCGGATCGACACGCGGCACACGCACGGGACGGGGTGCACGCTGTCGGCGGCGATCGCCGCGCACATTGCGTTAGGCCTGCCGCTCGAGCGCGCGGTGGAAACGTCGCTCGACTTCGTGCACCGCGCGATCGCGGGCGCGCCGGGCTTGGGCACCGGACGCGGGCCGCTCAACCACTTCGCCTGACGTCAGGCCGGTGAGCCTGCCGCGCGGCGGACGAAGGCGCGCACCAGGCGTTCGAAATCGGCGGCGGCCCGCTCGCCCGCGGCGAGGACCTCGGCGTGATCCAGCGGCGCGCCGCCGAGTCCCGCGGCCGGGTTCGCAATGAGCGACACGCCGGCCACGCGAAGGCCGAGCGCGCGGGCGGCGATCACCTCGGGCACGGTGGACATGCCGACGGCGTCGGCGCCCAACCGCTCGAGCATCCGGATTTCGGCGGGGGTCTCGTACGAGGGGCCGGCCACCGCCGCGTACACGCCTTCGCCCAACGCGATGCCGATCGACGCCGCGGCGGCGCGCAGCTCGGCGACCAACGCCGGATCGTACGGCGCCGACATGTCGGGGAAGCGCGTTTCGTGCGCGGCCACGGGTCCGGCGAGTGGATTGCGCCACATCAAATTGATGTGATCGCGGATCACCATGAGGTCGCCGGCGCGGAGCGAGCGGCGAATGCCGCCCGCGGCGTTGCTCACGAACAGCGTCCGCGCGCCTAACGCATGGGCGACGCGCACCGGCAGCGCGGCCGCGGCCGGCCCGTAGCCCTCGTACAGGTGCCACCGTCCGGCGAACGCCAGAACCGGAATGCCGTCGAGCGTGCCGGCGACCACCCGGCCCGAATGGCCGTGCACCGTGGTTCCGGGGAATCCCGGCACCTCGTGGAACGGGAGATCGAGCCGGGCGTCGATGCGGGTGGCGAGGCGGCCCAGTCCGGAGCCCAGGATGAGGGCCGCGCGGGGCGTCCAGCCCGCGAGTCGTTCGCCTAACGCAACGATGGCCTGTCCGGCCGCGGCCTGCGCATCGGCCGCGGTCATGGACAGGCGGCGAGGCGCGCAATCTCGCGGTCGGCCTCGGCCAGCATGGCCGTGCGATCGGCCCACGATGTGAACGCGCTCGCGAACCCGTTGCGGGCGATGGTCGCGAGCTCGGCGAACGTGAAGCCGAGGTGGCGCGCCGCGTGGAGGTACTCATCGGTGAGCGTGGTGCCGCTCATGAGACGGTTGTCGGTGTTGAGCACGACGTTCATGCCGCGGTCGAAGTACTGGCGCACCGGGTGTGCGTCGTAGCTGGCCACGGCGCGGGTCTGGACGTTGCTCGTGATGCAGACTTCGAGCGCGATCCGGCGGTCGTTCACGAAGCGCGTGAGGCGCTCGTCCTCGATCAGGCGCGTAGCGTGTCCGAGGCGGTCGGCGCCGCAGTCGTGGACCGCCTGCCTAACGGAGCCCGGCCCGTCGCCCTCGCCGGCGTGGACGGTGAGGGCCAGATCGTTGCGGTGCGCCAGCGCGAACGCCGCGGCGTGGTCGCGCGCCGGGTGGTCGCGTTCGGCGCCCGCGAGATCGAAGCCGACGACGCCGCGATCGCGGTAGGCGACCGCGAGGCGCGCCAGCTCCAGCGAGACGTCGGGCGACAGCTGGCGCAGCCCGCAGAGAATGACGCGTCCGCGCGTACCGTGGTCGCGCTCGCCGCGGGCGATGCCGCGGAGGGTAGCATCCACCGTCTCGCCTAACGAAAGGCCGCTCCGGGTGTTGAGCACCGGCGCGAAGCGCATCTCGATGTAGCGCACGCCGTCGAGCGCCGCATCTTCGATGAGCTCGTACGCCACGCGCTCGAGCGCGTCGGCGTGCTGGAGCACCGAGAGCGTGGTGGCGAAGCGCGCGAGGTAGTCCTCGAGGTTGTGCGCGTCGCGCACCACCATGTGCTCGGCGAGCGCGTCGGCGTCGGGCGCGGGCATCGGTCGCTTGTACTCGCGACCCAGGTCGATGAGCGTCGACGGCCGGATGCTGCCATCGAGATGGCAGTGGAGCTCCGCCTTGGGGAGCGCGCGCAGCAACTCTCGGGTGATCGCGGGCACGTCAGTGGAGGAGGTCGGCGTCGTCTGAGGCGCGGTCGCGTGCGGCGACCACGCGCATGATGGCACCCGCGTAGAGCGGCGCGTTTGCGGCGAGCGCGAGTCCGCGGCTGTCGGTGAGCGCGCGCGTGCCCTGCTCCACTTCGGCGGCGGCATCGGCGTTCCACGTGCGCACGGCGTCGAGCGCCGTGGCCGATGGTGGAACCTCGACGCGCGCGGCGTTCACGAATACGGTCATTCGATCGGTCATTGGCGCGAAATCGTGATGCGGGTATCGTTAGGCGCGGCGACCGGCTGGGGCCGCGACGACAGGTATGCCACGAGCGCATCGAGGTCGTCGTCCGCGATCGGCTCGTCGGCCACGGCGGCCCGGGTCAGAATGCCGCCCTCGGCGCCGGTCGCCATGAAGTCGTTGAGGACGATCGTGTATCGCGCGTCGTCGCGCAACTCGGCGCCGGTCGGGAGTCGGGCGGACACGAGGCGCGAGCCGGCCGGCCGCGACATGTCGAACGCCAGCGCGACGCCGCTCACGTGCGAGCGCGGCTCGCCGCCCGCGCTCACTACCGTTTCCAGGTAGGCGCGCAGCGCGCTCCCGGGCACGGTGATGCGGCGGAGGGCGTTGCCGAAGGGCTGCACGGCGAAGAGCGCGCCCCACGTGACGGGGCCGGCCGGCAGGTCCTGGCGGATCCCGCCGTTGTTGACGGCGGCGACGTCGGCCTTCCCGGCCCAGCGTTGGGCATCGGCGATGAGATTGCCTAACGCATACTGCGGTCCGCTGCGCGGCATCGGCGCGGCGAGCGCGGCCACGCGGCGCTGCTCCACACCGGCAACGGAGGCGTCGGCGGCGCGGACGATCGAATGGGCGGCGGCGGACGGGGCGCCGCTCGCGGCCGCGTCCAGCACGACCTGCGACAGCACCGAATCGCGCGCGGCCGTTGGGGCGATGGCGAGGTCCAGCACCGCCACCGCGCGCCCCGACGACCGGGCCTGCACCACCGGGACGCGGCCGACCCGCGTGTCGACGAGCGAGTGCGTGTGGCCCGAAATGATCGCGTTCACCGGCTCCGTTAGGCGCTTGGCGAGATCGATGATCGCGCCGTGGCAGCCGGTCTCGCCGCCCGCATCGCAGAACGCACCGCTGTGCGCGAGCACCACCACCACGTCGACGCCGCGCGCCCGGAGCGACCGGGCGAGCGAGTCGATGATCGGCGCCGGATCGTCGAAACGCAGGGTCGTCACGCGCGCCGGCATGATGCTGGTGTACGTCTCCGGTCCGATCACGCCGACGATGCCGATCTTGAGCGCGCCGCGGTCGATGATGGTGTCATCGCGCGCCCACGAGGGCATGTGGCCGCTGAGGTCGCGCACGTTTGCGGCCAGGATGGCGAAGCGCGCACCGCGCATGCGCGCGCGCAGCGTGTCCACGCCCCAATCGAATTCGTGGTTGCCGATCGCGGTCGCGGCGTAGCCTAACCGATTGTACAGCGCGACGACCGGCGCGCCGAACGCCAGATTCGATGCGGCCGATCCCTGGAACAGGTCGCCCGCGTCCACGAGCAGCGACGAACACGAGGGCGGCGAGCAATCGCGTTCGGCGCGCTCGATGGTGGCGGCCATCGCGTCGGCACCGCCCTGCGTACCGCCGCCCTCGGCAATCGGATCGAGCGCACCGTGAAAATCGTTGGTGGAAATGATGCGAAGGCGAACGAAATGCGCGCCGGAATCGGCCGGCATGGCGACGCGCACCGGCAGCCGCGGCGGCTCGATACGCACGCGCCGCTCGATGGGCGCGAAGCCGCGGCGGGCGGCCACCTCGCCTTCCCGCGGCTGGCGATGCATCGCCGCGTACGCCGAGTCGCGGGCGGCGGCGGGAACGAGCGTCCAGTTAGGCGTGGCGTAGGCGACCGGATCGAGGCGCCCGCGTTGCTTGACGGCGTCGATCAAGAGCTGCCGGATCTCGGTCTGTCCGTCGTACACGACCGGCGCGCCGCGCAGCATGGCGTATCCACCGCCGCCCGACTGGCGATAGTTGTTCACCGCCATCGTGAACCTGTCGCCGTCGGCCACCGGCTTGCCGTGCACGGTGAGCGATGTGATGCGCGAGCCCACGGGTCGCGACACATCAATGGTATACCCTGCGCCCGACACGATGTCGAAGTTGTATCCGGGAATCCGGACATTCACCGCCGGCGCGCCGGACCCGAACTGGCCGAAGTACCGCGCGCTGAATTCCAGATAGTCGCGCAGCTGCTTGCCGGTGATGCGCACGGATTTCAGCGTGTTGTCGTACGGATAGAGGCGCGCGACTTGGGCGATGGTAATCGCGCCCGAGTCGAGCGACGCGTCGAGCGAGAATGCCGAGGTGGATGCGAGGTCCGCATGCGCGGCGCGCCGCTCGACGTCGAGCACGAAGTCGATGAGCGGCGTGTCGCGCACGCGCGCCGAATCGCCGCGCCATGCGACCGACGTGTGGCCGATCGGCGTCTCGACGTATTGCACGGTTGCGGCCTGCGCCGCCTTGACGGCGGCGACGATCGCCGGCGACTCGGCGTGCCTAACGCA